>DUMQ01000070.1 GCA_012839815.1 Bacillota bacterium | reverse complement strand
CTTAGCTCATTTTCCGCAGTAGAAAAGTATATATAAATGATCCCAAGCACTCGTTACGGGATGTTGCGACTACTGTGTTGACCAGGAGCGCGAATTTCGCTATCATATGCTATAAAAGAGAGTGTCATCCCTTTTCTATCTCGTGGGTATCAGGAGACTGCACGATATTCGCCACGACGGGCGAAAATATCTCAAGATACCCAGGTCTGCTTCTCAAGGGATATCAACAACCCTTGATACTCCCATCTTCAAAAGCTATCCTCCATGACCTCTTAATTGAACAGGCCCCTACTGCGGAAAATGAGCTTAGTACGATCTATGACAGCATATTTAGCTATCGCCACAAGCCCCCAGTACCGCGCCTCGTACGCGAAATCCCCGAAGTTAAACCAGGCTCCGATGCTCTTATGGCCGACCCCTTAGCCCTACTGTATTTGCGGGAGCGGGAAGTACCACCGGGAGAGGGCCCCAGGGAGGGAAACACCCTCTGGAAGAGGGGTACCCGGTGGTAGTGCCGAGGCCCGCTCAGAGCCCCTTGGTAAGCCCTAAGCTTAGTCGTAAATATCAGGCACATATCATTTTTGACCGTTTATCATCCCCTGAGGGCTGCCAAAATACATTTCCGCTGGGGTTCGATAACCCAAAGCTTGGTGTGGCCTCCGGTTGTTATAGTAATCTATGTACTGGCCGATCCCCTGGCGTGCTTCCCGTGGACTTCCATATTCATGCAGATAGACTTCTTCATACTTTATGGTCCGCCAGAAGCGCTCAGTGAAGATATTGTCAATGGCATGCCCTTGCCATCCATGCTGATTTGTATCCCGGCCTCCTGTAAGAGGTTTATATACTGGGGACTCGTAAACTGGCTTCCCTGGTCACTGTTTAAAATCTCCGGCCAGGCCTGGATTAGAGCCTTGCGAACCACACCTAAAACAAACGGGGTTTCGAGAGTCTGATCCAGCTCCCAGGCCACACGTAACGGGAATGCCAATCTATAATAGCAACAAGGTACATCCTGCCTTGCTTCAGACGAATGTAAGTGATATCAATGCCCCACACGTGATTGGGATGATCTATCGTAACACCTCGCAATAGATAGGGGTAAACCCAATGTTCGCTGTTTCGTTTACTGAGATTGGGGCCAGGCAGATGCCCTGAATCCCCATCTCACGCATATGCCGTTGGACCGCCTTACGGTTAACTGTAAATCCTTCTCTACGTAATTGAGCCGTTATCCGCCGCGAGCCATAGTAGGGATGGTCAGTATAAATCTCATCTATCCGGTGCTTGAGGGCAATCTCCTCAGCCGAGGGCTTAACCGGCTTATAGTAAAGGCTAGAACGGTTTAGACCTAAAAGCTCTGCTTGTGTTCTAATAGGCAGCTCCCGGTCCTCGCTCATATCTAGCAATGCAAGCCGCTCTGAGCGAGGTAACTCAGAAACTTTTTTTGAACCACGCGATCTGCGTAGTGAGGCGGCCAATCTCGGCGTAGAGTTCATCCAGCTTTGCTTCGTATTCGTTCCTGACTTTGTCAATAGCCTTTTTATCATCCTCTAGCTGGGGTAGATTCTCGACTGCCTGCTTCTTCCATTTATGAAGCTGGGACGGATGAACCCCATACTCAGACGATATCTGGGCTATGCTTTTTTCTTCCTTGAGCAGTTCAAGGACGACCTGCGCTTTAAAGGTTGGCGAGTATGTTTTCATGGTTCCATTATAGCTTAAAACCCGTCGTTTCTGTGTCTAAATTTCTGGGTCCATTATACCTCGCGAGCTTGGATGAATTCATCGCGAACCACCTGCTCAAGTAATAGCCACTCTAGTAGTTGCATATTTCATCACTCCAACTTGGCGAAATTACTCCTTGATGCCAGTTCAGGTAACAGCCTGAACGTCCTCTCAGACTGAAGAACTCGTGTACTAGGTCATATTTTGACCGGCAGTGGTTGGTGTCGGCTCATTGCTGTCACATTTAGGTCTTATTCATAATAACATGTTCTTCATGGTTTCAGCAGAATCTTCCCTTTTACTTTCCCCGACATCAAATCCTCGAAGGCTTTGGAGATCTGCCCAAGGGGGATGACTCTATCTACCAATCTATCGCAATCGAGTCGTCCCTTCTGAAAATAATAACTCGTCAATTCCCATTCTTTACCCGGGAAGGGAGCCGAGTATGACATCCAGGAGCCACGAATAGTAAGTTCTTTTCTGTTTATGTTCTCAAATTCCCTGCGGGTGAGAGAGACGTCTCTTGAAGGCGTCCCGATGAACATTATCTTCCCCTTGTTGGAGGCGATCTCGAGACTGAGCTTCTCCGTGGATTCTACCCCCGCCGCCTCCACCACAAGCTCAAAACCCCGGCCGTTCGTCTCTTGTCTGATGATCTCCTGAAACCCCTCGTCTCGCGTGTTTAAGCATATGTCCGCCCCATATTCCCTCGCCACTTCCAACTTGTCATTATCGATATCAAAGGCGAAAATCCGTTTGGCCCCCAGGATTCTCGCACACTGGAGAACGAGCAACCCGATCGTTCCCATGCCGATGATCGCCACATCTGAGCCTCCCCGGAAGTCCATGCAGAATAACCCGTGAAACGCTACAGTGGCAGGCTCGAAGAACGCGCCCTGTTCATAGGATACTCCCTCGGGGAGCTTAACGCCATTGATGCCAGGGAGCTTTACATACTCAGCCCAGCTCCCAAAAACCCTAGAACCTATGAACGTATAGTTCTTGCACTGGGCGTAGTTTCCCTGGACGCAGTCTACGCACCTGTGACAGGGAATGAGAGGGGCGCCGGTGACACGATCACCCATTGATATACCTCTTACCCGTTTCCCTACCTCCACAACCTCTCCCGAGAATTCATGGCCCAGCACAATCGGGTAATAGTGAGCCACATCCCCCAATACGCGCGGTATGTCGGATCCACAAACCCCGGTGGCTTTTACGTTCACCAGGATCTCATCGTCATTGATTTTAGGCATCTCTATCTCTTCATAGCGAATATCGCTTTGACCGTACAATACTGCAGCTTTCATTGTTAATCACAGTCTCCCTCAGCGTTCGGCTTACACGCTTAGTTCATGAAGAACATCGAAACAATCTTTTAGCCTATTGTATAGTTCAATGTATAGTTCATAATACCTCCGGTAGATGCGGTGATTCGACTCATCGGGGATGTGGGTCCGCTGGATATGCACTGTTCGATTCACAGCTTCCTCGAAATCCTTGTAAACCCCCACACCCATCCCGGCTAACATGGCAGCCCCGAGGGTGGTGGCATGATCAGAAGAGGGCACGTGGATAGGCCTCCCGGTGATATCGGCCTTGATCTGGGTCCATACCCGGCTATTGGATGCACCGCCCACGCTGACGAGCTCCCTGGCATAGGCTTTTACCTCCTCCGCGGTATCAAGGTTATGGAGGAGTGAATAGCCGACTCCTTCCATGATGGAGCGGATGATGTGAGCCTCTGTTTTGTCGTAGGAAAGCCCGAAGAAGACCCCGCGGGCTTTGCTGTTCCATATTGGGGACCGTTCCCCTGCCATGTAGGGGAGGAAGATGAGTCCGTCGCTCCCGGGCTTGATTTGGCCCGCCTCCTCGCTCATGACCTCAAATGAGCTGATCCCCCGCTCCTTGGCCACCTGCCGGGCACCGGCCCCAAGACGTTCGTCGAACCACTTGAGCGTTCCCGCGCCCCCCACTGTGCCCCCCTGGAGAAGCCACTGGTCCGGGAGCACATGATAGCTCAGGATGAGTTTGGGGTGGATTAGGGGCTGGTCGACCTGGATGCTCATGCCGCCAGCCTGGCCTCCCTGCTCTTGAGTCTGGCCAGGCCTGATAACCCCTGCGCCTAAAGTGCAACAAGCCGCGTCAAGCCCCCCTGCCACCACCGGCGTTCCCTCGCATAGGCCCGTTTCTCCTGCAGCCTGGCGGGTGACCTCCCCTACCACCTCATGGCAATTATAAATCGGTGCAACCTTCTCCGGGGAGAGGCCCAATTCACCAGCTACTCCTTCATCCCAGGCGCCTTTTGAGATATTGAAGAAATGAAACCCGTATCCCTGCGAGTAGTCTTGCGAGTATATCCCTGTGAGTTTGAAAACTATAAAGGCATTGCTCTGTAGGAATTTATGAGCCCTGTTATATACCTCGGGCTCATTTTCCTTAAGCCACAGCATCTTGGGAACGATATAGGCAGGGTCCACCGGGTTGCCGTTCAGGGCGATAAGCCTATCCTCGCCAAGCTTCTCCTTCATCCACCTGGCCTGCTCGACCGCCCTCCTGTCCAGCCAGATCATGGTATTGCGGAGGGGAACCCCCGCCTCATCCACGGGGAGGCAGGACCAGCTCTGGCCCGCCACCCCAACTGCGGCAATCTCACCAGGGTCAATTCCATAGTCCCGTATCATCGCTTGGATACCATCGCAGGTAGCTCGCCACCATTCCCCCGCATCCTGCTCCACATAGCCAAAGTGAGGATAATATGTCTTGTATTTCATTGTAACTGTGCCGGCAACCTGACCCTCAAAGTCAAATGCAGCCAGCTTACAGCCGGAGGTCCCAATATCTATCCCCAATAGTAGTCTCCTACGCATGGCTTTCCCCTTCTCATGTTATAGGCCAATCATTAATCTACAGGTTAATCATGCTATAGCCGCCCGGACGATTGATCATAACAAACCTGGTGAACCATAACCTGGTAGCATTTATTCTGTGTCTGAGTTCTGTGTGTGAGCTACTAATGTCCTGAGTTACTAACTTGAATTTTGCAGAAACACATCCAGGAAACTGGGAATCTCATTTTACGCAGCCAATCCGAGGTTCTGGTATACGCCTAATAAAGACTGGCCATTAAGGGCTGCTTCGTAGGCGAATTTGATAAGCCTGTGAGCGTTACCTTGACGATAAGCGTCTATCGCTTCTCCAAGGTTTCGAAACTTGCCCTTATTCTCGGCCCTGTATAGTTCAAGATAAGTGTAGTCCATATACACCGCACACCAGAACCTTTGGATCGCTTTTAGTGACCGAACCTGGTAATGGTCATGGCCTCATCCCATGGAGACTTGGAAAGAAACCGTGTCATACTACAAAGAGCTCTTTTAGCAGCGGTAGTCCTATGGATATTGGCTATGGTAAGGCGGTAACCACCACCGATTATACCCGCTACGATTTGTAGAAAGTGCGTGAATTGAGGCCTGGATAAAAGAATCTGTAAACCCATGGTATAAAGGAACTTGACTAAGCGCCGGTCTTTTTGTAATAAGTGGTGCAGACATGTGTTGTCACTCCTGTCAGGTAAAGGTAGATGTGTTAATTCCTTTATACCACAGAAGTGCAGCCTTGTCTGCTTCCTTTTTATTCCTTATGCCAATTTCCAGTTTCCTGGATTAGATTCTGCAAAACTCACCTATGAAAAACCGCAACCTCGATGTGGGGCGTTTTAAGCCGCCGATTCGGGTATTTTGAGTATATCATCCTCAGTAGCCAAATAGGACGTAATCTTTTGGGGCATATCGCTTCCAACCGTATATGGCATTGCTCTCTTCTCCATCCTCTTTATCTTCTTTTCCTTGAGATCATCCCTGGAATATTCATAGCTTACGTTTCTGGTTAACATTACCCAGATGATAGTGAGTAACTTCCTGGCTGTTGCCACAATCGCAATCTTATGCCCCTTCCGCCCCCGAAGCCGTAGATAGAAATCCCTAAGAGATCCAGGATGCCTCACTACCTGCAGGGCCACTTGAATCATTATCCATCTCAACATGCTGCGCCCTCCCTTGGTTATATGGCCAGTATAACGTACCTTGCCAGATTGGTGAACTGAGGGGACTACTCCGGCAAAGCTAGCCAGCTTCTTTGCTGAGGCAAACCGTCTAATGTCTCCTACTTCAGCCAGGATGGTCAGGGCTGCTAAGACGTCTATACCAGGGATGCCCAAGAGAAGCTCAACCCCGGGTAACGCTTTCGCCCTAAGGTATAGCTCCTTTTCTATAGCCTTGACCTCGGCCTCCAAACCCTCCAAGGCCTTGAGGTTTGAAGCCATGACTATCTTCTCCACCTCCGGAAGCCCCTCAAGGGAGAAAAGGAATCTGCGCCCCTTGACGCCGAACAGGTCACTTACAGGAACAGGTATGCTATGCCGCATTAATATGGCGTGAACCCGGTTCTTTATGCTAACAACTTGTTTCTTTAGAGCAACACGGTGGTGAAGTAATGTCCTCAAATCTCGTTCTTCCTTCGGAGCTACCCAACACTCACAGACAAAATCTGCGGCAAGAAGCCTTACAAGGATTTCTGCATCGATCTTGTCCGTTTTTATCCTGGCTTCAGCAATGGCCCTGGTCTTCATGGGGTTAACCAACACAACCTTTGCTCCATGGGCGGAGAGGATATCATAGATCATTAGGGCGTTACCCGTAGCCTCCAGGGCTACCTTACACTGGTCATCAAGCCCTCGAGCAAACTTCTCCCGGGCCTTACGCTCATTAGGAAATCGGAAGTGCCTAATTGTGTTGTTTGGCAAAAGCTCCGCGCCTTCGCAATACTTGCGGTGGACATCGATCCCGAAAAACCGCATCCCCAACACCTCCAGGGATTTTACGGTGCAGGCAAAGCTATTCCGACACTTACCTATCCGGGCTGTGTAACCCACTTTAGCGGGTCGAGGGGGCAGCCAAACAAGTTCTCGGGCTTAGAGTAGCCCATAGTTTTGCACGGCCACCCTTGCCTGCACCGCCTTTTATCTGTCCTCAACCCCTTGGGTGTTATATTCGATATGGTTGCGGTTTTATCATGCCAACAAGTTAAAGTTATATATCCGAATACTCCGTCCTTGCAATTATTTCATCCTGCAATACTTTATCGAGATCAACAAAATACGCACTAAAGCCGGATACTCGTACTATGAGGTCACGGTATTCATCAGGCTTTAACTGGGCTTTCCTTAGTGTTTCTCTACTTACAATATTAAATTGTACCTCTGCGCCACCCATTTCAAAATATGTCTCTATAAGATATTTAAACGCTGTCCTATGCGTATCGTCTTTGAAAAAAGAAGGGCTAAACTTAAGATCTAATACCATTCCATTTCCAAAAAGGGTGTGATCTACTTTTGTACACGACCTTATTACCGCAGTTGGCCCTGAAATGTCCCGACCCTGTGAAGGTGAAAACCCATTTGAGAGCGCAACACCTTTATGTCTCCCGTCTGGTAGGGCTCCTGTTGCCTTACCTAACGTTGCATGCCAATATACCGTATAAAATCCAGGTTGAAAACCCCAGCCGTAGTCAGTTTTAAAAGATAACACTTTACTACAGAAAAAGTTCACTATATCCCTCATTAATGAATCAACTTCTTCATTATCATTACCATACTTTGGATATCTATTTGCAAATTCCTGGCGCATTACCTCCATATTTTCATAATCCTTCCGTAAAATATCGGCAAGCTCCTGTAATGAAAGTCTATTCTCTTCGAATACAGCTTTCTTTATAACTACAAGTGAATCTATTGTACTTGCTATACCGCAAGTGTTTATAGGTAAAAACCTTATTTCTGTACCTCCACAGCCTATATCACAACCTTTATCAAGACAACCAGGTATTGTAGAAGAGAGAAAAGGACGTGGCCATTCTTGCCAGAAATTTCTATCTAGGAGGACTATACTCTTTGCCGCGATTTCAGTAAAATATTCTAGTTCTGATTTAAACCATTCATAGAATTCATCAAATGACCTAACATTACCAAGGGCATTAACATTCTTTAGAGGGATTGTTTTACCTGTTATAGTGCATCGCCCACCGTTTAACATCAACTCTAAAACCTTAGCCCAATTTATACGAACGGCTTCGGTATTTGAAAATTCTTTTTCAGGCACAGTCATCTCCACACAACCAACAATTCCATAATTCACTGCATCTTCATAAGCTACACCCCTTTTTACTTTTGCGGCTATACAGACGTCATCGTTAAATATCGCGGGAAACCCTAGGCCTGATAAAAGTACTTCGAAAGCTTTATTCCAAAGGTCTTTAGGGATTTGAGGAGCCCATCGTAGAGAAACAAGAGGCTGATCAAATTTTATCACAAGGCTGGCATTGAGGCACATATAAGTAATATCATTCGCAAGATATGTTCCATCTGGTAAAAGGCCACCTAATGTCACATTTTGAAATCCGTTTCGGAGCGCGCCTAGTTTTATCCAAAATGCTTGTATTAGCCTCTCTGCCTCTTCTTTTGTTATAACTCCGCTTTCTAAGTCTTTCTTATAATATGGATATAGATATTTATCTATTCTCCCCAATGAAAGTGCTCCTGAAGGCTGCTCTAACGTAATAATTTCGTGTGTTAGCCATAAAAGTTGCAAGGCTTCAAAGAAAGTACGTGGTGGATTATGGGATACCCATTCGCAAGCCTCCGCTATCCTCCTTAAATGTTTTGAACGATATTTATCCTCAACAGTTTTTGACATCTCAAGAGCCTTGGAAGCGTAACGTAATATATATTCTGAAGCCGCCATACATACTTCTAATAACGCAATATAAAATTCTTTTTTACTATCATCAGACCTTTTAAGGCCGTCGATTGCTTTCTTTAATATACCATCCAATCCAATCTTAAGGACATTCTCATAGCCTGAAATTATATGCCCGGAAGCGCCTCTAGAAAACATACCTATTTCAAAACCAGTTTTGAAGGTTTCAAGGATGTTGACCTGTTCACAGGTAAGGTGTGTCTTACTTTCAAGACACTCTATTTCTTCCTCCACTGTTCTTGGAAGGGAAAATGTAAAGTCACAGGGTTGTGTATGCCCAGCAAATAGCTCTTCTTCAAATAGGACTATGTCTTTATTCTTTAAAAAAGACGAAAGAGCATGGGAAACCGTTATAATTCTAGGTATTTTTTTATTTTCTTCCTCATCGAATGCCTCTTTAAATATCTTAGCACGCTGATGGTATGTATTTATGCTGAAGGCAGTTTTTTCTTTTTGTTTAAGAGCATTTATTAAACTATCCAGTTTTGCTATGTTTTCACCTTCGAAAAACATGCTTTGCTCCTCCTTTCCATTTATTTTTTTATTAGACTCTCGGAAATTCCGAAGTCCCATGTCGATTATCAATGTACAAGGAAGTCTAAGGGAGTCTAGACCAAAACAATATTGAGATCTTTCCTTAGGATGGCAGAAAATCCTGTTTACCAGTTATCTACCAATTAATCCGAGAGAGTTCCTGGGTCTACCCAAACCCTCGCCGGTGTAAATCTTACTTCACCACCGAGATAATGGGCCGTAGTCATTGGTGTGCCTCGATTGCCGTAGGTATGCGGGATAATGGGGAGTGCTTCTCCATAATATATCCTGGAATCAGCGCCCGCTATGAGCGCATCCACGATATTTTCGAAGTCCGGCTCTACCTCGGGAGACGCTCACAGGTCGTTGGGGTCTCTAATGCCTCCCGTATCCATATCACCCGTCCTGGGCAAGGAGAAGGCGATGCATGCTCTATCGAGCATCTCTCCTTCCCACCAGACGGCGATTCACTTGAAAATCCTATCGAATTCCACGTTCGCGTTTAGCCCCCTAGATAGTGTTAATTTATACATGAGGTTATGAGTGTCTTCTTGCAGCTCATTTTCGCCGCCAGATCCACTATTCGATCCGCCTCTTCAACTGTATTGGCGTGCGTCTGTATGAAAAGTCTCTCAGGAGCTAACTCCTCGAGAATGATCTCGACTTCCTCCGGAGCCACCGATATATGCACACCCTTATTGGCCTTTTGAACCCTTTTCAAAAGCGGTATCCAATGGGAGATAGGTGGCGCCCCGGCACCAGGCACCCACTGAATAGCATTCAGCTCCGATATATCAAGAAGGAGATCCAGATGCCTTATAGCGCCCGGCCCGTCAAACTGGATCCTTGCATTCTTGTCTGTATGATGCTGTAAAGTTCCCCATACACATGATAGGTCGCGGGCTTTATGTACCCCATAAGCTCCCTAATCTTGTCGGGGCGCTCTACTAGATCCACGCATAGATTCTGAGGACCCCTCATGGCGGAGATAGCATCGCCGCCTGTATGCAATCAATAAGCTCTACAAAGAACTTACCCCTTCCCCATTCCACAGCGGCGGCAGTGAGAGCCTTAACCAGCTTCCACCAACGGTTTTCCTCGTCAAACCTCACTTTTGGCATATCTTCATCCCAGTCCCGGATGATCGGCGACACCCATGAGGTATTCTCGGCAAACGTGAGGGGACAACCGAAAAACGCGGAGAATACATCAGGTCCCAGGTTGGGCCAGAATAGCGGCAGGGCGTCTCCGCCAAAGTATGTGCATTTGATTCTTTCCTCTGCACATGTAAGAACATACTCAATATCAGTCCATTTTTTGTGAGGGTAGCCGGTGGTTCTGGAAAAGATGGCTCTTCCCGAGGTGCAGTGACCGAAATGCAGACTCTATCTATTATTTTCCTCCCCCACCATGCCTTATGTCTTTCCAGGGCTCTATCCCAGTCTTTCTTATACTGCACCGCGAATACGCCTTCCTTAACACATAATTTTATAGACCCAGGACACCGTCCATAACTTTCGTCGGCGTCACTTTCCTTAATCGATTTACCCCTTTAGCGACCCAACGGTCAAGCCTTCAATAAACTGACGCTGGAGGCTGAGGAAGACAACTACCACTGGTAAGACCGTGAATACACTTCCAGCCATTATCTGGCCGTATTCGACCTTCCATTGCCCAAAAAGGGCTGCGAGTCCCACAGGGAGGGTGAACATTTCAGATGTTCTCATGAAAATCAAGGGGGATAGGAAATTGTTCCACGAGCCTAAAAACAGGAAAATAGCCAGAGCTCCTATACCTGGCTTGATAATAGGAAGAATTATCCTATGGTATATGACGAAATCAGAACAGCCATCGATTCTGGCCGCGTCCATTAGATCAGTGGGGATTCCTGAGATGTATTGTCGCATAAAGAAGATCCCGAAAGCGTTTGCCGACCCAGGAACGATTAGAGACCAGTAAGTGTTGACCAGTCCCAACTTTGAAAATACGCTAAATAGAGGGACAATGGTAACATGGTATGGTATCATCATCGAGCCGAGCAAGATCCAAAATAATATGTCCCTGAAGGGGAAGGTGTATTTGGCAAAACCGAACCCCCCAAGGGAACAAAAGAATAGGCCCAGTAATGTGTAACCTATTGCGACGAAAAAACTATTGAAGGTCCAGCGCCAAAATAAGGTCTTCCCACTCAAGGAGACGTAGTTCTCAAGCGTGAACCGGGAAGGTAAAAAAGTAGGTCGACTAAAGATCTCCCCCATGCTTCGGAATGACGAAACTAAAGTCCAGTAGAACGGAGCCGCCGCTAGTATTAGAAAGAAAATGAGAAATGCATATGTGGCTATCTGCGCAGCAACGCTCATAGGGAGGCTAAGCTCACGTATATGAGAAGATCTAGGGCGCACAAAACATCCCTCTCCTTCGCATAGTTCACTAATCCTTTAACCCTCCGGAAAGCTTCATCTGGAGACCCGAGACTACCAGCAGGATTATAACGAGACTATATGCTATCGCAGATGCATACCCAAACTGAAACTTCTGGAATCCTGTCTGGTAAAGATAGAGTACAATTGTCAAGGTACGATCCATTGGGCCGCCCTTTGTTAAGATCATCGGTTCTTCAAAAAGCTGATATGCACCTATCATAGACAATATGAGACAGAAGAATACCACGGGCCAAATCAGTGGAAGGGTTATGTGGCGAAGACGCTGCCAGGGACCCGCTCCATCTATTTGGGCTGCTTCAAGCAATTCTTGTGGAATATTTTGTAATCCGGCAAGAATAATCACCATATTGTATCCAGTCCATCTCCACGTCACGAGTCCCACAATAGACCATAAGGCAAGATCAGGATCGTTTAACCAGTCCCGAGGTGAGAATCCCATCCGCGACAATACTAAATTTAAGAGTCCGATATCTTTGTTTAATATCATTGAAAAGGCCAATGCTGCTACCGCGAGGGACATTACTACGGGGAGAAAGTAGACTGATCGAAAAAGATTTCTAAGGAAGACCCTCTTGGAATTTAAGATAAGCGCGAGAATCACAGCTAAGGTTAGCATTATAGGTATCTGAACCACCGCAAACAATGATGTATTTTTGATAGCTTGCAAAAACCTCTCATCCTGGAAAAGATTAATATAGTTTCTTAAGCCGACCCACTTCACCATTCCTATGCCCTGTACGTCCGTGAGGCTAAGATAAAATGAATAAACTACCGGTAACACCATAAAGAGTAAAAACATAATATAGAAGGGGGAGATAAAGAGATAGGCTACCTTGTTCCTTCGAACTTCGCGCCACAAGAGTCGCTTGTTTTTCCCCGGATCTTTGACCATTTGAACACCCCCTTGGCCAACCGTTGCTAAAAAGGATTAATAACGAGGAACGTATTGGGGTGGCGAGGGCAGGAACACGCCTGCCCTGCGCCACTTGGGGGCGGCATGATATTTACCGCATATCCTCGTTACATTAGCATTATCTCAGCGAGCCATTTCCTTCTTTATGGCCCGGATTGCCTCATCCCAGGCCTCCTTAAGTGTTGCTTTCCTGTTGAGAACCTTAGCTAGCAGAGTATTAAACGCTTGTTCCGCCGCTTGCATGTGAACAGGATAGTACCATTCAGAAATATAAGGGACGCTATCTACAAATATCTTCCCAATAACCTGACCTCCGAAATACGGATCTGGTTCTTTGAATACAGGGGAATTTAGAGCAGGGAGATAGGCTGGGAAGATGTTGCTGGCCTTGTAGGAGAGTATTTGTCCCTCTGTAGTGGCCAGCATAAACTTGGCGAACTCTATGGCCTCTTTCTTATGTTTTGATTGAACAGGAATGACCAGGGTAGATCCACCCCAGTTAGTTCCGGTCTTCTCGCCAGTCGCGGATGGCCAATCAGATACGCGCCACTTGCCGGAGAGCTCCGGGGCCTGCGTCTTGAGTTGACCAGCAAACCAAACCGCCATAGGGATCGTTGCCAAGCGTCCTTCCTTGATAGCGTTAAACCATGCGGGCTCCCAGTAATTCTGTGGAAGTGCCACATGATGAACGAGATAGAGGTCGGTATACCATTTCATAACCTCGAAAGCCTCAGGATTATCGACGACCAGATTTCCATTTTCATCAAATATTTTGAGCTTCTTCGACCAAATGAACATGAAGTACCCATAGGGGTCATTTAATGGAATGTTGAGCATATAGCGATCGAGCGTGCCATCCCCATTCAGGTCGGCAGCGACCTTCTTCCCTACTGTTACAAAGTCAGCCCATGTCCTAGGGGGTTTAACTCCAAGGGAATCGAAGATATCCTTTCGGTAATACAGCGCACACGGGCCAATATCCCAAGGAATCGCATAGAGGGAACCACGGAACTTTGATGCCACCCAAGCATGTCTAGCGAATTTATTTTCTAACCCTTGTAGTTCTTTAGTTAGGTCCACCAATCCCCCTTTTGATGCTATCTGCTGCACATAATACTGCTCCACTGTGCATATGTCAGGCGCTCCAACTCCGGCCATCAGCGATGCCTTGAGTTTATCATGGACATCCTGAACATTCATTTCTACGAAGTCAAAATCTACGTTTGGATGAGTCTCTTTGAATTTAGAAGCTACGGCCTTCAAAGCATCAATCCCGATGTTCCAACCCCAGAGAGTTAACTTGATGTTCTTTGCCGCTTCCACTTCAGCTATTCCTGAGACTAAAACGAAAACTATAATTAAAGCCGACAACACCCGGTTTCTCATCTTGATACCCTCCTTGTTTTTTCCCTAGTCTTAAATTACTACCATTGTACCGTAAGACCCTTTTCCTCTCCCTCAGCAGATTATTTTTTGTTGGGACCCGCTGAAAAGATTCTCTATCCACGTCTCACCCCCATCTCATCCCCAGAATCCAGAATAAGTCGACCACATTTGGGAATACCACATCAGCCACCCTCAGAATAGTGATGGTGTCGTCGCAGGCGACATAAGGGTCTAATATATATTTAAGCATTTCCCGCGAGGGTCTCGGGCACTATAGGCTCGACCATGGGCATCGAGCGTATTGTGACCGACACTGGGGGAAGCACCCCACATTTCGCCCTCACTCGAATCTCACCTGGCTCCCGGGTTGTCCTTACATAGACAGCCCCACGCCCGGCCTCCGTGCAAAAAGGATTTTCCCCAATGAGCTCGCCCGGGCCATCGAGTTCAAAGCTAACCGGCAGGGAGGCATAAGGCAACCTCTGCCCGTTTACATCCTGCACCTCAAAGACAAGACGAGTACAATCGGTTCCGTCAGCTATAAGCGACTCATCGTCCACCCTTAGAGCCAAGCGGGCTGGGGGGCCAGCCAGGCGGATGGTCTGGGACGTGACCTCGACCCCACCGATCCTCCCGATCACTCTTATCTCACTTCGGCCTCTGCCCCGGGGGAATGATATACCCCTAAACTCGAAAGGTGGATGAGGGAGGCTAGGATACGCCTCTCGGTTCGGGAGCTTGATTCCCTGGGACTCCCCATCTATCACAACCTCCACCTCTTCGCAGTTACTGAAGACCAGTAGCGGGTCAATTCCTCCACCCGACCGGTCGCCCGGCGTATAATGCGTGACGGCAAACACCATGGGGGCATCTTTAGGATCCATCTGACTCCTGTAGAAGTAGGCGGCGAACTTGGGCAATCTAAAAATATCACATACGCCATGATAGCATATCCCGTCTCCTGACCCGAAATCGATAGTAGTATTGTAATCAAAGGCACACCACCCAATAGCCCCTGCCACGTCAGGTCGCGCGTATTGAGCGTTCTGGATGGATGCGTGCAACTTCGCGTGTTCAATTAGGCGATCTTCGTTATCATAAGATTTCGTCGGAAAAGTGTGGCCGCCAAACTCGGTAACCAGATACCTCGGATGGTTTGGCTCCAATATGCCGCCGCTGAAATCATTGAACGTATAAACGTCTTCCAAAAACTCGCTCTCCCGAAAGTTCCTGACCCCTCCTGTCTGCCTTGAAGGATCGAGTTCGTGAGCAATGCGATTCGTTTCAAGATAGAGATCATGATCGTCCTCTGACTCATTGATCCGGACCCCCCATAATACTATCGATGGGTGATTCCTATCCCGGATGATCATGGAGCGCAGGTTTTCTTTGACAATCGACTTCCAGGCATCATTGCCTATATGCTGCCATCCAGGGATCTCTTCAAACACAAGGAGTCCGATCTCATCGCAGCGGTCAAGAAAAGCAGGCGCCTGAGGGTAATGTGAGGTTCGAACAATATTGAGGCCGAGCTCATAGCGGAGTATATCAGCATCTTTCCTCTGGCCGCGATCGGGCATGGCCGCCCCAAGGTATGGATAGGTCTGATGTCTGTTCAGCCCTCGTAGCTTGAGAGGTTCCCCGTTCAGGTAAAACTTACCGTCCTCAGCAAATACCGCGGTCCTTATTCCGAAACGAACCGAGTACTGGTCTACCACCCGGCCCTGAGATATTACTGTAAACTGAGCAACATAGAGGTATGGATTATCAATATCCCACAGTCGGGGCCTTTCAATCGGATCTATCAATTGTTCGAGCTCCATCTCCCGTCCAGGCTCTATGAAGGCATTCTTGTTGGTGCTGGCTACGGATTCCCCATCCGCATCCAGAATCTCGATCTTCAAATTGAAGTCCGCGGGCGATGCGCCGGCGTTGACGACGTGGGCTAAAAGCCTTAAACAGGCAGCTTCCCGGGATACATTGGACGATGTGACAAAAACCCAGTCTATATGCAGGGGATCAACTATCCTGAGACGAACATTTCGATATATCCCGCCGAACTGCATATAATCGACGACGTATCCTTCGGGCGGTATGTCCGGCCTGGCCGAGGAATCTACTCTCACGGCAATTAAGTTTGACGCTCCACCGTAATTCACGTAATCCGTGATATCAACAGAAAACGGTGTAAACCCTCCTTTATGTTCTGCAACGAAAACCCCATTAATATATACCTGTGCTACGGTCATGACACCTTCGAAGTCAACCCAGATGCGCTTGCCGCGATATTCTTCAGGCAGGGCGAAATGCCTTCTATACCAAGATACGAACCTGTACTCGTTTTCATCAAAATAGTGGTGCGGGAAGATCTTGTTGGTATGCGGCAGGTTAACATTTAGAAACTGCGACTCATCCACCAGAGGCCCTTCCGTACCCGGAATATCCGAAGGTATAAACAACCACTCTGTGTTAAAGTTTAGAACGGTTCGCATCGTAGATTCCTCCTATCTATATCACCATGGTACCTCTTCCTTCATAACACGATAGGAGGCACCATCAGCTATTCTCTAATCCCCTCACGATCCTACCGCCGGTTTAGACCGGGAGAGGCTTCTTCCTCAACTATGGCTACTCCATACGGAGCCAAAGACAGGATGCTACCTACCTCTCTACCATCAATTATGTTTGTGCCATTCACCGGCGGCCGGATGGTTACCTCATGGGGATTGTGATTCATGAACCAATAGCAATCCCTCTCGCCATGTCTACGTCTTACTGCCTCAACACCGTGTGGAGTAATGACTGGCGGAGATAATTGCGCCTGCAGGGTGAGCCATTTCACCAGGACCGCGAGGGCGATCTTGTCCAGGCTGGTCCCGACGTAGAGGGTGCCACCACGCCCAAATGCATTGAATGTTACTGCGGGCATGCCCGCAAAGTAGTCAGAGTCATAAAATGCCAGAGGCCGGGCGGTCGAGGGTTTGAGTATGTCACACCAAACAGTAGCCCTAGCCTTGAATTTAGGCAATTCCTGGGCGAGGAATTCCACACTCCTGTGCTCATCCTCTATTGAAGACTTATCACCGAATCCAATAAACTTGTGATTCCCGCCGAGTGAGACATAATCCTCCACCCTGGCACCGACCAATCTGGAGAGCCTGCCCGGGAGCGGTTTGCTCGTTACCACATTGTTCCAATTCTTCACCCCTGACCTGTAAGTTAAGATGAGCGTGCCTCCTGCCTCCACAAACTCTTCAAGCTTCCTGGCTAGCTCCTCTGAGAGGAGATAAAGACACGGCGCCACAACCAATTTATATTTTGATAGATCCGCGTCGCACGGGTCCACGACATCGACAGGGATATTCAAGTCAAAGAGGGCTCTATAGTACTTCAGGATCTCCCCATCATAGGAGAATTGGATACTGTTTTGTTGAATATCAAACGCCCACGCTATATCATAGGATCTGAGGATCGCAGTCTCCACAGGAATCTCAAAATCTACCAAATGACGGATACGCCTAATCTCCTCCCCGACCTGCTTGACCTCATTATAGCGTGCACCAGGGATGCGATCGTGCCCAAGAATCCCGTGCCAGTATTGCTCCGTCCCATAGCGGCAGGAATCCCAACGGAAGTAAAGAATACCACGGGCCCCGTGCGCTATAGCCTGATAGACCCAGAGGCGCATCTCCCCGGGCTTGGGGCTTGACGATACAATATCCCATCCAGCGGGCCCGCTCTGCTCCTCCATGACCCAGAAAGGCTGGCCTTTAAGGCTCCGGGTAACATCATGCGCCATGGCCACCGCCGCCGAGTCAACTTCCCCCTTGAGCCTCGGGTAATTATCCCAGGCCACAAAATCCAGCGGCCTAGCTAGCTTCACATAATCTATCTTATTGAATAACCCCATAAAATTGTGGGTTATGAACTTCCCGTCTGCATGGGCCCGGAGCACCTGGACCTGTAGATCCTGGTACCTTACCCAGCTATCTGAGCAAAACCTGTAGAAATCCAATACCATGCTGGGATTATGCGCTGTCGAATTCCTTCGCGGGAGCGGGATCTCGTCCCACTCCGTGTATGTCTGGCTCCAAAATATCGTACCCCACGCCTCATTCAGCCTCTCGAGAGAGCTATACTTCCTCTTCAGCCATTCAATGAATTCGCGACGGCAATGCTCGCAGTAACACCTGCCGCCAAGCCCCTCGCCCCCGAATTCGTTGTCAATCTGCCACCCGATTACATTGGGATTGCCGCTGTAATGGCGCGCCATGGCTTCAACGATTCTCCTGGTATGCTCATGATACTTCGGGTTATTGGGGCAATAGTGTCTCCGTCCCCCGAAACTCATGCGCGACCCGCCCTGGTCAACGGGAAGGATATCAGGGTCCTTCTTGATGATCCAGGCAGGCGGGGCCGCAGTAGGCGTGCCGAGGACAACCTTGATACCATGAGCACCGAGGATGTCGATGCTCTCATCAAGCCATTCGAACTCGAAATCGCCCTCGGAGGGTTCGAGTTTGCTCCATGCGAATTCGGCCATTCGCACTATATTGAAACCCGCTTCCTGCATCAATCTGGCGTCGGTATGCAAACAATCCCTGGAACAATGTTCGGGGTAGTAGTCCACACCATAGTATATGTTGCCAGAACCCCTGTTACCGTTCATACCGTTCGAGCCCCCCAGCAAGTTATATCGGCTATTCCTGGATCGGTTAGCTAATCGTTCATCTAACATTAATTGCTTGAGACTCACCCTCTACTAGATTCTCTCGGAGTTAGGTGGATGGTCCGCACCTAACTCGCCCTGCAGGGCCCCGTCGAGGCCCTCACCACCAGTTCCTCGTCAAACAGCTTCCGTACGGCCCTATCCCCTCTGGAAGGACTACCCGCCTTACCCGCCCGCTTCAATTCTGATTCAGACCGCCGCAGGCGGCCAAGGAGCAGACGCGCAGCCACCTGGCCCATTTCATAGTTGGGCACAGAGACCGATGTCAGCTGCGGCCTTGAATAGGCCGCGAAGGTATTATCAAACGCCACGATAGAGATGTCCTCCGGGACCCGCAGCCCCATATCAGCGGCAGCAGATAATACTTTTATCCCTAGCAGGTCGCTTACGGCAAATATCGCAGTCGGGGGCGGGTCAACCTGGAGCAGGGCCTGGCAGCCTTTGTACCCATATTCATCAGCATACGACTCCCCCAGGTAGATCAATCTATCGTCCAAAGGGATACCGGCTTTCTCAAGAGCCTCCTTGTAGCCTTCAACCCTGAGCCTCGAGCTGGTGCTGTTCTTCACCCCGACAATCCCGATTCGCCTGTGCCCTAGCGCAACCAGATGTTCAACAGCTTTGACGGCCCCGCCATGATCGTCCGGCAGGATGGAGTCGACATCCTCCAGATCTCGCGGGGAATGAACGATAACCACCGGAACCCCCTTCGAATTAAAAGCCTCGACCACGCGCCCGGTTGCAGGATCATGCGCTGCGCTCAGGATAAGGCCATCGATCTGGCTTTCCAGCAAGATGCTGCGGTAATCTTCGAATTTCTTCGGGTCGAGGTCGCTATTGCATAGGATTACGCTGTGGCTCGCCTGGGACATCACGTCCTGGACGCCTCGCGCAACCTGCGAGAAGATAGGGTTGGTGATGGTTGGCACTATGTATGCAACCATTGAGCTCTTTTTCCTGCGCAAGCTACGCGCCAGGCGATTCGGCTGATAACCGAGCTCCTCCACAGCCCTTTGGACCCGCTCCTTCAACTGCTCGCTTACATATTTGTTCTGGTTGAGCACCGCAGATACCGTAGCCACAGAAACACCTGCGCGCCTTGCGACGTCCCTAATCGTCATCTCTCTTCTCTGCCCGTCTTCCTCAAATTCAAGCTCAAGAGGAATGAAATATTACAGGTTCGCGGACCAGTTAGCTAATCGTTTCGCTGGATTTCAACATACTAATATCTATCTATTCCGGACGATAAATTCTTCTACACAAGCGATGGATTTCCTTCTTTTCAATGAAAATTTTTTGCTGCATATCATGTCCTACCCCGTCACCCCTTTAGCGCCATCAGCGCTATATCGCAGATAAATCCTATCTTCCGCACCCTTTACCAAGCCTTCGGGTTATTTTTCTGGCGCCCTTTAGTGAAACTTCAGAGAGACCCGACGTAGATCGAGAGGTTAAGGATGAACCAGGTTGGTTAGGCTACTACTTGATTAGCCCAATACCTATCCCATTCGCCATTAATCAAAGCACCATAAGAGCGCAAGGCGTATCATCAGCACCCTCTCTTAACCAACTCATCCCCACCAACTTCTGCCGCCTCGCCACACAAAAGTCTATGTCACGGTCGTATTCCTGCTCCGATACTCAAAAAAGCCCGGCCATCGAAAGGGCCGGGCGATAAAGAATCAACGTTCAAAAAATCGCACCTGTGGGATATGACCGATAGCGTCCTTCAACGCTTGTTCCCTTGCCGAATCATTCAGCTTCCCCGGATTCTCCCCGGGAAGCCTACCAGCCGGTACATGATATTCAACCTTGACCGAAAAGGGGTCAAGCCCTATGCTGGTTTCGAATCGGGCTCTTGAGTCCCTGTATGCTCGAAAAAACCTATACGGTTCAAGATCGCCACTACTACATCCACCACCGCCCCCAGGATGAAGTCCTGATACTTCTGCACCCACTCAGGCAGGGTGAACCCAAGCTTGGTTAGCTCATCTTTGAGCCTGTCCACCACAAGCTTCTTCTTGTCCTCCCCGGGCTTGCCGGAATCCTCAGCCAAGACCGTAAACGGCATCACGATAGCGAACGCGATACGGATGTAATTCAGGACTTTCAGAATGCTCACAGTCTCTTCGCCCCCTTCAGATAGTTAGTGACCCCTTCTGCAATCGCCCTCGCCGCTTTCAGTTGGAATCCATCACTTGTGAGCAATTCCTCCTCTCCTGTGTTTGAAATGAACGCAAGCTCTATGAGAACAGCCGGCATCTTCGTGTGCCGGAGGACATAGAACCCTGCTCCCTTTACGCCTCTATCCACAAGCCCGATGCTTCTAACCAGGGGATCATGTACAGCCCTTGCCAAGACCTCCCCGGGACGGCTTCCTATGCAATGGAAAACCTCCGTGCCGCTTGCCTCCCGGTTGTTCGCGGAGTTGCAGTGCACCGAAACGAAAGCTATCGCACCGGCATGGTTAGCCTTCATTGCGCGGTCCTGGAGCGACACGAACGTATCGTCATCCCTGGTCGTTACGGCAGGGATGCCCCGTTTAGCTAGCTCCGTCTTGAGCTTCATCACCACGGCCAGGTTGATATCCGCTTCTTTGGTCCCGGCCTGGCCTATAGCTCCGGGGTCTACCCCGCCATGCTAATGGCCGGGATCAAGGCAGATTAGCCTTTTCATCCCCGGCATACGGCACCACCTCCAAAATCACCCTGTCACCGCCTCATGATGATGCCCTTGATATCGCATATATCCTCTTTCAGGGAGCTTATGGACTCCCTTATCTCAGCCTGCATGAGTTTGAGAGTCTGCATCATCTCCTGCAAGGCCGACTGCATGATGCGATTATGCTCAACCAACCTCTCCTCCCGCTTCTCATTCGCCTTGAGCACATAAAAAAGGAGCGCTACGAACAGCACCCCGAACACATACTGGGCCACAGCCTTGAAAAGAACGTCTTCCAAAAGACACCACCGCCTTCCCAAAATAAAAAGCCGTCTCAAGACGGTTTTGTTCATATATAGAGGCCACTTCCTACATGCTCACCCAACCGGTGCCGTTCCAATACTTCACCTTATTGCTCTTGGTGTCATACCAGAGGTCGTCTTTCGTACTAGGCGGCGTTTCGCTCCTTAAGATCCTCATATATGAGGCCCTGTTTGCTTTCACTTCCTTCCTTGTGATCGCATGGCTCTTTAGGTCAACCTTGAAATTCTCATGACAGCCCAGGACTTCATGATCATCATCCACTATCATCTCACCGACATCCGCGGGGTCTACACCCAACACCTCAAGTGAAGCGTCCGGGAACACCTCTTCCCTCTTGAGTTCCCGGGGTCTGCCGTTTTCTATGGCTTTGCTCGCCACACCCAGGATATCGCCCGTGGTTTTGCTATATATCACCAGCATAGCCTTACCCCTCCCATTATGAAGGCTTCACGCCTATCACCAGGTAGTTTGCAGTTATGTTCTGAAGCGACAAGTTGTATTCCATCCGCCTCTGGGCTGTCACCACCCTGGTCGAAGGATCAACCCAAATCCGTAGACCTCCTATCGCATCTCCACCGGTATCCGAATTATTATTAGAGACGATCCACCAGCATTCGCTTTGAGCGTACCCGCTCGGCAGGGGTAGAACCGCCCCGTGTGAAATCGTGCCCATGATGACTGAGACCTTGCCAAGCCCATTCAACTTGGCCTTGTCAGCCGCGCTCATGAATCCCGCTACTGAGGTTGTAGCCTCAGCGTGGGCAGAGCCCCCGGAACCCATATGTGAGGCTGGTGCAAAATTAGAAGACTGAACCGATATAGTGACCTTGTCATTCGCCGGATCTGGAGTGAGCGTGATGCTGTCCCCTGCCGCAAGCTCCAGGATATCCGTCTTGGAGTCTGCGTCTATTGTCGTAGGTCCGACCTTTATCTGGCTGAATGCATTCTGGTTTACCTCCGCTCCTGTCTGTATCCCGTCGAGCTTGGCCTTGTCAGACGGTGACATGAACCCTGCTATAGAAGAAGTAGCCGAAGCATGGGCAGACCCTCCTGCGCCCACGTGGCCTGCAGGGGCGAAGTCGCTTGCATGGAGATTGTCTACGGTATCCGCGTTCCCTGCCTGGGGCACGGTCCCGGTCACTGCAATGGTCAGCCTATCGTTTGTGGCATCCGGCGTCAGGGCTATGTTGGCGCCGGCCACGAGTTCGAGCGTGTCCGTCTTCGAGTCGGCATCTATGGTCGTGGCGCCCACTTTGATCTGGCTGAACGCGTTCTGGTTGACTTCAGCCCCAGCCTGGATCCCGTCCAATTTTGCCTTGTCGGCCCCGCTCATGAGGCCCGACGCACCCCCGGCCACGGCATTCGGGATCACGTCAGAGCCGCCCATAACGTGCGTAGAAGCATGCGCAGCCGGAGCGACACCGCCCGTGGCCGTGATGGTGACGGTGTCGGTAGTGGAGTCTATACTTAGCGCTATGCCCGGTCCTTCCTTCAGTGTCAGGGTATCCGTCTTGGAGTCGGCAGCACAAGGGCTACCAGCCTTCGGGTTTCCGGCAGAGTCCGCAACAGCCACGCTCGAGAAGGCATTCTGGTTCACTTCCGCCCCGGCTTGGATGCTGTCGAGCTTCTGCTTATCAGCCCCACTCATGAGGCCGGACGCACCCCCGGCTACTGCATTGGGGATCACATCTATGCCCCCGGTTATATGGGTCGAGGCGTGTGCTCCGACTAGAGCAGATATTGTGACAGTATCAGTGGCAGGGTCTACGGCAAGGGTGACGTTGTTACCTTCCTTCAGGGTGAGGATGTCGGTCTTAGCGTCCGCATCCGCCTGGCCCTTGGAAGCCCCTGTGGAATCGACTGCCTTGACAAAAGAGAAAGCGTTCTGGTTCACCTCCGCCCCGGATGCTATGCCGTCCAGCTTGGCCTTGTCAAAGGCCGACATGAACCCTGCTATGCTGCTGGTGGCTACTGAGTGGAGGCTTCCCCCTCCCCTATTCCCGTGAACCGTATCGTCCATGGCTACGGCGAAGGTGACCTTGTCATTCACAGCATCAGGAATAAGACTCATACCGGGGCCTGCCACGAATTCCACAGAGTCCGTCTTTGAATCGGCATCGACCGTGGTGGCCCCGATCTTGATCTGCGAAAATGCGTTCTGATTCGGCTCAGCCCCGGATTGCACAGAGTCAAGCTTGGTCTTGTCGGATGCGCTCATGAACCCTGCTACAGAGGGGGTGGCAAGCCCGTGCGCGGAGCCCGTAGCACCTACATGGCTTGCCGGAGCGAAATCAGATGCGTGCTTATTGTCCACGGTATCGGAGTCCCCGGTGATGCTCGCAGGGAGTTTCGCTTGGCTATCGAGTCGCAAAATCTTGTTCGCCTGGGGCGACGTCACCACGTCGCTCGAGGGCACAATGCCTCCATGGGCAGTAGCCATAAGGGCGGCATGGTTATCCAGAGCCTGGTCTATCTCCGCAAGGACGCTCTCGACATCATTCCCTGCAAAACGCCCCTGAGCATCCACCACTTGAATTTCGCTAGCCGTATGGGTGACTATGTCCTCATACCGGGTCTTATCGATCATGCTATTGGTTATGGCGGTGACTCCATAAGTCAGCCTGATGTCTGCGAGTATGAGCCCTCCGTCTGTGGGGTGCGCCGGCCTCTGGGCCTGGCCTATGGGAGCCTCTGCCCCCTGGATTACCTTGAAGGTGTAGCCTTCATCTTCCTTGAAATAGACCACATTCCCGTGCCCGTCTACCCTGGGGTCAGAATAGAACCTCGTGAAATAAGCAAGCACCGTGATCCACTTCTCGTTTCCTTGTGTTGTTACTGCTGTGGGGGTTCCATCCTTGTCCTTGGAGCAGTCCACGTTCTGCGAAGTCGACCAGGCTATCCTCTGGCCCAGAAAGTCGTACCCCTTACCCGGGGTTACTATGACCGACATGTCGGGTGTGGGGGAGTTCTGCTGGACGTCCCCTCCTGCGACCATGCCGACGCCGAAGAGGTCGATTATGCTGTTCCTCAGGGCCGACTCGAGGTTGTTCTCGAGATTGTCGAGATCGGCCTCGGTGACCTTCTGCCTGTAGTAGTAGTTCTGGCGATTCAAAAGACCCACCGTCCTCATGCCTCGTGGAGTATGGTCGTCTCCCCGAGCTCCGAGATATCCATCTGCCAGTGGTCATAAGGCTCTGTGATCCTGAAGTGCGTGTGGCTCGGCTTCATGTAGTTTGCAATCTCAATGACCGCTATCTCTTCATCGCTCGTAAGCGCTCTTGCCGGGTTGACCGGCGTGATCTCGAACGTATAGAACCCCGGGTCTTTCGGAGGAAGCTCCGGGCTCCTGTAGGCGTTATACACCTCGCACTCTATCCCGGCAAGGAGCCTGATGAGGTTCTGTATCCCCTTTGCCGTGCCTCTTTGCCTGTAAACAATAAGCGCAGACTTTATCAATCTGCGCTTCATCCCTTCCGGAATTCGAAGTGTCCAGCCGATGTTATTCAGGATTCTATCCACGAATTCAGGAGGGCACCTTCCCGGCGATATTACATCGGGCAATTTCCGGATGTCCTCTCTTATCAAGTCGACTGCCTGTTCAATAGCCCAAAGGAAATGCTTCAGATCGTCGTTATCCTGGTATATCTCAGGTAATAGCTCCATCAGCATCCCTAGACCACCACCGTGAGGTTTACCGCCCCTTTAGCCGGGATTTGGTTTGCCCCTACCGTTACATCTCCCGTGGGACTTGTAAGATTTACGCTTTTCACGCCCTGCACGTTTTGGATCAAGGCCATGATCTGGGACATATAGACGGCCTTCCCGAAATCGATCACGTGCTCGCCTGCCGGGTCGAGAGCTGTATAGTCAAAGAATCTGTCTATCGCCTCAAGCGCTGCTGTTTGAACCTGGGATGCATCATAGCCTGGTCTAGCGTAAATCGTTCCCGTTATGTCCACCGGCACATAGTTGGCGCCCGTAACCTCGAACTCATGGGTCAGCATTACGGGCTTGTTGTAGCGAAGCTCCGCTTCAACCTGCTGGATCAGCTCAAGCGATGGCGTCCCCCCTCCGCTTGGCACTATGTACACCCTCGTGAAGTTCTCCTGCAGGGTCGGGTCTTCGTTTCTGGTCTGGGCCAGAGCGCGCACGACACCAGGGACCCCCTCGGCGTTTATCTCGAAGTCTTCCCTTGTCACTGTCCTGTAGTTCGTCTTTATGGAACGCGGAGCCTTCCACCTGATTTCGTCCAGGGTTTCCGGGTCCATACCGCCGGATGCCTGCTCAAGGTTTATGACTGATAGCGACACCGGGTTTCCGGCAAGATCGGTGAACACCCCTTCAATTACAGATATATGGCCTGCCGGGACATTCCCGATCATGCCCCCTCCCGTTTCGTAGATAATCTCCACTACACCTGAAGGAGCCATACCGTTCGTGCCGTCTCCAAAGAGCACTGTAGCCCTGAAGTTCGCGTCAACTGATACGGTGTAAGCAGGGGTGTCAGCTCTTGCGTCCAAGAAGTCCTCCACCTGCATCCACGGCGTGCCGTTCACCTTGACTAGAGTAGCCCCTCCCAGGTAGGGCTGATGATACAGCTTGAAAGCCTGATTCGGGGAGCCGTCCGCCTCAAAGGTCTCCCTCCGGGTTTGGGCGTGCTTTACCACTGCAACCCCGACGGTCTGGCCCTGCTTTATGACACAGTCAGACTGGAATTCGAAGACAAGTGGGTTCAGGAGATCCTTCGTCTTTACCTGCGTCCCTTTCGGGATGACAACATCAAAGGCGGCAGGGGAGGCCAGGGTTACCGTAAGGTTGGCTGTCGCTGCCACATAGCCCCTTGGGGTGTACCCAAGCCAACGGCACAGTGAAAGCATGTTCTCCCTTTCGGTTACAGTATCGAAAAAGCACTCATTCGCCTGTTTATCAAGGTAGTAGTGCAAGGTATCCCCGACATATTGAAAAAGCTCTTTGAGGACGTTCCCCATGTTCGAGACGTTGAAGTCCGTCCATTGGGGGAACCTCTGCCGGATATACTGCTCAAGGGCTACTCCAAGGCCTGCGAAATCCCTGGAGGTATAGTCAACGTAGGGCAAACCTACGACACCCCCTTAAGGTCATAGACGTAGACTCTGTTCCTTACGTTGTTGGTGGCATTTATCATGTAGTGGAGGTGAATCTCAAGCTTATTACTATCAGCCTGCGCATCTACACCAAGCACCGTTATCCTCGGCTCCCATCTCTCCAGCGCATCCTCCACGTATGTGGCAGCCATAGCCTCTATGACTTCTGTGGTATTCTCAAACAGGAGATAGGGAAGCTTTGAGCCGAAATCAGGCCTCATGAGCCTCTCCCCTTCAGCCGTGCCGAGGATTTGGTCTATACTCATCTCAACTAAAGCTTCACCCCCGGCCATATCGTCAGGACCGAGGGTGAGACGGAAAGGAAATGCCGGACCTCTGCCGAGGAAGTCAAGTGACATAGCTATCACCTTCAACTGTGTAAGCCTCAATGCTACCGCTATACGATCATAGTTCCGTCAGCCATCACGCCGATAGGGTTGCCGTTTCCATCGAGAGCTACTGTGAGAACTGCCCCCCTATCATTGGCTTCCCAAATTTTATCCATCAACATGGGATCATAGATTCTATACTCAGCTTGACCTTCTGGCAAGGGATCAACAAGCTTGATAGCATCAACAAGTTCTGGAGTGATAACGCTACCTTTGCCGAAGCCGCTTATACTAACAATGCTACCGTCGTCGATTTTATAGATAATGAGCACGAAAACCACCACCATCAATTAATTTTGAAGGACGGCATCGGTGGGCTCTGCCATTTCGGCATATCTAAGTCTTACGTTGCGAATATATGCTGTACCAGGGGTAGCAGCACCAGTATTACATGCATAAATAGAAACATAAATCTCTTCTCCCGGAAGTGCCTCAACTGGTGTATCAATGGTAAATGCAACGTAAGTCGTAGATGTTGTACTAAATCCACTAGAGCCACCCGTATTGGATATATTACCGGATGTACCAACTGCCATATATGCAGTCGGACCGCTGGTTTTTAATTCCCCTGTAACTCTGTACCTGCCTCTTCCCATAACACGAAAACGCTTGACTGTTACATAGCTCTTAGAATATACTGAGCGTTCAGTCAACGCTTCAAGTAGAATCGTATCCCCAGGCTGAAACCATCGCAAAGATTTCGCGTTGCCCGCGTGCCAGACGGTGTTGCCGCTTACTTGCAGAGGCTGACCTGAACCTGGAATCAGGTTAATCGGACCACCCATCTGGTTCTGCAAGCTTAATACATTAGTTCCGACACTACCAAAACCAAACCAAGCCGATCTAGAGTTTGGATTATGTGCATCAGCATAGAATTCAATGTAAAGATGATCGCTTGCTGAGTCAACAGACTTTAATCTTAATACCGGACCCCCTGGCACCTGTATTTCAAGTATGCCCGTCATCGTGTCCCCGGCCTTGCTGACGAAATCAGGATCATGCCACTCATTCCCATGAACTACCATACCTGCTGTTGATGGAAGCTGGCTTTCAGGCACTCTGCCACCGCTGTCAAGAGTAGCAACACCATTGGGCTGGCCCTTTTCACTAGAGGGGATAGCTCCTATATCCCCAGGTGTCAGTGCGTCGCTTCCGCCGGAAGCATGAGTGCTTTTATGAGTTGAAGGCGTAAAACTAGTTGGCTTATCCGGTATATCATTCCACGATGGAAGTTGGTCGGAACGCGAAGTTTTGGCTATATAAGAGGAACCAACACCATGATCTTGCCTCGATGATTTATGTGTATCGAATTCTCCTGCTAGATTTCTCCCCCGCACCAGGTCAGCATCCATCCCGCTTCCTGCGCCGTCGTTACCTGCGTGCCAGACAGTGTTACCACTTACCTTAATCGACCCAAGGAAATCCATCGCTGGGTGCTGTGATGTTAGAGGACCTTTTATGTCTAACCAGCCAAAACCTTGAACTGTGCTACGATCAATACTCCACCCGGTTGAATAATCTGTTGTAGTGTTGGTGATCCAAGCATCAACTGATATCCTGAAGTAGTAAGCGCTGTCATTATAGTCTCCGAACGCGACTGCAACTTTACCGTTCGCGTCTATGCCGATATATTTATTCCAGCCGTCAGTACCGTTATCACTTAATTCATAGCTTATAACAGCCCCAGGTTGGCCATCCACACTACCATTAGAACCGGAGTATGCATACCCCGATATGGTAAAATCCACTACTGCGCCAATGCCATAAGCATACCCATGAACATGGATTGTAAACATTATGTTTGCAGCTCTCGGTATCGGGGTATGTATAATCCATGCACCATTTACCGTAGTGTTCTGGGCATCAGATACAACATTCGGATAATAGGATTCGCTGTCCCTACAACCCTGCCTAACAGTCTTTAGTTTGGTAAGAGCGTTTAATGTTAGATTTCCACTTATTGTATCTCCAGATTTATTTACCGCCCCTATGTCCCCTGGTGTAAGCGCATCAGAGCCTCCGGATGCATGCGTGGACTTATGCGCAGACGGCACAAACGAATTGGGCTTACCGGTTATGCTCGCATAATCTATCTGGGGCCCGTCATCTGCCGCCCCTGTGTGCTTATGCCCCGTGCTCGCGTTGAATTTAGCCCATATCGAGGCCAAAGAGGCCACGGGGTTGTCAAACCAGTTGGTAGCCCCGGTGATGGCCTTGATCCTGTTCACGATCCAGGAGAATAGCTGGGTGAGAGCGCCCGTGTTCCCGGTAGGCGCCTGCGCCTGATCCACAGTCCTATTCCCGACTTTAGCATCCGTGACGGCCCCGTCCTGGAGCCCGGACGTTCCTATTTGGTTCCCGTCAGTCCCCCCGGTATGGCCGTGGCCGAGAAGCGCAAAGTCAGAAGCATGCTTGTTATCCACGGTATCGGCATTCTGGGCTGAGGGCACGGTCCCGGTCAGGGCTATCGTCACTTTATCGTTTGCCGCATCAGGGGTGAGTGCGATATTGCTCCCTGCTGCAAGCTCTAAGGTGTCGGTTTTGCTGTCGGCCTCAATTGTCGTGGCCCCGACCTTCACGTATGAGAAAGCATTCTGGTTCACCTGGGCGCCTGGTTCTATCCCGTCCAGCTTGGCTTTGTCCATGCCGGACATGAGGCCTGAGGCTCCATTGGGAACCGCATTGGGGATTAGGTCACTTCCGCCGGTGATGTGCGACCCTGCATGGGGGCTTGCCCCGCCCAAGATGATCCCGTCAGCCACGGCATCCAAGACAGAGTCCATCGCCGGCATGGGCTGGCCGTCCGGTCCCACAAGGCCTTCTGCGATAACCCTATCTACCATGGTCTGTTTGATCTCGTCCCTTGTGGCCATATTAACTTGCCTTCACCGCCGATGAGCCCGGATGCGGCGCCCCAAGGAACAAGCACGGGTGAGCCTGCGTCGTCACGCCCTGATAGCCGCCCGTGCCGAGCAGAACCTCGGGCGCCACGACCTTGACCCGCCCCGGGCTCTCAAGTGTCATCTCTCCAGTTTCACGATCCAACTTCAGCTTCAGCGTGTTCTCGACAAGCTCAATCCTGCGCTGCCCGCTCTTTGCGTCAATGAGCACGTAAGCGCCATCCTTGCACGTGACCTTGATTCTCTCGGCGCCTTGCGTGTCGTCAAGCTCAACCACATGCCCAGATTTCGTCTTGAGCACCTTGTTCGCAGGATACAGATTCTCGGCCTCGGTTGGCACCTCCGGTGTCCCGCCCGGAGCCCCGCTCCAGCAGCCGGACCATATGGGGTAGTCCACGTCGCCACCCTCAAACTCAATCCATACGCCAGCCCCGACCTCAGGCACCATGGTAAAACCCGTTTCCCCCAGCCCGCCGTACGGCTCGCAGGGCCAGGCCCACTCCAGGACTTCGTCGCCGAATAAAGAAGGCACCTTCACGCAAAGGCGCCTCAGTTTCTTTGGGTCATTATTGTCTACCACAAATCCCCGGTATTTTCCGAATATCCTCACCGGATGATCTTCCTTTCAGCCCCGGTTTCGCCTGAATATTCGTAGACGACCTTCTTCTTAGCTTCCGTCTCAAGAGAGGCTTTCTCTTTATTGACCTTTGCGCTGGTCTTTTTCGCCCCAGCTGCATCGGGGGCCCCTGTCGCATTCCTCTCCAGAGTCGCAAAGCACCGGTAGCCCTGACCTATCACGTGCCTCACGTTCTTCACGTACCAGTTCCCGGAGTACCGCTTGCCAAGCCCGTAGAGGGTAACGACGCGCTTGGCGAGCAGCCCCGGTTCCCCCACGGTCTCTATGCTCGCTTCAACAGTCTCTTCCTCGGCCTTCCTGAAGTTGGCGTCGGCTTGCTGCTTTGCCTCACTTGGGGTCCTGGCGGTAGACGCAACCTTCTTTCCCGTCTCCCCCGGCCTGAACGTCTCTGTGCCGGAGGCCCCGTCGTAAAGGTATGTGCCCTCAGCTACAGCATTCCGTTCCACGTTTGCGTCGTTTGCTTTCGCAATGTAGGGCTTCTTTTCCAGAGGGTCAATACCTGTGACCGTGACCTCGTTAGGCTCAGCGAGGGTCTTTTCCACCGGCTCGAAGCTTATGAGGTTCCCATATTCGCCGTTGTAATACGCAAACGCCAGGGCGGGCTTTGAGTCAAGCCTTTTGGGGTGGAAGTGAAGCTCCCCGTTTTCCTCATAACACTCGAAGCCCACCTTCCCGGCTAACTCCTTCAGGAAGTTGAGATCGGTCTGATTCGACTGGGCCACCTGCTCATGGGCTATCTTCGTGTCTTCCACAACGGGCTTCAACCCGTATTCCCGGGCTATCCTCGAAGCTATATCGGAGTAGCTGATGCCCTTCCAGATACGTGACTTGGCCTTTGACGAAAGCCTGTGCCCTCCTCCATAGGCAATAAGCTCCCGGACTTTGAAGCCCTGTATCGCCTTCACCGTAAAGGTGAACGGCTGCGTAAGCTTGCCGTCGATATACCCCCACTGGATTTGCACCTTCTTGCCCATAGAGAACAAGGGGTGATCGGTGATCTCAAGGTCGGCGTTGTTGAATCTCACCGTGAGCTTCGGAAGCTTCTCCGCGTCATCTTCAAACTCTATGCCTGTGACCCGCTGAGCCAAATCCTCAGGGAGCCTCTTGCCGTCAACCTTGATATAGTAGACCGGAGCATAAGTATCCCTGAGGTTCCTCAAGACAAAATCTCCTCCCTCAGTGTCCGCTCGCTCGGTATGATCAGGATTCTACCTGCCTCGAGCGGCTCCCACGGGTCCTTTATGTTGTTGAAGTCCGCTATGACCCACCAGTACTCTGCATCCCCGAGATACTGCCAGGCGAGCATCCACAAGGTGTCTCCGTCCTTCACCGTGTGCGCCCTGTTGTCGGGCCAATCCGTCTTAGGCATCCTACGCCTTCCCACGATGTAGGGCCGGCCTTCAGCATCGAGGGCCACCTCCATCTTCGCATAGCGGCTGTCCTCATAGATCACCTTGCCTTCGCCCTCCTCACGAGGTCAGCTATGGCGGGGTCCACATCCCCGCGCTTGACCCTCCACATGTCGACGCTCTTCAGGACGTACTCCTCGAGGTCAAGGTTAACAGAGGCCTCGAGGAGCCTCGTAAGATCCGGGTTCCAGCGCTTGTAGGTCACCTGGCACGAGGTTATTACCCCGCGAAGCCTGAGGAGCTTCCCGAACGCGAAGATCACCCTGGGAGGCGCGCTCTTCAAGACCCCCTGGCCCCACTGGGGATACTCTAGGCTCTGTAGCCAGCGTATATCGGCCATGATGTCCCTCTTGTAACCCACTGAGGAGAACTCCAGGACAAACGACAAGATCCTGCCGTCGCCTGCCGCAAACTGCAAAAACGGATGCGATAGCCCAGGGACCTGCACCTTCTCGAAAGCCACAGTCCGTGAATCTGTTATCTCCGCAGGGTTGAACTGAAATATGAGCTTCTCCAAGGTCACCTCATTTATGAGAAAACCCTTGGCAATAGGGCCAAAGGTGAGGTGCTTGGATTTACGCGCTACCGCGCCGCCATCCCTGAGCGCATCGTACACTTGGACCTCCCTCCCTCACCAGGGGGCGCTTCGGGCTAGGTCTTCCCTTTCGACCCTGCGAACGACCTCCGCCAGGGTTCTGCCGTCCACTACAAGCTGGATTATCTCAGGCTTCTCAGATTGTTTTGGTATGACTGAGATTTTCTTTTCCCCTTCAGCCCTCGGGGTTATGACAGGTCTCAAGGGCACAGTTGGAACAGGCCTTCCGGCCCGGACTCCTGTTTCCGGCGCCGCTGCTCTAACCCATACCGGTTCTACCTTGTATAGCCCGTATGGCCCCAACCTTGGGACCTCAGGCGCAGGCATCCTCAGCTGTATCGGAGCAACCTCAGGCAACCTTGGAGCCGGAACCTCCGCCGCCATCCCACCTGCCAAGACAGAAGCGAGTTCCATGCTTGCAGCAGTAATGAGCGGTATACCCTTTCTTATCCCCTCTGCAAACATCGTAACCAGATTCGGACCCCATAGGTGAGATGTCGCAAGGGGCCCTGTTTTTGCAGGAGACTCGATCCCGAGGAACCTCTTCACCGTGCCTGCTACCTGTTTTGCGATGTCACCCACCGCTCCAAGGGCGCTTTTGATCCCTTCAACAAAGGAGACTATCAGGTTTCTGCCCCACTCTAGCGCCTGGCTAGGCAAGGATGAAAAGAATGCTGCGACCTGTCTCAAGAGACTGGGCAAGCTCCCGATGAGCACATTCCATGCACTCAAGATGCCCGCGCCGACCTGGGACGGGAAGCCCGTTATCCAGGCCGATAGCGACCTTGCGATGTCGGCCATCCAGCCCGTGACAGCCCCCCACGCTACTGTAAGGGCGGAGCTTATCCGGCCCGGAAGTCCCATAAACAAGCCCCACATCCGGCCGGGAAGCGAAAAAGTCCATGTGAGGAATACCGTCCCACTTCGCACTATGGATGCCGAGAGGCCTGCAAAGAACCCCCTGATCCTATCCCAGTTGCGAATGATCAGAAGCGGAACCCCCATAAAGGGCAAGAACACCGTGAGCAAAGCCGTCCCCACAGGCGATAGCCCCCTTGCGAAAGCCCAAATCCCGGCCCACGCCCTGCTCACTGCCCCGGTCACCTTGTCCCAGTTCTTTATCAAGAAATAAAGGGCCGTCCCGAGAGCTATCACTCCCGCAACGACCCACGTGACAGGGTTTGCAAGGAGGGCAGCTGCAAAAGACCATGCCGAAGCTGTAGCAGTCGATATCGCAGGGACAAACGAAGTTATCGCTGCGACCGCGCTCTTCACAAGACCTGCAGTAAATGAGGCAAAAGCCTTTATCCCTGTCCAAACCAGCTTCGCCCCGAAGACCGCCGTCCTACCTGCAGCGCGGATCAGAGCCACGCTGAACTGCCCTACCTGGACTGCTGCAAATTTCGCGTTCTCGCCAAACCTCCTGAAGTAGTCAGGTATCTTGACCACAAGGCCACGGAAAAGACCGGGCACCCTCCTTAGACCCTCGAATGCCCTCTCGGGCTGGAACTCGTTCAGCCGCATCGTCAGGTACTTGACCTCTGCACCAAACATCCTTATGCGCGTCGGGAGGTCGCCTCCCACAAATCCTCGGACGGCTTTCTCCGCCCCGGCAAGCCTTCCAACACCCTCCACGCCTACTGAGAAGACCATCCTGGTGAGTCTCATCCCCTTGGCGACACCCCCAAAACCCAGGAGCGGGACGAGGACCTTCCCTATGGCCCGGCCGAAGGCTTCGAACTTCTCTATTGGCATCGATGCCCCTGCTTTCGTAAAATCGAGTCCCAACTTCTCCAAGATGGGGATCAAAACATCCAGGGCACCCTTTATAATCTTCCCGAACGGTTCTATAGCCTCATGGATCCCCTCAAAGGCCGACTTAACCCCTTCGGAAAGCCCCTTGAGGAAGCTTCTGATCCTCACGGTGATCATCCATATCTCTACCGTGATATCGAGCAACCCCGCTTTCTTGAGTTCATTCCTCAGGTTCTCAGGTAGAAACCCCTTCCATCCCTCTTTCGGGGAGAACCGGGTGGATGCCACAAGGGCAATAACCCCCCGCCAGAGGAGGGCCACCCGGTTGACGAAGGCCGCAAAACCCCCAAGGTTCCTCTCATATGCGTACCTGAAGAGCTGTATTGCTGAAACCACAAGGAATATGGGCCCCAGAAGAGATGCTAAGGTGATTCTGCCGGCAAGACCTACCCTGCCTAGCCAAAGCGGGAGAAGCCCCAAGAGCCCCTTCAGGACCAAGATGCTGCTCACGATTGTGAGCACAACTGCAGAGACGCCCGAGAGGGTTATGATGAAAGACGCAACCTTGGGGCGCGCCTCGACGAACTTCGCGATCCCGCCCGCTATCGCCATGAGTAGCTTGAAGACCGGGGTGAGAACGACGATGAGGTCACGAAATCCCCGGCCTATCGCCTCCCCGACCCTTTGAGGGTCGATCGCGTTTAGGGCATTCAAGACTCCCCGAAGCGCGTCTTTTGCCCTCTCCAGGAAACCAGCGCCTATGCCGCGGATGAGAGATCCCCAGGCGTCTTTTATGTTGCTGATTATGCCTTGAGTTGTCTTGGAGAGCTTCTCCATCATGCCGGAGAAGCCCTTCAGCTGCACTACCTTCGCGAACGCTGCGACAGCCTCTTCAGCAGTCCCGAGGAACTGCTTGTTCTTCTCGTTGAACCTGAGGCCCGCTTTCTCCCAGTCCTCGTAGCTTATGCCGAACCTCCTGAACGACTCGAACGCCTCGCCGAACTGTCCGGCCTTCAGGCGGCCCAGGGCCATGACGACCTCAAGAAGCCTCTCGCCGCTTCCGCCGAATGCTGCGGCAAGATCCCCTACATCGCGCAGGTACCTCGTGTAGTCCATCCCGAACGTGGTAAGGAGCTTGCCCGCCTGCACGATCTCGGGTATCTCGTATGGGGTTACAGCAGCGAACTTCGCAAGGTCTGCCATAGCAGCCCTCGCCTTTTCAAGAGATCCGAACATGGTCGCAAACTGCATCTGGTAGACCTCAAACTCGCTTGCAGCTCTAAATGCCGCCCGGCCGACGAGCGCAAGCGAGCCTGCAATTGAACCGCCTATGCCGAGGCCCGTAAGCCCCGTCCTCATGAGCCTCATGGAATCATCCCACCTGCGCGCGGCTGAACCTGCCGCATCGCTCACCGACCGCAGGTTGCGCTCGACATTTTGCATCACGCCGGACGCAAGGTCCCTCGCTTCGAACAAGAGCCCAAGCCCAAGGCCACCATAGTTCAGCATCAAGGCTCACCGCCTGAAGTAAAGCTTTCGTACCTCGCCTCGATTTCACTCAACTTCTCGCAAAGCAAGGCATAGAGCCGGTCCTTCACCGGCACCTCGAGCTCCATTACGTCGTGGTACCCCATGCCAAGCCCCGTGCCCTCGCATGTGAACATGAGAGCGAAAACCTCCTCCATGAGCTCTTCCTCTGTTACACCGCCTGCAAGAAACTCTTCTTCGAAGCTTTCGGCATGAAAAAAGCAGGGTCCCCTATGGGTAGCTCCATCTCCTGGGTTCTACCGCATGCGGGGCATTCGACCTGGACCGTGGTATCGACACCGCAGTCACTCGCCCGCCACTCGCCGATGATGTAGTCCATGTCGTCGGCGTCCAGGTCGTCGAACCACTTCGCGGAGAGCACCTTCTCACCTTCCACCTCCACGGTGATCAGCCTAAGGAGGCCCGAAAGCGAGTTCTCGTTATTACGTATCGCCCGCATGCGGGGTTCGTCCTTGCCCTTAAGGAGCCTCACCTTGATCTTCTTACCAAGACTCGGCAGCACGCGCTCGATTATCCGGTCCTCGCCATAGGGTAGCGGCGGATCGAGATACTTCACCGGCAGGGCGGAGAGGTCTTCTTTCCACATGAAGGACTCCCCGCAGTCGCATGTCACACGGAATACAAACTCCGAACCATATGTCACGGCCCTAAGGTGGATCAGGAGGGCAAGTCTATCGCCGACCAAGAGCTCCTTCACATCGTAACCCGGAGTCAAGATGCAGGACTGGAGCACCTCGTTCAAGGCGCTCCCGTCCCGCTGTCTCTTTCTATCCACAAGGAGGCTCTGCTCCTTCACCTTGAGCTTTCGGACTTCGATCTCGTCGCCGCATGATGGTATCCTAAACATTCTCTTCTATTCTCCCCTTCCGTCAAGCTATCCGTGACGACTCTCCACGACTTTTTAGCCGTGTTTTGTCAGCTCATCTACGGCGCCTAGCCCCTGTCGAAGTAATCATATGTTATCTGGAGCCTGCGGATGGTCTTCTCAGAGCTTGTGGCGTCAAATTCTCCAGGGCTCATCTTGAACGGGAAGGCTCCGTAGATGTTCCAGCGCTCAAGCTCACTCCCGTCCCCGTCCTGCTGGACGAGGGCGATGTCCTTCTTGTATTCGGATTCATCCGCGGCAAGCCTTCCCTCAGCCACGGCAACGCACTGGGTAAACCAGTCCCAGGCCCCGGTATCTTCGGTGGCCCCGAATTCCAGGGTCAGGTCTTCAGTATCGAACAGCCCCGGGCTCTTATACGGTCTTATGGAGTCGCTCTCCCGGTGCTTTATCACCTCTATGCCCTGCTCGAGGCCTGACACCTTCTGAAAGCCGGCCCTCGCGAACCCGTCTATCTCCACGACGAACCTGAAACGGTTATAGAACTTGACCTGCTCTCCCATCCCGGCTCACCTCCTACGCAGCAGGAGCTTGGGTAGCCTGAGCTTCCAGTGTATGCTTCATGTAGTCGAACCACACGAACTCGGCAGGCGTGTGGGTTGCAAGCCCGATCTTGCCGTAGAGTATAGGCCCCGGCTCAGGGTTCGTCTCAGCGTCTATCTTCACGATGAACGCCTCCTCCGGGGTCTCGCCCCTTAAACCTCCTGCCCTCCAGACCCTGAGGAGGAAGGCGGAGATCGTCCTTGTGAGCCTCGCCCAGAGCTTGGGGTCGTTGTTCTCGAACTCGACCCACTGGGTGCCGTCGTCGACCGTCTTTTCGACGTAGATGAACGTCCTGCGCTCGTTGATGTAGGTCATCTTGCCGGTTCCTGAGAGCGTCCTTGCGCCGTAGAGCACCCGGCCGTACCTCGACATGGCCCGGATCGGGTTTATCCTGGCGGGGTAGAGGACGTCCCTCACGGCCTTGTTGTTGACGGAGTTATCCTCCACACCCAGCACCCCGTAAAGCTGGCCGTCCTCTATGCCGGCCGCGACCTTCCACGGGCCCTTGCCTGGAGCTGCATCAACTCGTGCGTAAGCTCCCATCGCATGGCCGGACGGGGGTATGATCTTGTACACCCCTGTCAAAGGGTCCGATACCCCCACATTGGGCCAGTAGATCGCGCCGTATTCGCTGTTGAGCTGGGCTGTGGTTTCCACGTACTCCTTCACGTCCTGGTAGCTTGCGGCCATCGGCGGATCGAGGATCGCAAAGCTATCCATACGGCTTGCGCAGTACTCGAGGACGCCGTTATGTACTGCGGAAGTCACAATCCCAGGAACCGCGATCAGAAGCGCGTCCTCCACGCTGTCAAGTGCATGGAGCCCGGTGCCCCCTGCAGCGGAGCCCAAGTAGTCGTTGTCTCCGATACCGGCGATCCCGTCGTCCCCGCCTGCGAGGGTGAAGGTGCCGACAGCCGGCCTGTCATTCGGAGGTGCGGTCAGCGTGTCCATGTCCGTGACCCGGATGTACTCGGACGTGCCGTTGATCTTGGACTCCACATAATCCGCGGAGTTATCGTCCATGGAGAGCTCGTCGAAGACCTCCTTGACCACACCGTCATATTTCACCACTATGCGGAACTTGTTAGGCGGGTCTTTGGTCGCATCCGTTATCTCGATAGCTATCTTCTCGCCCCAGGTCCCTTCGTTTATAGCCTCCACCTTGAGGGTGTCGGCAGGGTTAACTGTATTCCTATCCTTTAAGACAACAGCAGCCTTCTTGGCGGTGCAGGTTGCCGGGTTGGTTGGGTCGGTGTAGTGGGCGGTCCTCACGATATACAGCCTCATGCCGGGCTTGTTCCTAAAAGCCCCTTCGACAGCATAAGGCGCATAGCTATCGGGGGTGTACCCGCCGAAAACCTTCTGGAACTCCGTAAGGCTCGTAACAAGCCTCGGAGCCCCAATCGGCCCCTTCTCGAATACCCCCACGATCGCGCCCGTTGATACGCTCACGCCGGCAAGCGTCATGACCTGGGGAGGACTCTCGGACTTGTAGTGTCCAGGCGAAAGAAACTCAGCCATCACTCACTGCCCCCTTTCCTCTTCGGTCTCTCCTGGGCCTCCGGAGGCTCTATCGGAACCGGCCCTTCAGGCAGTATCTGGAGATTCCCTTTTCTCACGTTCGCCTCCATGAGTGGGTCTTTTAGCACCTTCTCTGTTACGGTCTTGATCTCAAGGGGGGCGAAATAAATAGGTCCCTGGTCTTTCACAGGGACCACAAGCGGCAAGTTCCGCTTGTTCTTGAGCCTGGGCATTTACATCCACCTCCATCTAAAGATGCCTGTATGCCTCCTCGATCTCCTTTCTCTCGTCCCTATACGCCACCTCAAAGCCCCTCACAAGAGGACCGGTGATCGACCTCCTGTCCTCGACCCTGACCTCCCTCACAACGAAAGAGCCTCTAACCGTAAAGTAATATGCCGACACAGCCCCCGGGGACAGGGCAAGTGTCGGAGCTATCTCATATGTGTCAGCCCCGTAGACGTTACCCTGCTCATCCGTGAGGTTGACCGTGATAGCCGGATGCTCCGCAAAGAATGTGAGGCACTTCTGGCTCAACTGCGATAACCCCTGAGCCCCGACCATCGTGGCGGTTACAAGCTCATAGTCGAACTCGAGGTCATAGAACCTCGGAGGAGGGAAAACCCTGAACTCGCCTGTGTCCCTTTTCCGCTCCACAACCTGCTCGTTGGAGGCTTCGGTCCTGACCTCGGTGATCCTCGGAAAATACAGTATCAGGGCCGGAAGCCTGGCTATCTCCCCGTAGTCGGCGTGGGTAGCCTGCACCACGTTATCAAGCACGCTCCCTTTCAGGAGCATGATCACGGCCCGGATCGTGTTCTCTATGTGCTCAGAAAGGGCCATGACACTCACCTCAAACCTTGAATAACTTTGCAAGCTCCTCTTGGAATATTCGGATCACATTATCCGCCTCCGCCTCCAGGACCGGTCGCAAGTAGGGCCTTGGTGGTATCCTTATCGCAGTTGTGGAGGGCTTCAGGTTCACCCCGAAGACCCCGCGGAAGAAGCCCCTCATTTTGGGTGTCACCGGGATGACGCACCCGAACTCGTGGACCTCGCCGATATTGACTAGACTCTGGCCGTCCTTGCCCCGGGCGCTCCGGAGCAGCCCGACGAAGACCGCGTCACCTCCCACGACCTTGAAGGTGACAGCCCCGATGAAGTCGCCTGTTTCAATTAACGCCTTCGAGCTACCCTTCCGCCTTATCGTTAGCTCCGAAAGCGGAGAGAACTCTCGCCCCCCGGGCGCCTGATCGCGTATGCCGCGCTTGATCTTGTCCCTGACGTAGACCCCCACCCGGTTGAGGGCCCTCTTTATGGCCTGCCGGTACTTGAGATCGAGGCCGGTGAATATCCTGATGGCCTTATCCCAGTCTCCGTACTTGTGTATCATGGCCCCTTCCTCCGGGACTCGAACATGAGCACAATGAGCTCGGGCTTACCGAAATAGTGCCCTGCAGGGCGAATTTCGACAATGTAGGCTTCAACGGGCAGGTTCCCTATCTCTACGATCCTATCGCCTTCTGAGAATCCCCCTGCTTTCTCAAAGTCCCCCTTCGTCATGGTAAGGTGGCCCATGGTAAAGGGCATTTCCCCGGCAGGGGTCATCGCAAATTCGTTTACCCTGCTGTACTCCACCTGAGCCCAGACCTCTACGGGTTCGCTGTAGGCGACCTGCCCTTTGGGCATCCGGAAGACGGGGTCCCATTCGGTGGATGACCTGTCAAGCCTTGCTATCTTGGCCGTGGTGGGGTGGACAAGCTTCGGTCTCATCTCTACACACTCCCCACGCCCGGAGGCGCCATGAACTCAACCAGGATGCCGTCCACTTCGGGGTCGCCTGTGAGGCCTGAAAACCTCTGATCCTGCGCCAGGGTGTAGGAGTGTCTGTCTGTAGTCTCACTGATCACCCTGGCCCGTTTCCGCTCCTCCTGGGCATCCATATCCGATAAGGGCGCAAGGTCTTTCACCACGAGCCTCCGGCAGGCGTATCTTATGAGCTCCGGCGTGGACCCGTCCTCCTCGACGTAGCCGAAGGTGCCTGTGACCTCCACGTTGCGCTTTCCCTTGGGGAAGCCCCACGAGAAGTGTATCCTGGGGTTCTTCCTGTCCTCGGGGGAGTTATATACCCTCAAAAGCGCAAGGTCGACTGCCCGGCCGTCTATTTTAACCCCAGAAAGGGAGATAACCGGCACTCCGAGGAACAGCGTGAAACCCCCGTTCCCATCCAGGATGAGGGTCTTCTCCCTCGGCTCGAACCACTGGCCCGTAAGTCTTTCTATGAGGTCGCTCGCCCTCTTTATCGCAGCCTCTATCCTCGCGTCGGAAGCCTCTTCCGGCGCCACCCCTTCTTCGCGTATCTCTTGGACAGTCGCATACATGGGACATCATAACCTCCAGGTCCGCGTCTACGACCTGAAAATGAGCTTCTTCAAGTGTCTAAGCTCCCCGTCGAACTTACAGCACTCCGAATTCGCAAACTCCACCTTCAAGAGCTCAGCCACATCCATGGAATCGTCGAAGACGAAGGCGGTCCTGTCGAACTCGTCCTTCTCCGTCCTGAGTAAACGAAGCCCCCGCAGCTTGAGATAAGCCGCGAGGGCTAGGTCAGTTGTCCTCGTTTCCTTCTTCTCTTTTTCAGCCATAGTTATTTACCCTCACTTTGTAGTCTTGATCACCAGCGAGTCTGTGGCCGTATTCGCCTGGTCGGTCACACCGGCTGTACCGTTATAGTGAAGGCCGGTAGCTCCCAAGTGAGCGTTGTACTTCGCGATAAAGTCACTGAGCACCGCCTTTATACTTGCGAGATCGTCCGCGATGCTCTCCAACACCGCTCTCAGCTCCCCTGAGGTTATGTTCCTCGCCCCGCTGAAGTCCGATGGAACCTTCACCATATTCTGTCGCCCCCTCTGTCGAAGCTTGCAGCTCCACTGTAGACACTGGCTCAACCTCGAAGACGTCCAGAGTCTCAAGATACTCCCCAAGCTCCTCAGAAACCAGGTGCGGGGCCCCGTATCTGAACGTGACCCCGCCCACGTGGTAGGTCTTCCCTCTTCTCAATGTCGCCCTATACATGGCCTGTTTCCCCTTACGCCACCTTGATGTTGATCATCTTCGCAGTGGCGTCCTCTTCCTCGAGCGCAAGACCCACACGGCAGGTCACCACGATGATGAACTGCCTTGCCGTGATGTCCTTGTCGGTCTCCACGGATATCTCCCTGTGGAAGCCGATGATGATGTTCTGAGGATGAGTGAAGATCGCTGAAGTCAGCGTGTTGGGCGGCGTAGCGGTGTCCTGCGCCTCCGGCATCATGGCGCAGCCGTACACAGGCACACCATAGGCCACGGCAGGAACGTCCTCCAAAAGGAACCTGTCACCGGCACCGGTCGCCCTGTCGGCAAGGTAGTCGCGCCAGTCGACCTCCACATTGTGGCTCGTGAAGAAGCCCCACTCCTTCTTGTTCCTGATGTACTTCGTGGGCACGGCCTTGAAGAGCTCCTTCCACAAGGCTTTGGAGATCGCCGCCTTCTGCGCGTCCACGACGTGGGAGGTTATCCTCTTGAGGAGCCCGTCCATCACCTTGAGGTAGGGATCAGTACTTGAAGTATCGCCCTGGATTATGAGCTCCTCGAGGTCGAGAGCCACCCTGTCAGCGATGAGTTTCATGATGTGGTCTTCCAGGTTCCTGCCCTCGATGTTGTCCTCGAGGACCTGGTAGCCCAGCCTGACCTCGGCGATGAGCTCCTTCGTGTCTATCTCCACCTTGCCGGTCGTGGGCTTGGACCTGTCAGCCTCAGCAAGCGGCGTATTCTCCACAGCAGGCCTCAGTATCCTCCGGTCGAACCCTATCTTGTCTATGACCCTCTTGTGGGCCGCAAGCCTCTCCATCCTGGCGTTCTTGAAGATGGTCGGGGTGTCTATCACCATATCTATGAACTTGTTCGCCTGCTCAGGCTGAAGCAGGCCCCCGGCGGAAAGGTCGGCAAGCACCATGTCGGCCTTCTGCAAAAGCTCCTTGTTGTCCATGCAATCAAGACCTCCTTAGAAAGATGAAGTGAAAATGCCGCGTCTCTTGCCTTCTCTACTGCTTGCTCACATAAATCTGAATCTCCTCAGCGTTTCCCGAATATCACGCCGGTGAACGTGCCCTTGGGCTTATCCTGGGTCCCTTCGGCCAGGATGGATTGGGAGATGCTCCGGGCCTTCTCCACTGTCTCGACCCTCTGGGATAAAGACTCGACTGCTTTCTTCACCGATTCCTCAAGCGTTTTCCGCAACTCCCCTTCGGCCTGTTCAAGTCTCGATACCCTCTCTTCTATCGGTCCGATGCTTCTCTTTATGGACTCCTCCACCTGCTTCAGCACATCGCCAAGCGCCTTGTCAAATTCCTCTTTGGTCACGTCGGTTCCCCCCTCCCCATTCTCACCATCGGTTTCCGCCTCGGCTATGATCCGGCCCAAAAGCGAATGGGCCTCCTTGAGAGCGGCCAGGCGTGCCGCGCTTATCTTGCGTCCTGACTTCTCGACTTCCTCAACGCGGCATTCCTCCAAAGCCTTTAGAGCCCCAAACCGTTTCAAGAAGAACTCCTTCACCGCCTGGAAGAAACCCTTCATTTCCTGGTCTTCTTCCTTGACCACTTCCACGGTACCGGCTTCTTCTGCTTTGTCACCCTCCGGGGCGCTTTTGCCGTCCGGCTCATCCGCATTGGTTTTGATGCCGTCTTCGTTTTCAGGCCAGTCCGCGCTCTTGAAGATCTTGAACTTTCGCCTGTTGGCGCCTCTATCGACCAGGCTTATGAACCTCACATCCACGTTCCTAAGTTCGCCAGGCGTAGGCTTCTCCTTCATACTGAGTCCCCACCTTCCCCGTCAGGTATGATCTCAGCCCACCCTGCCATGCTGTACCCGGTTATCTCACCCTTCATGATCGCTTCCCACGTCTTCTCGTTGAGTATCTTCGTCCCGACCACCCAGGCCCCGGGAGTGAAGTCAGGATCCCCCTCGCGAGCTATGAAGCTCTCAACCACAACCCCTTCATCGGGCTCAGCATCATGTTGCTTGTCAATCTGAGTAAGCCGCAGGTTCTCCATGAATCTGTGGGCCATCTTCTCGATCTCTTCCGCCGTCATCCACTGGCCGTGAGCGTCACGATGGTCAGGGTCGCCCGGGACATAGACCTCGCCGTAGACTATGTGCTTCTCGAAGTCCGCCTTCTTGAAGGCGATCTCCTTTTCCACCTTCCCGGCTTCCCCTACCCCAAGCCTCCTGGCATGGGCTTGAAGGTGCATAAGGGCCTTCCTCCGCAGCTCCTCCGTAGATATACTGTCCGTGACGGGCTGTATCTGGTTCGCCCTTGCAAGGGCATTCCGAAGATGCGGGAGGTCGACGCTCCCATCGTCATCCGGGCCGGTTACCCCCGCCCCATGGTGGGGCAAGTGTCTTGCCCTCTTGTCTTTCGTTTCGCCGTCTTTATATGCCGGTTCAATCACGGCAAAAGCCGCGTCGGGTAAATCATTGAGCCTTCAAATGAAGGCGGTAGTCCATCTAGCCTTCGTAACCTCCCCGATCGCCGCCTTCACATGAACCACCCCCTCGTCGGTCTGCGATACGCTATGCCGTGTACATAAAAACCGCCTCTGCAGAGAGAGACGGTCGAAACTACCATTCAGTATCTTATCCTGAGCCCTATTGGCCTCCGTCCTCAGTTATGTCAAACTCAACCTTGAACCTGTCGCTGGTGGCCTTAGCTGCAAAGTGGGCGTCCTGCAGCCTGCGGAAGCACTCTTCGACATTGCCCCCGAAATCAAAGCCGCACGAAGGGCAGCGCCTTGCAACTGAACCTGCCTGCTCTATGTCCAGAATTAGGCCAGAGCCGCATTTCCGACACCTGATGGTGACTTGAGCAACCTCCAGAAAATCGACCCGATTAATCTTCATCGCAACCATTCAAGATCACCTTTCTCCCTGCGCCTCAACCTCATCGATCCCAGCCGCAGTGATGAGAACAGTATCGAAATATGAGTTCTCGCCTGCATACCGCCCCGTCTTAACGAAACCTTTCTCCCACGGCAGCATCAACCTGCACCGGGGCGAGGTGGAAGGGCTCCATCAGTTCGTCCCGGTGGACGGTCCCCGTCGGACCCTTTGTGCGGAAAACCTCGTAGTTCAGTATCTGGCTGCGTATAGCGGCGTTGCTCACACAGCCTCACCCGCCCCCTCAATCCAGGCGGACCTTCAAGAGCCTTCTCCTTAGCTCTTCCACGGTTCTTCTTTCCTCCTCAAGGCGGAGTTCCTCACGCCTTCGCTCCCAGGAAAGCTTCTGGTTGTATTCAGCCGCCCTCCTGTTCGCTTCATTGACCATCCGCTTTACAAAATCCACATGTCCCTGCAGATCGTCACTGTCAGCAGTGACCACGCGGAGCCTGTTCCCCTTCACTGTGACCGTCCTCTTCATGACATAAGGGTCACCTTCAAACTCTGCATTAAAAAACTCCACCCATTTAGGGTCAGGCGTCCTATCAAGTAAGAGATAGAAGGCATATGCAGCCGGGAAACTATTGTCTTTTTCTATGTTCTCAAGGTCTATCTCAAGAAGGTTGACCAACTTGATCTCATTTCCCTCCACGGAATCTCCCTCCTGGCTAGCGCAAGCTTTCTATCTTGTCATACTTCGCGATCTCCTTTATCACCGTGAGCAGGTCCGCATTCTCAAGTCCAATTTGGGGTATGATTTCCATAGCCACACTTCTCACATAGAAACGTGGTACGATTGATCTCCAAAAGGTTAATGCGGTTCACCTTCATAGAAACCATCCAATATCACCCTTCCTGCGCCTCGACCTCGTCGATCCCATCCACGCTTAAATGAGATCCACTCATTGTCCTTGGGCGTGTTTCAAAGCGTTCTCCTTACACAGGATTCTGTTCTTGCTGTTTTCTGCGTTCATCCTCCAGGGCCATCCTCCAGTAAAGAATCGGCTCTGCATTCATCCCCACAATCATGGACGCCCAGTGCATATTCTGTTTTTCCAGGGCGATCCGGAGTTTCCCGTACTCCTCCAGAAGCTCTTCGACCTGTTCCAGGGTCGCCCCCCATCTATGTAATTGACGCTCTCTTATCTCAAGCCTCTTGCATTCCTTCCTCCACCAGTCCATAACCATGCCCCCGGTGATAATTATACCAGCGGATACTCAACACCTAAAGCCTTTGAATCTTCCTTCTCCAGCGCTGCAATTTAACCCCGAGCTTTTTCGCTGCATCAGGGTCGGATGTGGCAGTCTGCAATGCCTCCATGATAAAGTCATGCAACTCCTGCCTCATCTGTTCGGATAAATCAGGCGAGGGCATGCCGGTGTATCTAAACGCATTACGGAGGATATCGTCACATATCTCCTGGAGCAGGTCTTCAGCACGGGTTCGTATTGCCCACTGGTATAATTTCAATGTCGGAGTAAGCCTCGGATCATCAGCCAAAGACAGGCAGAATCTTGTAATAGTGTTCACAATCCCTGTATATCCGGAGTATTTCCAGTTCGGGTCATCCCAAAACGAACAGCGCGAGGCTATCCACTTGGCCTTGCGTGTAAGTTTCATATCTGTAACGACGTCCTGATAAACTCCTTCCACAAGCCCCTGAACCAGGCCTTCCACAAGCGCCTTGCCCCAGTCGTGGCGATAGAGGTGGACCAAAAACCCGTCCTCGCAGGCATGCACCGCTTCATGAATCAGCACGCCCAAGGAGAATTTGACCTCTTCCTTCTCTCTATCGGAGCTTATTGATCCCGGGCTTGCAAAGAAGTTCTTCAGTCGTTCCACGTATTCCTCGTCAATCACTATTTCTTTCTTAACGGGGTCCCAATATCCCGCAGCTTCTTTCAGTACCATTTCCTTGTGGGGTCCTATCCTCCAGCTGTTGCCTTTCCATTCAAAGCCTGCAAGCCTCCTGCCCCAGCCCTCCACCCTCGCCTGCAACTCGCTGTAGTTTTCGGGAGGGCTTGCAGGCCCCACAAACTCTTCGACCACGAAGGTGCACCTGCACCTGCCGTGGAATGGCGGCAGGTTCATGCCCTTCGCGGCTATCTCATCCGGTGCCGCACGTGTAAGCCAGTCCAGAGTCAACCGGTCCCCGGGAATCCAGGGGGCTATAGCCTTCACATCCTCAGGGTTCATCGCCTGAAGCAGTTTATCCCTGAGCTTGACCGCATGGGATATTGTAAATACCTTGCCGTCCATAGCCCTGCATACAGGGCACGACCTCTCGTCCATCATGGCGAGGATGCGATATGACTTAACGTCAGCTGCAATTAGAGAATTCACCCCGCCTATAGTCCTGCTCCGCTGGATGACTGAAGAAGCCAGGACATCCCAGTAGAAATACCCCTCAGCGAGTGTTTCCCCGAGTTGGGCTCTCAATGCATCCGCGAGCTCTCTTCTACCGAGACCCTGTTCCAGAAGGCCCTCTGCGATCCCGGTTATCTTGGAACCGAGGAACCTGTCATAGTACGACCCTATCCAGTAGACACTGTGGTTGTTGAGGGCATCGAGAGCCCACCGGTCTTTCTGATCAAACACTACCTCGAGTAATACTTCCCGCGCGATCTCCTCGCGCCCGAGCCTGTAGGCAGTGTACAGGAGCTTTTCGACTCCGCTCCTTGACTTCGACGCGAAAGATTCCCCGAGCTCCTCCCGGAAGACCTCCATTGCTGCTATGACTTCATTCTCAAGGTTCTCCCTCGCCGCTCTTACCCTTTCTATGGCTTTCCCCAAAGCTCGCACTACATGCTCTTCCCATATAGACTTCAATAACTCAGCGAGTCCCAGCTCCAACCGGACATGTTTGTACTCCGGCTCCTGTTTTTGAACCAGACCCAGCTCTTCTAACGTCGTCTCCACAAGCCTTTTAATCAGCGCTATCACGTCTTAACGCCTCACGTATCTTAAGCAGGGTTTCAACAAAAGCTTCCGCCAGATCCACCGCTGATCTTTCCCCTTTGCTCACTGCCACGGCTTCTCCAGGTCCGGCCACTCCAGCCCTCAGCTTCGCAAGGTACACCTCCAGGGGCTCATCGAGCCAGTCCCCCTCGAGTTCATCCACCTTGAGGTCCACGTTCATTATCTGCTCTATGAATCGCCTGACCTCCCTCGTGGTGAGCCCGATCCTAGCAAGCTTCGAGAGCATCTCCGCCTGCTTGTCGGCGTTCTCCTGGGGCGCTGAGAGCGTCTTGAACTCCCAGTACTTCACCCGCATGTCGGCAAGGATGCGCCGGTTTATCATGAAGTCGAACTCGTCCCTCTCGGGGCCGAAGACCTGCGCCTCCGCAACGTCCCTCGACTCCTCCGCAGTCGCCCTGGTGTAGTCCCGGGATAAACCTACATAGAGAGGAGGGAGCCTGAATGCCGACCTCACCTTCTCCCGGTTCATCTCATCGTATCTCATGAAGAGTGCGTCCTTCTGGATGAGCTCGGTGAGGGGCTTTATGTCCATCCTCACCTGGCCTGTTGGTCCTATGGAGACCGGCCCAGATCCTGCAGGCTCGGCCTCGAGGATGAGCGCCTTGTGGAAGTTCGTCCGGCCCTTGAGGTTCTCCTCGACGTATGCTTCTAGCCTCTCCCTCACCCCATCGGCGAGGCGTCCCCCGGATACGAGCACCACGAAAGGCGGCACGGACTTATTGTCAAAGTACAGGTAGTTTATCTCCTCAGCAGCCCTCGAGCCCAGTATGGAGAGCAGGTTCCCTATCCACCTGGGGATGCCGTAGGGGCTCCGGGGAGAGTATATCCTAAAGTGGAGCATCTCGTTTGCAGGGACCACCTTCGGGTCAGCGGGGTCGGCAATTCTTCCCGTCCTCGAGTCTATCGTCCTCGGGTCCCCGAGCTCCTTCCAGTAGGTCTTACGCCCGCCCTGTATCTGGACGTACCTCCTGAATCTTTTCCTGTAGGGGATCTCCTCGTACTCGAGATCGTCCGCCCTCACCGGGACCTTCACATCTGTGAAGTCTTCATCGAGCCTCGTGAGCCTCACGGTGTATGATGGCACGTGGACTATCCCGGCAAGCTCGCCCCTGCCGTTTCTAAGAAGCTCCCAGTAGGCGTTCCCCGTGGTCTCGAGGTCCCTCCGGGTCTTCCTCCTGATGGAGACGAAGGATTCCTCGGGGTTACAGAACTTGAAGAAGTTGAGGATCTTAGCCTTCTCCTCTTTCGCCTCCTCCGGGTACTCCCCGCCCTTTTCGGGGGTGACGAGGGGCTCCAGGGTGAACCCGAACCCGTCTATGTTCGTCTCCATGGCCTCGACACACTGGGCGAGGATGTTCGAGGTCTCAAGCATGGAGGCAAGCTTCATAAGGTCATACGGGGGCTCTATTATCTCAGCGCCGTACTTCCCGGCGAAAGGGTCCTCCTCGATCCTCTGGGAAATGGGGATTGCGTCATCACTTGTCCCGATCGGTGTAACCTTCGCTATGAGCTCAGGCAAGACGTTCCACCTGCCTATCAGGCTCTGCAAGAACCGCGCTCTTCCAGATCAAGCGCTTATCCTGCAATTCGCATAGATCAAAGGCCACAAAAATACTGGAACTGTCAGTATTGCGAATCGGCCCCCGTACCCTGTAAACCGGTCGACAATACTGTCTGCACGGCAATCCCTCCACATGGTGTTTGATCCCCTCCGTGCCGGCGAAAAACAAGAGGCCACAGCCCACGGAGGAAAGCTGTGGCCTCATATAATCCCCGCCGCCGGAGCGGGGAAGCTTTGCATATGTGAAGGCCGCCCAAGCAATGCCCGCCTCGGCGGCCGTATCCTGAACTAACCGATAACAGTCAGCCTACCGATCCCCATATTCTCCCTCTGTCTTTTAGCCCTATCCAACGCGAGGACTATTGCCGCATAGGAAGCACAGTCAACCATATCATCATGCTCCCCATTGGGGAAGTCCTCGAGCTCATCCTCATATGCCTGTAACCATGGCGCACCCGAGCGGTGGTAAACCCCGCCCATCTCATACCTCGCTGCAATGGGGTACGCGCGCGACACCTTATCTGTGTCCGCCTTGAGGGGCACCACAGGGAGCCCCTCGAGCCTCGCTTCCTGGAGAAGCACAAGGCCGAAGGTCCTGTCCTCAACACCCTGGAATGAGGGCCGGTACCTCTCATACATCGCCCTCATGAGGGCCTTGTGCTTCGGGGTCTCAAGCCTCTCCCGGAACATGTCATAGAGAAGAAGGTCCGCTTCCGGCGTCACAACCCAGGTCCCGCAGGCGAAGTAGTCCGATGTCTCCTTCTCCGTGGCCGCCGGGTCCACGGTCTGAAAGAGCCAGCAGTCGGACTTCTTCACCCTGTGCTCCCCGCTAGGCTTAAGCAAGACGTAGAACTCACCTTCATCCCTGAAGTACCTGAACCACTCCCGCCGGAACATGTTGCCTCCCGCCCGGCGCGGAGACTGCTGGTATATCGCGCTGAAAAGGAAGGACCCCAGGGTGTTCCTGAGGTCCTCCAGGGCTCTCTTGTCATAACGCTCGGGCCAGAGCGGCTCTCCCGGCGCCCTGCCCAGGGGATCACCCTCTTCGGCTAGAGCCGGAAGCTTCAAGACCTCCCACCGCTCACCGCCTGCCTCCATCTCCTCAAGGAGCCGGCCTGCAAGGTCATCGTGGTGCCACCTGGTTGAAACCAACGCCAGGCCCGCCCCGGGTTCAAGCCGTGTCCTCAAGGTGGAGAGGTACCACTCCCACACCGATTCCCGGTAGGTGCGGGAGTTCGCCTCCGCGATGTTCTTTATCACGTCGTCAATAAGCACTATGTCGCCGCCGTAGCCCGTGATCGGCCCCCCGACACCCGCAGCCACAAGGCCCCCTTCATGACCCTTGATGTCCCACCGGTCAACGGCGCTTGAATCATCGGCAAGCCGTATTCCCGCAAGCCACGGGCCATGCTCCCGCACGATCTCCCGGATGCGCCGACTAAAGGTGAATGCCAGGGATGCTCCGTAGCTACAGAGGATGATACGCTTATCAGGATTGTTTATAAGGTACCATGCCGGGAAAAGCTGCGAGCAGAGATAGCTCTTCCCGTGCCGTGGCGGAAGGCACACTATGAGTCGGGACGTCCGCCCGCAGGCGAGGTCCATGAGCTTGTCCGCAAGCATCACGAGGTGCCGCACCGGCTGCCACTTCTCACGAGTCACCTTCCGGCAGAAGTTCACAAGGTCCGCCCTGACAAGCGTCCTTTCGTCCAAGAGCGACCCTTTCATAAAGCTGCCGGGCAAGCTCCCGCGCCTTAGGGTCCATGATGACCCTGTGAACGACGTCATATTCATGGTGAGTGGTCACCCTCACGTCCTGATTCATGTTCACGTTCACCTCGCGACGGCCCCAGCGGTCAGGGTACCGGCGCTCAAGAAGCCAAGCCTTGGACTGCCACGAGGGATCTCCCTCGATATCCTTGACCCACTTGGCTTCCCTGGCTGCTTCAGCCTTTTTTACCTTATCGAAAAACTCTCTATAAATCCCACTCTTGGCCTTTTCTCCCTTAGAGAGCCAGTTATAATATGTCGATGGGTGAATGCCTACAAGCCCGCAGACAACAACATCATAATTCCCCGTCGATATGAGGTTCGCTATCTTGTCGGCCATCTCAGGCGTCAATCTAGTCGGCCTTCCCATAAGTATCACCATCCGCCTAATTGCCACATGACAGCCCGCCTTACGCGACGCTTGAAGCCCCGCCTCGACGCCCGGCACAGTGAGTGAGAATGTTGTCCCGTATGTGCTCCGCGATTGCTTTCATGAAGAGCGGGGGCACAGCGTTCCCGATCCGCGCCCATTGTTCCTGATACGTTCCGATGAATCGAAACTCGTCCGGAAATGAAGCAAGGCGTTTAGCCTCCGGAATGCTCAACGCCCTGGGCTCCGCCCAGTGACATACTGTTGCAAACCCCCGGCCGGTCTGCGTCTTCGGCAAAGTCGGAGCAGGCCTGTCGGGATTGATCTTGACGCAACTGTTGAAGCCTTTGCCGATCACGTCGGACGCGTTGCCACCCATCGGGACCTTCGGCCAAAGACGCGCATACTTGTCATCGAATCGCGGCACCATTCCGACCGGGCAGCCTCTCAAGGCCTCGCGAACGGTGACCGGTCTCATCTGAGGTTTCGGATGGCTCGGCTCGATCCCCAGGTCCTTGCGGACGCCGATGAAGATGAGTCGCTGTCTGTCTTGAGGAACTCCGAAGTACATGGCATTCATCAATCTGGCCTTAACCCGATACCCCGAGGCTTTCAGCTCGCGCATGATCTCGGCGAAGATCAGTTTCATCCGCCCTTTGACCATGCCCGAGACGTTCTCCATAACGAAAACTTTGGGCTTGAGTCCCCGCAAGAGCCTGACGTATTCCCGGAAGAGCTGGTTCCTGGGATCGTCCAGCTTACGTCTGCCCGCCGTGCTGAACCCTTGGCAAGGGGGCGACCCGTCGAGAATGTCCAGCCCGCCAGGACGGACGCCTGCCAAGTTGCAGGCCTCTTCGACCGTCAACTCAGCAATGTCCCCGTGGTAGATCGGGGTATCCGGGAAGTTCAGGCGGTAGGTTTCCACAGCGTTATCGTCCCATTCAACCGCCAGCAGGACCTTGCCGCCGGCCAGCTTGTACCCCAGTGACGAACCACCACATCCCGAGAAAGTCGAGATGACCGTAAAGCTCATAGCTTCTCCCCCAGGGGCGTTTTCGCGCTGTTGGCGCACATATATTTCAGCGTCTGCCACCTGTTCTTTTCCGTTAGACCAACATAAGAGGAGATCCGTTCCACTTCGGCCTTGAGAAGCTCCGCCACATCCTGTGGAACTTTATCTGTACCGAAGATCTCCTTCAGGGGAACCCATTGGAGTTCTGGGTCATTGGCGATGCTCTCATCATACTCGGGAAACTCCACATTTCCCCAATCAACGATCAACCTGTCGATCTCTTCACCAGTGAAACCGGTTATCTCCCAGTCGAAGTCTGAGGGCAAGTCTTTCAGCAAATCTACAAGCAAGTCGTTGTCCCGCGTGGCGAGCTCTGCGATCCTGTTGTCAGCCACCAAATCCGCCCATTCCGACGCCTCGTTCTCATAATCTTGGTAGTCCACCGGAACTTCAGAGACTCCTAAAAGTCGAGATGCCTGGAGCCGCGCGTGTCCCCGAACGATGAATCCTGACCGCGTGCTGACGGTGATAGGGGCACGCCATCCTTGAGTTTTGATGATCTTGGCCAAGAGTTCAATCTGCTTATCAGGATGCCGGTTCGGGTTCCGGGGATTAGGAATCAGAGCATCTATATCCACAAGCTCGTCAAATGCGCAGTAAACCGGAATCCCGCTCGCCACAGCTTTCGGCTCGATTCTGTCGATGCTCATACGCTGGACACCTCAATTTCAGCTTACCTTCCCGGGCCATCAAGGAGGCGAACCCGGCCCCAGGCCACCGCGCAACGCACGGAGAGGTATTTTATGCGCCCCTTGACACGCATCGCAATGCGTATTACAATATGATTACGAGGGGGAGCCGGGATGAAGTCCTACTCATCAAGGGAGATAATCAGGTTGCTCGAAGAAGATGGTTGGTACTACGTAAACAGCGTAGGCGACCATTGGCACTTCAAGCACCCGACAAAACCCGGCAAGGTCACCGTAACGCACCCGGTAAAAGATGTACCCGTAAAAACCCTGAAAAGCATCTTAAAACAAGCAGGGATAAAGCTGAAATAGCCCTCCTGAAAGGAGCTGATCATATGAGGAAAGACCACTATGTCTATCCTGCAATATTTGACTATGCAGACGACGGCATTTCAATCTTTTTCCCTGACTTGCCTGGTTGTCTACCTTGCGCCCATACGACCGAGGAAGCCATCCGTAATGCCAAGGAGGCCATGGCCCTTCATCTTTACAGCATGGAACAGGACAATGATCCCATTCCAGAGCCAACGCCGGTTGATAAGCTCAAGTTAGAATCGAACCAGATACCTATCTTGATTGAGGTCTATATGCCTATGTATCGTGAAGCCATAGAAAACAACTACGTCAGGAAAAACGTTACTCTACCAGCGTGGCTTGAAAAGATAGCCGTCGAAAAAGGGATGAACTTTTCTCAAATCCTACAGAGCGCCTTAAAAGAGCGTCTTGGAATTATCGAAAAGCAGTCTTAGCAGGCTGCTCCCTCTCACAAGCGATGCTGCGCTGATCTCGATCAGGCCGCCATGGGGGCTCCTTCATGCGGTGTATAGCCGGGCCTGCCAGTCCATAAGCCCCAACCGTGACTGCTAATTTTCCAGCATCCCTTGCATAGCCAGCATCCCATACCAAACAAAAAGTGGCTCTAATTCCCTGCTATTGACGCTTTTCACCTATCGACTAACCTTGAGACAAATTGTTCACCTAAAGCTACTGCCCGATACAAGCAAGGTCCAGGTAATTGCTAGAGCCTATTCCTATCGCTCCCCAGAAAGGAAATGTTGCACCGGTCTCGAATAATTCCGAGGGCCCAGGCATAAAGAGGAGGCGCTATCATGATGGGAAGAATCCCAATCGACGCGGCGACTGAAATTACTATCGCCTGGATCAATACCTTGGGCTATAACAATCTTGAAGCAATCGCAAAACATACCGGCAAAACTCAAACACAGATAATCTGCGATTTTTATAGAGCAATCTTTCAAACTGTTACTCACCCATCCCTAACTTCGGAAGTACCTCCTATTTCAAAGAACATAAGCTAAGATTAAAGTCCTGGGCCCATCCAAAACAAAAAAGCGGCCTACGCCGCTTAATTCTCACGATACCATAATATCATGATTTATGGCCTCCGGTGCGGCAATATTGCGGACCCTTTTCTTGCCAAGCCACTCCGCCACACGAGAGATGATCCTCCTAAGCATGTTCCTGACCCGCTTCTCACTGCAGTACAACATGGCCGCAATCTGGTAGTTGCTCCTATGATACAGATAGCGCTGCTCCGTCAAGGTGCGTTCCTCTTCCGTCAGCCTGGCCATTGCAGCCTCAATCGGCGCTATCCACTCCTGGAGCTCATGCAACCTGTGCTGGATGCTGGCAAGCTTCTTATGCTTCTCCAAGATCTCCTTCGTTATTGCGTCTACCTGCCTCTCATATTCTTCCATCAAGTCAGCATAGTCAGAATCACCGCTCCGCAGGTGACCGGGAACAAGCCCGTACTTTGCCGTTAGCCCTGGGATGCGTTTAATCTCCTGGAGCTTAAGATCGAGTCGCTTCAACGCGGCGAGCAAGGTTTCTTCTTTCGCCCGCAACCTCTCGATGCGTTCCTTCGTGTGCCAATAGCGAGCGATCAACCTCTCCGTCTCAGGGTACCACGGCTCATTGACCCTCACGCCCACCTCACCTGCCTTAAGGCACCACCTTTACCCCGCTTGTATGCATCGTGCAGCATCAGCTTCTCAAACGGACTAGGCGCAACGATCCTGGGCGCCGTTTCATGGATAATCTCCTCGAATACCCTTTCTCGCAGGAGCGCCAGACCAAGAAGTCTCAATACCGTCATCCGGTTCTCCTGCCATAGATACTCAAGCACTGTGATCACCTGTCCACCTCCAAAAGAAAAGCCGGCAGCCCGGAGGTAAAACCTCCGAAACTGCCGGCATCGCCTCTTTGCTAAGCCGGATTTATTCAAGCTATACTGGTGAACGGCTAACCAAATAATTTCACCACTTTCCCGACTCCTTCAATATCCTACTGGCCCTCTAATACTACTCTGTTAGATACGAAATACCTGATAAAGGCTCTGCTCATGTTTGTATAACATCCAGGCTGCTGCGGCCAGGGCCAATTTGGCGAGAAACTTTCTCCTGACCTCAGAAATGCTCAGCCTAACAAGCCTGTAGGGGGGAAAAGCCCCCCTCTACAGGTCCGTCGCTCGACGTTATCCTCTCGTCCACCTTATTAGCTTCGTATTCCACCTTTGGTCTCCGTCTTAGCGCAAGCCATGAATACGCCCACATCACCAGGATAAGATGCCGGTGTAGCCCGTGCCAGAGCCTCCCTTCGTAGTGGTCAAGTCCCAGTTCATCCTTTGCATCCTCGTAATAACGTTCGATTTCATGGCGCCTGTGCGCAAGCCGGACCAGCCGCTCATGAGACGTGTCCTCCGGTAAATTGCTAAAATACCACTTCCACTCACCCTCATGACCAGGCAGGGGACGCTCGCATATAAGCCATCCAATGGGCCCTGTGCCCCTGCGATCGGTGGTCCTGTGAACCCTCATGAAAGCGAACTGCTTCGTTAACAGACCCTTGCTTCCCTCGCGCCAGGTTATCGTCTCCCATGCACTCTCCGGTAAATCCTTCGCGATATCGTCTACCCTGTGACGCGGCGCAACCTGATTGGGATACGGCTCCTTCCTGGGACGGCCCAACTTCCGCTTATACGGCGGTGCATTCTTCGCTGCTTCCTCTATCTCCCCTGGTACCCTCACCTGAAAATCGCAAGGGATACCGCCCACGAACTTCTTCCCTCTTTCTTCAAGACCATCGAGGAACTTCTGATCGCGGCCATACCCTGCGTCAAATATCACAGTCTCATATGGAACGCCCGCCTCGTCCGCCTCGTCAACAAGACATAACGCGATCTCTGTCTTGGTCATGAACTGGACATCCTCAGGGATATGGCACTTCTTGCGCCTATCTGGGTTATTCGCCCACTCCTCTGGTAGGTATAACCTTGCGTTAACAGGCCAGTTATACTTATCATCAGCATATTGAGTGCTGACTATCACCTGGCAGTTTCCGACCTTGCCCAGAGTTCCGGAATACTGGCGGGCTACGCCGCACGAGCATTTGCCCTGCTTTACAAGTCCGGTGTCGTCTATGATTATGCTCCCGTCCTTATAGGTTGCCCTCTTCGACATGTACTCGACTCTCTGACGGTTGAAGCTATCATGATCCCATTTGGTGTTAGTTAGAAACTCTTGAAGCCGTTGTGACGACGTTCCCGGGACCGCATCGGCAATCCCCTGGCAGGTCTTGCGAGCAATGTCAGCAAGCAGCCCGACGATGTATCGACAAAGCGACCAGATACTTTCCTCTCTCGTAAATAGTCCAAAATACCGCTCAAGCCCCTTGTATATCTCGTATATAGGGTAGGGTGT
>DUMQ01000069.1 GCA_012839815.1 Bacillota bacterium | reverse complement strand
TCTTGCGAGCAATGTCAGCAAGCAGCCCGACGATGTATCGACAAAGCGACCAGATACTTTCCTCTCTCGTAAATAGTCCAAAATACCGCTCAAGCCCCTTGTATATCTCGTATATAGGGTAGGGTGTCGCTTTGATATTTTCCATCCCTCATAAGCACCTCCATTTACCCTATATACCACTTAGCTGGCCCTTTGTCCATATCTAACAGAGTAGTACTAGATTATCAAACAGAAAGCAGCGGTGTGGAACTGATAGCTTTTGGATAATGGCATTGGCGGTCATCTTATGTACTGGGACCGTAAAAAAATTTTAATGGTGGAAGGAACTTAGAAGGAATTTGGGGAGGCTATGTAGTAATAAAAAACTAGGTAAAGGAAACAACCCTACACTACATCCCTATCCCGGGAGGACAAGATATTGGCACAGTCTATTACCTTTGGACAACAGTTACGGGAATTAAGGACTTCTAAAAACCTTAGCCTACGTAAGCTCGCGGAACTCCTAGGGGTTCATTATGTCTATGTGAGCCAAATAGAGCGAGGAATCGAAAAACCATCTGAGAACTTCATTAGAAAGATTGCCGAGGTATTCAATTTACCTAATGTAGACGAGTTGCTTCTCTCAACTGGAAAGATACCCTCAGATATAAAAAAGATATTAGTCGAAAATGCGGCTGAAGCACCAGTGCTCCTTAGAGAACATGTAGGAGGTAGATTCATGGATAAACGGCGGCAGGAAATACTTCAAATGTGGAAGCGTAATTGTTCTAATGGGCGTATTGACTATCCTATTATCGATGAAATTAGGGCGGTTAAACATAAGGGGTACGATGTAAGAGAAGCTGAAGCGCTTATACAAAGATGCCATGAACTCTATGAAGCGAATGAAACCGAAAAACTACTAAAATACATAGCAATGATTAGAAGGGCACTGCGTAATGCCCCGAGGGTGGACAATCCGGAATTCTATTCTCCTACTACTTTTGATGCAATAAGGAAGTCATTATCTTTTTCCCCAAAGTGGCAGATGGATTCCGACTTTAGGCTTGATGCTGACACCTACTATGATAGAGTCTATGGAGGTTGGCTAGGCAAATGCATTGGGGGGGCCCTTGGGATGCCCGTGGAGGGGTGGTCTCATGAGAAGATACTGAGTTCTTATGGTGAGGTTGTTAATTATCTTTCACCTCCCAGCACTATCAATGACGATACATCATACGAGATAGTCTTCATCCATGCTTTGAAAGAACATGGAATCAGTTTGACCAGTGAGGATCTGGCGTTGGAATGGCTTGAACATATTCCCATTGGTTATACTGCAGAGAAAGTGGCCCTGGATAATTTGAGAAAGGGTCTTATGCCCCCCTTATCCGCAACCACCGATAATCCCTACAGTGAATGGATCGGTGCTCAAATGCGTGGTGAGGTATGCGGCTTCATCGCACCGGGTCGGCCTGATATTGCCATCGAATATGCATATAAAGATGCAATAATCTCTCACGAACGTGAGGGTGTTTATGGTGAAATGTACGATGCCGCTCTTATAAGCCTTGCCTTTATTGAAGGAGATATCAGGCGGCTCATTGAGGCAGGGCTGGCATTTGTACCGCCAAGGAGTAAATTTGCCAAAGTGGTACGTGATTCTATTGAATGGTGCCGGACTTCAGGAGATTGGCGTGAAGCTTGGCAGAAAATGGCACAAAGCTACCTCTCCGAATACAATTGGGTACATACATTCCCTAATATTGCTGCAGCAGTTATAGGGCTTTGGTTCGGCGAGGGGGATTTCGAAAGAACAATTTGCATCACCACAATGTGTGGTTTGGATACGGATTGTAACGCTGGTCAGGTAGGCGCAATATTGGGAACTATCATTGGTGCCAACCAAATTCCTGCCAAATGGCGAGAACCGATTAAAGATAGGCTTGATAGTGAGGTCATAGGGTTTGAGCATCTTAAGATATCGGAAATTGCTAAATGGACAACTGAAATTGGGCAGACACTGGTAAGGGTGGGTAAGTCCGAGTAGGTGGATTCCATTGGGGCCTAATACAAAGTCTAACAAAATAGATTATATGCTACAGGGAGGTTGTGTTAGATGTTGGGAAAGCTACAGCATATCGGTATCCTCGTAAAGAATATGGATACTGCTCTGGAGTTTTATGTAAAAGTCTTGGAACTGCCTTTAAGAGAGCGTAGGGTGCTACCAAACAAGACAGAAATCGCTTTTCTCCCAATTGGTAGCACGGAAATTGAATTGGTCTCTCCGCTAGAGCCACCGGAGAATGAAGGCCTGGATCACCTTGCTTTCTTGGTTGACGATCTGAAAGGGATGTCTAAAAAACTCGGTGAGGCAGGACTCCCGGTACCGAGTAATGTTACCCTTGACTGCAGTAAACCAACCACTCTATTTATACCCGGCCCAAATGGTTTTACTTTTGAGATAACGCAGTTGCCTGGCAAGTGTGTCTAAATCGCTAAATTGGGATAATTACCACTTTTATAGACACTGGAAAGAGGGGGTGTATTGTCTACGATTTGTTAAGAGTTTTGATAGTTTCTATAGTAAAGAAGGCCCGAGTTTAGCGTAATAGTTATCACTTAGAACAATAACATTGGAGGAGAGGATTGGAGTCTGTAGTTTATTGAGACCGTTCTGTGGACTTTACTAAGGTAGACGTAGCAGGTTCTTTCTGTTCTTTCTACGGAAACGGGCATGTGTAACATTGTGCGTAGTATCTTTAATTGTAGTAGCATTTTGTGCGATAAAAAATCTTTGGAGGTACGTGATTATGAAGAGGAATCTGTCCATCCTTATTATGGTGCTATTGGTATTAGCCACAGTGGCGGGTAGTACAATTGCCAAGGAGACCATAGTAGTTGTGACCCCGAGCAACGGGGCCCCAGGTGCGGAACGTGTAAAACGTATCTTTGAATCTAAATTCGATGCCACCATTGAAATCGTAACCCAAGCGTACAATCTAACTCACGAAAAAATTGTGACGGCTGCGGCCTCCGGGAGCGCGGGGTATGATGTTATACCGGCTGATACAGTTTATATACCAAGCTACGTAGAGGCAGGTTTCCTAACCCCATTGGACAGTTATATCCCCAAAGATTACCTTAATGACATTACGGCGGGCTCACTTAAGGAAATGACATATAAAGGGAAGATTTATGCACTTGGTGGAGGGACTGCCAATAAATATTTATTTTATAATACACAGATTTTGAGAAAAGCAGGATTCAATGCTCCACCTAAGACGTGGGAAGAACTTATAAATATGAGTCAGGTAATTCAAAGGAAAGGCCTTGCCAAATATGGGATAGCATGGGGATGGAGCCAAGGAGAGGGTCTTATGTGTGATTACAATATCTTCCTTAGATTATTTAAAGGTGATTATAAGTTAGGAGATAAATGGGTTGTGAACACTAAAGAGGCAGTTGAGGCCTTACAATTTATGGCCGATACTATATATAAATACAAAATAGCCGATCCCGCCTCGACGTCCTTGGATGATCGCGAAGTATTAAACAGTTTCCTGAAAGGGGATATACCATTCGTACTTGGATGGCCTTTCGGCTGGGTCTGGGCTAAAGATCCCACTAAGTCCAGAGTAGTTGACAGCGTCGAGATCGCTCTAGTCCCTGGCCTTAAGAAAACGGGAGTCGTCAGCGCTTCAACTAGTGGTGCGTCAGGTCTGGCTATCTTATCCAGCTCCAAGAATAAGGCTCTGGCATGGGAATATATAAGGATTGCTACCTCTCCCGAAGTACAAAAATATAATATGCAGCTAGAGCACAACCAAAATATTTCACTTAAATCTGTATATGATGACCCGGAACTCCTTGCTAAGTTCCCCGAACTTAAAGTGATGAGAAAGCAAACTGAATATTCCTTCCCGCGCCCTAGAGTAGCATGGTATCCGCAGTTTTCTGAAACGCTTAGGGTAGAAATTCACAAGGCGCTTACCGGCATTGCTAAGCCCAAGCAGGCTCTAGATGAAGCACAGAAGAAGATAGATGTGTTAGCAAGGCAGTTCGATAGACATAGATAGGGCAAGTAGTGGAATCCAATGTTAATCTGGTAAATTAAAAAATTTAATATGGTTTAGCATAATGTGTCTCGGGGCCCAAGGTTAGTAAGAAGATATGTACCTTGCTAGGGCCCCGACGCCCTACAATGTCAGCCGATTTAAACTAGGTGAGGTGTTTTCAGTTGAAAGTATCAATATTCAAGCCCAGGACGGATTCGAGGCGGTGGTATACCGCGCTAGATTGGGATAAAGTAAATGGCAAACTATTTCCATATTATTTACTCGCACCGAGCCTCATAATCATCTTTGGCCTCACCATTTACCCTATTTTTTACTCGTTTGGCGTAAGCTTACTCAATTATAATCTCTTAATACCAGGCAAGAGTTTTGCCGGGTTGGGAAACTATATGAGGCTGTTTATGGATTCAGAATTCTGGGCATCTCTAGGTCGAACCTTATATTTTGCTATGGTTTCCATAGCGGTTCAGATTACCTTGGGCATGATTGTCGCCTTAGTTCTGGATCAGAGATTTGTGGGACGGGGATGGACGAGGGCAATAGTACTTCTCCCTTGGGGTGTCCCGACCATAGTAAATGGAATTCTGTGGAAGTGGATTTATCAACCAAATTACGGGGCTCTAAACGGTCTTCTATATCAGTTGGGTTTTATTAAACAGTATATGCAATGGCTGAGTGATCCCTGGCTAGCAATGCATATGATTATAATCGCAGATACATGGAAAGTGTTAGGCTTCTATGTAGTACTATTCTTGGCTTCCCTTCAGAGCATCCCTAGCGATATTTACGAAAGTGCAAGGGTGGACGGAGCAAGCCCTATACGGCAATTTATACATATTACATTGCCGATGTTAAGACCTACCTTTCTCCTTATACTAGTGATGAGGACTCTAGAGACATTTAGGGTGTTTGATATTATCTATGCATTAACGCAGGGAGGGCCGGCCAATGGAACTAAGGTCATAGGTTATATGGCTTATGAGGAGACATTCCGGTTTCTTGACTTCGGACGGGGTGCAGCGGTGTCTATAGTAATTACATTATTGGTTGCGGCCTTCTCTCTACTATATATCCGCATGTTTTTTGACCGGGATGTGCAATTCTCTTAGCAAATGAATAATCAATGAGCAGTTAAAGTATTGTGAGAAGGTAGAGGTGGGGTGCAGTTGAAAACCAAGCTGACCAATAAAGTACTACTTTACTCATTAGTGGCAGTAATCATAGTATCGTCAATTGCTCCGTTCGTGTGGATGGTTATATCTAGCATATCGACCGATATAGAATTGCTAAGTACTCCCCCTCACTGGATTCCAAGTAGCCCGATATTTGATCGTTATATGGCTTTGTTGGGAATCGGTGGGGATCGGGTCGTGTCGAGAATAGGCCCATCGTTCCAGTTAAGCATAACAGCATTTAAATGCGGGGTAATAAATAGCTTACTTATAGGGATACTTGCTACTATTATTTGTGTAGTATTCGGTTCCTTAGCAGCTTATGCATTTGCAAGGCTCAAATTCTGGGGTAGAGAAAAGTTATCTTTTATCCTGTTGGGGACAAGGATGACTCCGCCAATTTCGACGGTAATACCTCTATACTTAATGATAAAAGCCTTGAACCTTATGGATACGCGGACTGCATTAGTGATTATTTACGCCTCTTCGTCACTTCCGATCACAATTTGGGTAATGGGATCTTTCTTCCAGACTGTGCCTAAGGATATTGAAGACGCCGCAATGATAGATGGATGTTCGCGACTTCAGGCTCTTGTAAAGACGATCCTACCGCTTTCAGCACCAGGATTTGTGGCAGCAACTATCATTGCATTCCTTAACTCCTGGAATGAACTTTTTCTCGCACTTATATTTACCCAGAGCAATGCTTCCAAAACTCTCCCTAAGGTCATCTCTGAGTTTTCGACAGCCTTTGCAGGGATTGATTATGGCTTGGCTATGACCGGTGCAGTAATAGCCACAGTTCCTCCTATCTTACTAGCGCTCTTAGGCCAAAAGTATATTGTGAAGGGATTAATGGGCGGTGCCGTAAAGGGGTAATGATTCATTTGCTTAGTATCTAAAAGTAAGGTTCCATAAATTTTCAGCTGGTTCTATGCTGCAAGCGTTAAGGCTTCCAAAGCCGTTAGTTCTTTAAAAAACGTCTTTACAGAGTCTATGAACGCATTCATGCTACTGTAGAGTCGGTTTGCT
>DUMQ01000068.1 GCA_012839815.1 Bacillota bacterium | reverse complement strand
TGGATATAGGTGTAGGTTTTGTCTCCAGACTTAGCTTTTGTCCTCTTGATGAACATCCTGCCACTATCATAGCGAACCACATGACAGTTGTCAAGTTGATGTGCCCATTATATTTGCCACTATGTCGCCCCTACATACAAGGCCTTACGCTGGGCAAACGCCACCACACATACGTAAAGTGTCAAAGTTGGGTCAGCATATAGTCCGGTAGGTAGGGATTAGGATATGCGCGCCGTTATTCTTATACCTCTCGTATTGATTTTGTCATTCCTGGTAATAGGGGTTATCCAAGTGTGGTACCCTCCCTTTACTTCCTTGGTGCAGGCTATGCGTTCTTGTCTTTCTTGGCCAGTGCTTACTATTATGTTCTTGAGTTGTTTCGCATTCTTATTCGAGAAGCCAATCCATAAGTTCCTTAGCGAGCTTGTCGATGTGCAGACACCAGGATGGCGTCTATCTCGACAACAAGAACAAAGGGAGACTCCAAATTTTGAATTGTTTGGTGCTTTCGTTAATTCTATGGTTCGGCGTGAAACAGAGTGGCAAAAAATACTAGAGACTGAACGGCGAATATCTGCGGAGCTTATTGGCAAATTGAGCGATGAAGCAGCGAAACTCATTCGGCAATTATTTGATGAGGGCATAAAGTGGCGTTTCTTCTTTGCTGAAAGGTATTTGGTTCCAAATTCAAAAGCTGTCTTACTATGGCTTAAACAATATGGTCCTGTTGTGCCTGAGAGTTTCAATACTATATGGGCACCGACGGTACCTTCTTCTGAGGAAAGAAAGGCAATACTAGATGCGCTTTCCTTTATGGAGTTTATCCGCTTAGATAACGGGGCTTTAACAATAACTACATTAGGCTCACTTTATCTCAAGTTCATCGGCTGGGTCAAAGAGGCGGTTTAGATTTGTTTGTGTTTGTATCCCAGGGATCTACAAGATTGCCTTAGCAGAGAGCCGATGATGATATCAGGGGGATGCCTATGTCGTTGATAAAAGGGTCGCCAGGGGTGCTTGAAGCCGCTCTTTCCAGGTATGAAAAGTCCTCTGGCCTTAGAGCACTGGTTCAGCTTGTGCTGGGGTTCGGGGGATCAGTGGATACGTTACTTGTAACCTATCTGGATAATATTAGGATTAGGCGCATCAGCACTTTTTTCGAAGAGTTGGATAAGTGTGGACTTCAGTTATCAGAGGAGCAACTCAAGAATGAGGACTTATTGCATGCCTTTATGATTAGCTTGAAGGCAGCAATAAACGCCCGTCGGGGAGACAAGATTCGCCTTTTCGCTCGTTTGTTGAGCAATTATGCACGTGGTCAGATGATGGATGACATCGATGAATTTGAAGAGTCCCTACAAGTATTGGAAGACATAAGCGTCAGGGAATTTCAAGTGCTTCTCATCCTACGTGATTTTGAGCGGAAACCTTGGAGGAAGGAAGAACAGAATGATTTGCAGTGGTGTTCGACTTTTTGGTCAGAATTCCTCAAGGCTGTAGAACAACGTATTGGGGTACCTAAGGATGAACTTCCTGGCTTTCTCACAAGGCTGAATCGTACAGGTCTATATAAGACATTTACTGGTAGCAACTGGGGATATGGCGGCGACCGAGGTTGTACAACTTCGAATTTTGAGAGGCTACTATCAGCTGTTAGTCAGTTTGGAGGCGATGATTATCTCCCAATGGGGGAGCTAGCAGATGAGAAACTGTAGGCATGGTACCGGGGGTTGCCAGGGTATCCAGGTTCAAGTAGAGAAGGGTAATTCAGATACGGAACTGCGGTAAGAGGGATTGATATGTTGCTGGTTTTGCGTTTCGGTTACAATGAATTGTAACCTTTGAAGGGATGGTTTCTCAATGGCCGATAGACCTTTTGTGTGGCAGATGATCAGGGAAGCTGTAGAGAATCTTGGTGGTAAGGCTACCTACTCTCAAATAAAGGATTACATACGTAGCAAGTATGGCGAGGTCAAGGAAAGCACAATAAATTGTCAGATCGTTGTGTGTACCGTTAACCACCCCTCAAGGGTGCATTATCCCGAAAACGGCAGGCCGCGAGTGGCTACATCAAAGTATGATTTCTTGTTTAGCACAGGGAGGGGGGTCGTCGAGCTATATGATCCCGGCAGACACGGTACGTGGGAGATTCGTCAGGACGAATATGGAAAACTGACCGTCATCCAGTCTGGGTTGGACGAGGGTGAGATAGGAGAAGGAGAGACAGGAGAAACTGACGATTCCTTCTCTTTCCCTATAGAGAGTCATCTGCGTGATTTCATTGCAAGGAACATTGAATCAATGGAAATAGATGGTCAGAGGCTAAGGCTTTATCATGACGAGAACGGGCGCGAGGGGATTGAATACCCAACTGAAGTGGGACCTATCGATGTCCTTGCCGTAAATGAACAAGGTGATTTCGTTGTCTTTGAGCTAAAACTTAGCAGGGGGCCCGATAAGGCGTGTGGGCAACTCCTTAGATATATGGGCTGGGTTAAGGCCAGACTTGCAAAGGAGAAGAATGTGAAAGGGATAATCGTCGCGAAGGAGGTTGATAACAAGCTACGATATGCAGCCTTGATGTGTCCTGGTATTAGTTTGCTTGAATATAACTTAAACTTCATCCTCAAGCCAATCAGTCTAGCAATAACATATTAGCAAAGGGGCGGTGTCGGTGATCACGAAGGTTGGAAGCCCTTCGGGGTAGATAAGTTCGAGAGGGAGAGGGTGGGGTAGTGGATCATGCAAGGCGGTAATTGACTAAAGGATCAGGAGGACAGTCCGTGGAGAGGGTCAAGAGACAACACTATGTGCCACAATTCTACCTGAGGAAGTTCACAGATAACAACGGGGGATTATATGTTTTTGATAAATGGACAGGGCGGTCATTTAAGACAACTACTGAGAATGTGGCAAATGAACGATATTTTTACGATTTCCCTCAGGATGTCGTCCAAGATGAAAAAATGATCCAGATTGTTGAAAACACGCTTAGCAGAGTAGAAGCTCAGTTTTCTGAGGCAGTTGAGACAATCCTAGCGGAATTATCAATTCGGCGGAAGCATCGGCGTCCAGATCAAAGGAAGATCCTTTATAAAAGGGATAAAGAAGCTTTAGCATTTTTTATAACTCTGCAAATTTTTAGGACACGCGAGTTTAGAGAAACATGGATCGAAATAGCTGAAAAGACGGCACAAGCGATCCTTGAGATATCTAAAGCATCTAATAAGCTAGCCGCATTCGGCGGAGACTGCCGGATTGAATATAATAGGGATCTGGCTCCATTGGAACAGGCCGGTTTTATGTTCAATCCAAGGATTCTGGACAGGTTTGTTGCCGTGTTCTGTAAACATATATGGCTTTTAGGGGCAAATCGGAGCGAGAGGTTGCTCTATTCTTCAGATAATCCTGTGGTTAAAAGAGATCACGTAAGGCATCCATTTTTTAGTTACAGTGGCTATGGTTCTCCTGGCATTGAAATAGCGTTTCCATTATCGCCTACAGTTGTTCTTATAATGTACGAGCGTACATACTTTAAAGCGTATGAGTGTCTCGATGGGAAGGTAATACCACTTTGCGCGGAGAATGTTGATTATTACAACAGTTTGCAGGTAGGTCAGAGTTATCGGCAGATTTATTCATGTAACCAGGATTTCACACTAGTAAAGGAGATATGCAAAAGAGAACCTGAGGTGTGTTCCCCGGATAGGCAAAGAATTCATTTAGGTAGATAGTGGCTAGTCATCTCCTTATTACCATTTTGGCACTAAGGGGAGAGTCTTACGATAGATTTCGAGAAATTAATTAGTACTACTCTGTTAGATATGGACAAAGGGCCAGCTAAGTGGTATATAGGGTAAATGGAGGTGCTTATGAGGGATGGAAAATATCAAAGCAACACCCTACCCTATATACGAGATATACAAGGGGCTTGAGCGGTATTTTGGACTATTTACGAGAGAGGAAAGTATCTGGTCGCTTTGTCGATACATCGTCGGGCTGCTTGCTGACATTGCTCGCAAGA
>DUMQ01000067.1 GCA_012839815.1 Bacillota bacterium | reverse complement strand
GGTTGTTTTTGCCAAAACCCTGAAACCCTTGAAAATAAATTGGTGCGAGAGGAGGGATTTGAACCCTCACGGGGGTTACCCACCAGATCCTAAGTCTGGCGCGTCTGCCATTCCGCCACTCTCGCACACTCAATATATATCTTAATTTCCCTGGCTAGATATGTCAATATGTTTGCAATGACTTTCTAAGGTTTTGACATAAAGTGCCAAAGGATGCCGATTGCCTGATAGTTGGTGGTTTGTTACAACCATCCTGCCAACATCCTTGGCAGGATGGCCCCGGTCACGGGTGTGCCTGCCTACTTTCTCGGCACCGTCCACGCGATCATGCCAAGTATATTGCCACTTGTTCGCGACACCTTCTCAATTCTAATACACTACAAAGTTAACGGATTGCGAAGCCCACCAGGTCCCCCTTGTATTCGTGCCATTCCACATCAATGTTCCTGACCCGCCCGAAAATGGGCCCCTTCTCGAGCTCATTTATGAATTTATCCAGGGTTGGCCTCGCTCCTTCAGCCACAACCTCGACAGTGCCATCCGGTAGATTGCGTACGAACCCATTTAAATCCAGGCTCAAGGCGGTGCTCTGGGCAAAGGCGCGATACCCAACGCCCTGGACATGGCCGTATACGATAGCTCTCACTCTTGCGTTCGGTTGGATCCCATCCGGCATTCCAAATACACTCCTCCCTATCGCATTAGGTATTTCGATTATCCAGGCATCTAATGTTTTAGCTATTTTATCCTTTTTAGCTCTCCTTAGCTCTCCACCCTACGGTTCTGGCTGAGGCTGGCCGGTTTCACTTTATCATAAATTCTACCATATATTTTGTTATACTGCCATATATCCTCAATTTAGACCGAAATTGCCCGCTAAGTTAGTGCGCAAAAATATCATAATTCGGCTCATGCCGGGGAAAATATAAATGCCGGTGGTAACAGGCTATCGAAGAGGGGATTATGGTTTTAACCATTTTCTTAAAGGGAGCTCTAACCTCCATTTCTACGGATGTTAACTCTCCACCTCCGAATAGCTGGTACCATCGGCCATATATTTATAATTATGTGGCACCCCTCAGCTCCCCGCCTTGACTCCTACGAGGTTTTTTGGTAAACTTCAGGTAGAAAAAGTGAATAATAGAATAGCTATGCCTACAAGCAAGCCACCTGAGGACGCTGAATCTCCTTGTGAAGAACGGGGAAACCAAGAGTAAGCGCCATTTCAGGGGTGAATCCTGCTTCAAGGGCGCGGGGCCAGCACCGCAAAGGACCAGTCCAAGGCATAACCAGCTATCACCCTGGCGCAGAGTGCAGACAGGGTGATCCGGATCCAGCGGCTGGACCTCGGAAGCAGGTAGGGTTACTCTTTCAACCCGAACCCGTCAGCTAACCTCGTAAGCGTCGAAAGAGGAGGATGGTAGTGGCTTTGTTGCCGGCTAACCAGCCAAATGAATGGATAAATGGGCGAATGATGAGCGGATGAAATGAATGGATGGATGAATAAATGGTTAGCCGGCGAAAGCTGGCCGATAGGAATGCGTGCCAGAGCGTGCCCGGAAACCAATTCTCCGAAGGCACGTTTTTATTTCCTTTGCTAAGTTAGTGCGCAAAAATACCCAATACCGGCCTATCTTACTTCTCCTCCTCCATATTCATGCGGTCCATATATCTCATACCTTAATACCTTATAATAGACCTCCATATAGATCTCCATAAATCTCTCTAAGTCTCCATGTAGTCCTGCATCGACGTCACTGGTTTGAAAGGACTGATTCGCACCCAGGGTGCCATGGGTTTTTCTACCAGGAGGTGTGACCATTGATGACAAAGGATGGACGCCCGAATTTCGCAGTTTTAGGTGCGGGCCACGGCGGTCAGGCCATGGCTGCCCATCTCGCTATGATGGGGTTCCGGGTGGCGCTCTTCAATCGCACATATCATCGCATCGAGCCTATTATCGTGCGCGGCGGTATAGAACTGGATGGAATCATTCAGGGCTTTGGGTCGCCGGCCATAGTGACATCCAATATTGGGGAGGCCATCGCAGATGCCGATGTTCTTATGGTCGCAGTGCCCGCCTGCGCGCACGAGCACATAGCAGAGCTGTGCGCCCCCCACCTACGGGACGGCCAGGTGATTCTGCTAAACCCTGGCAGGACGGGCGGGGCCCTTGAATTCTCGCGCGTCATTTACGAGCGGGGTGTGGATGCTGATGTCACGATCGGCGAGGCTCAGACCTTTATCTACGCCAGCCGGAGCATGGGGCCCGCGCAATCGAAGATATTTCGGATCAAGAACTCCGTGCCCATTGCGGCCCTGCCAGCATCCCGCACGCCTCTGCTCATGGAGGCTGTGCGCGAAGCTTTTCCCCAGTTTGTGCCGGCGGTCAATGTGCTCAAGACCAGCCTGGATAACATGGGAGCGGTGTTCCACCCGGCGATAACCCTCATGAATGTGGGGTGGATAGAGGCCCGGATGGGCGAGTTTGAATTTTATCTCGAGGGCGTGACCCCGTCGGTCGCTAAGGTCCTTGAGGGAGTTGATGCAGAGCGCGTAGCCGTTGCGCGCGCCATAGGTGTGGAGGATGTGGTCACCTCGCTTGAATGGCTTGAAATCGCCTACGCGGCAACCGGCGATAACCTTTATGAGGCAATGCATAACAACGAGGGCTATGGGGGCATAAAGGCGCCGGCAACCATGCGCAATAGGTACCTCTTCGAAGACATACCTGCCAGCCTCGTGCCCATAGCCTCCCTGGGAAAGATGCTTGGAGTGCCGACGCCGACCCTGGATTCCCTGATTCACCTGGGATGCCTCATTCACGGTATCGACTACTGGACGACGGGCCGGACCGTAAAGCACCTGGGCCTTGAGGGGCTTACGGTCAAAGAGATCCAGCAATTAGTTATGAAAGGGAGAGGAGGTTTATGAGTATGAACATGAGAAACACCAAGAACGTAGACACGAGTAATATGAACCCCAGCGCGGGTAAGACGTTGGTCGCAGCTGCCATAGGCGATTGCGTCCACGTGGCCGGAATCCTGGCTTTCCTGGGTCTGGCAAAGTCAGCTGGTTATGAGACAGTCTTCCTGGGACCGGCGACGCCGGTGGAGGACCTCGTCGCGAAGGCACGAGAGCTCAACGCAGCCGCGATAGCCGCAAGCTATAGGCTGGATCCCTCGGCGGCCGCCAACCTCCTGCACGAGCTGAAGCGCCAGGTCGAGGGCGCCGGCTTATCAGGTATAAAGATGTTCTTCGGCGGGACACCGGCCACATGCGAGGTAGCCGCCAGGTTCGATATCTTCGATGCGATCTTCTCCGGGGGAGAGTCCAAGGAAGAAGTCCTGGGCAAGCTCCTGGATAAGCAAGTCGCCGGTGAGTCCGAAGCCCTGCCCGACACCCTTATTGCAAGGATCCGGGCGCGAAAGCCGTTTCCCCTCATAAGGCACCACTTCGGCCTGCCTACGGTGGAGGCGACCGTCCGGGGCGCAGCCGAAATAGCCGAAGCAGGTGTGCTCGACGTTTTATCTATCGGGCCGGATCAAAACGCCCAGGAACATTTCTTCGCACCGGAGAAAATGGACCCCCGCCAGGATGGAGCTGGTGGTGTCCCAATCCGCACAAGAGAGGACCTGCGGCTAATTTACGAGGCCACGAGGCGCGGGAACAGGCCACTCGTAAGGTGCTACAGCGGCACGACAAACCTGATCGCCATGGCCGAGATGCTCCAAGAAACCATCCGAAACGCCTGGTGCGCCGTGCCCCTTTGCTGGTATAACGTCCTTGATGGCAGGAGCAAGAGACCGCTCCGTGATGCCATAGCCGAAAACCAGGCAACCATGCGTTGGCACGCCGAGCGAGGTATACCGGTCGAGGTAAACGAGGCCCACCACTGGAGCCTGCGGGGGGCAGACGATGTCGTAGCGGTTACCATGGCATATCTTGCAGCGTATAATGCAAAAAAAATGGGTGTCAAGCATTACGTGGCCCAATATATGCTCAACACCCCGCCCACCACGCCCCCGGCAATGGACCTTGCGAAGATGCTCGCAAAGATCCACCTTATCGAGTCGCTGCACGATGAGAACTTCCGATCCTACCGGCAGGTTAGGGGCGGGCTAGCATCGTTTTCCAAGGATGCGGATGTTGCAAAGGGCCAGCTTGCCAGCTCCGTCGCGCTTGGCATGCTCTTGAAGCCCGATATCGTCCACGTGGTAGGGTATTCGGAGGGGACGGATGTCGCGAGGCCGGGCCAGCTCATAGAGAGCTGCAAGATCGCCTCAGGGGTCATCTGCCGCTGGATCGACGGGGTGCCGGACATCGAGGCGGACCCCGCTATCACCAGGCGAAAACAGGAACTGCTCGACGGGGCGAGAGAGCTGCTTGCTAAAATAGCGGCGCTTGCGGGCGAGGTTCAAGGGCAAGGAGCTCATCAAGGAGCTCATGCCGTGGAGGACATGGATGATGACCCGTTCACGCGCCCGGATGTGATCGCCGCGGCAATCCGGCGCGGGCTCCTCAGCGCCCCTGATCTGCGCGGGAGGCAGCTCTGCTAATTTGATGCCTAGATTAGATGTCTGGAAGATGTCTGGATTTGATGCCTGGATTTGATGTTTGACGGCTTGCGTAGGACTTGCGCAGGAGTATAAACTCTGCTATAATACAATCGTAATATGAATCGGGGTTAAGTGTCGGGCCGTGGCGCAGTTTGGTTAGCGCGCTTGCTTGGGGTGCAAGAGGTCGCCAGTTCGAGTCTGGCCGGTCCGACCATTTTATTTTTACCGGCGGCGCTGGATAAAATAGCGAGGCTTGTTGATCTTGCGGGCGAGCACAAAGGCGTCGATCAGGTTGTACAGGATAAAAGCGACCATGATCGAGGCTATCCTGATATCTATACGAATTAAGTCCGGGCGTTTGGTTATAACGAAGATCAGGGCTTGAAACACCCCGCTTAACACCGCGAGGGCCCCTTCAAGCAATATGAAGAATATCCCCTTTACCGGAGACCCGAGATAAATCTGGCCGAGCCCCGCGGCGATCAATGAAAGGAACACGGCAAGTCCTGCGCTCTTCCGGCGGCGATAGGAGACACGTTGCATTCCGATTTCAACCCCTATGACTCCATGGATGTCATATTCATTGAATCAAATCCATTGGATTTGAAGCTTATGTAACATATTCCTCAAACAAGCGGGGATTCCTTCTTGAGGGAACAAAAACAGAAGCGTAGCGTTTATGCTACGCTTGCAATCGGCGGGCTCTAGCGCTGCAACACATTCTACCTGGATACGGCCTCTTTGAGGCTCTTGCCGGCCCTGAAGATCGGAACCTTCCTGGCGGCAATCTTTATCTCCTCGCCCGTCCGCGGGTCTCTCCCTGTCCGAGCTGCGCGCTTGCGCACCTCAAAGGTGCCAAACCCGACAAGTTGGACTCTATCCCCCGCCGCCAGGGCTTCGGACATAGCCTCAAATACGGCGTCGATAGCCCGGCTTGCATCCTTCTTGGTCATTTGCGTCTTCCCGGCAACCTTATCGATCAATTCGGTCTTGGTCACCAATCTCACCTCCCTTTGCCAGTAGCTTGTCCAGTTATGGCGCGATTTATGACGGTTGGCGAGATATGGCCGGTCGAAATGCCGGCCTACTGGCCCAGGACCGTTTGAGTTTGTTAAATATTACAGAATTATGCAGATGAGGCCGCCGCTTCCTTCGTTTACGATACGTTCCAAAGTTTCCTGGAGCTTTTGTTGAGCATTCTCCGGCATCTTAAAGAGCTTGCTCTCGATGCCATCCTGGACGATTTCGTGCAGAGATTTCCCCAGGAAATCTGTCTCCCAAATCCTTGCAGGGTCTTTCTCGAATTCATCTGTGAGGCGCCTTACAAGCTCCTCCCCTTGCCTCTCTGTTCCAACCACGGTGGAGACCTCTGTCTTGATATTGGCCCTGATGATATGGAGCGATGGAGCGGCTGCTTTTAGCCTGACACCAAACCTGCTCCCCTGCTTGATGAGTTCCGGTTCTTCAAAGGTTATCTCATCCAGCGGCGGCATAACGATGCCATAGCCAGTTTCCTTAACCTCCTTGAGCGCTCCCGCCACCTTATCGTACTCCTTCTTTACGGTTGCGAGCTCCTTGATAATCCGCATAAGATGGTGATCACCTTCAATAGTGAGCCCGCTAAGCTCCTGCAATATATCGAAGAAGAGACCCCGTGGCGCCGAAAGGTCGATGTTAGCTAATCCTGAACCGAGATCCAATCGCGAGAGCGCTGCGTTATCAATAAAATCCAGGGCTTTGAGCTTGGATGCGGCACTATCGATATCTCTAACCTTCTTGATCTCTTTAACAGCCTCTACAACGGACTGGCTGAACTTTGATCTCAGCCAGTGGTCCTCCGGGAGCTCGTTGAGCCAGACCGGGAGGCCAACATTTATCTCCCTCACGGGGAACTCGTAGAGCACCTCACGAAGGACAGATATGATATCCTTTGTGTTCATCTGCAGGCAATCTATGGGGAGGATCCTGGTTTCATACTTTTCTTCTAGCTTGCTGGCGAACTCTTTAGTCTCCCGGGCATCCGGTCTGGTCGAATTCAACAGAACTAAGAACGGTTTACCGAGCTCCTTGAGTTCATTTATGACTCGTTCCTCGGCAGGAACATAGTTCTCCCGAGGGATGTCCGTTATGGTGCCGTCTGTTGTAATGACAAGCCCGATCGTGGAATGGTCGGAGATAACCTTGCGCGTCCCGACCTCTGCCGCCTCCTGGAAGGGTATCTCGTGCTCAAACCAGGGCGTCACAACCATTCGCGGCCCAACATCCTCTTCATATCCGAGGGCTCCATTTACGGTGTACCCGACGCAATCTACTATTCTAACCTTTAGCCTGATATTATCCTCCAGGTTGATCTCCACCGCTTCGCTCGGAACAAACTTGGGCTCGGTTGTCATTATGGTGCGCCCGGCACCGCTTTGCGGCAGCTCATCCACAGCGCGCTGTCTGTCATAAGGATCCTTGATGTTTGGCACGACAAGGAGGTCCATGAAACGCTTTATAAAAGTCGATTTCCCCGTCCTGACCGGGCCGACCACACCCAGGTATACGTCACCCCCGGTTCGTTCAGCTATGTCCCTGAAGATGTCGAACTTCTCCACCTGCCTTCTCCCTCCTCCGTTGTGACTCAGGGCTCTAGACCTTTTCACGTAAGGTATCCCGCCTTCACATAATATATATGAGGGAGCCAGGCAAATATAACCGGTGACCGGGTTATTTCCCCTTAATAAGTGAAAAAGCCTCGGCGCGGGCAGCCACATCCCTTCTAAAAAGCCCCCTGACCGCCGATGTCACTGTAATGCTCCCGGGCTTTGTCACCCCGCGCATAGACATGCACATATGCTCGGCTTCTATGACCACCACAACGCCATGCGGATCCAGTGCTTCGTTAATCATATCTGCTATCTCGCTTGTAAGGCGCTCCTGCATCTGGGGTCTTCTTGCCAGTGTATCAACAACCCGGGCGAGCTTGCTGAGCCCTACGATCCTCCCCTTTTTGGGGATATAAGCTACGTGGGCCTTGCCGAGGAAGGGCAGGAGATGATGCTCGCACATGGAATAGAACGGTATGTCACGTATAAGGACCATTTCTTCGTGATCCTCGTTAAAAAGTGGCTTCAATTCAGATCGTGGGTCCTTCCCGAGGCCGCCGAAAACCTCCTCGAACATCTTTGCGACCCTTCTCGGAGTGTCCCTCAGACCTTCGCGATCCGGATTCTCACCCACTGCTTCAAGTATCGCCCGTACTGCTGCCTCAATCTTAGCGGTATCCATCGGCATATCCTCTCCTTAGTAGCATGGCATCAGTATGATAAGGCCGGGAAACATCCGGCATTCCCGGCCTTAAGATACAATCATATCCTGAATGTCCTGAAGCAATCAATCAATTAATTAAGCCTCGAAGAGCTCTTATGGTTCTTGCGATATTCATTTTTAAAAGCATCTGAGAACGTGCTCGAAAATTGTATTACATAACCGTTATCTAGTTCAATCAATATCTCTTCCCAGTAGTCGGGGTCATCAGGGCTCCGGTCGCTTCGGCGAAATCTGACGTCTACGATGATATTCCCTATTATGCTCCTTTTGAAGTCCTCTAAGTTGTCGATCAGATAGCCGGTCATGACGATCCCCCCTATCCAAATAGCTACAAGCCTATTGCGTGACCTTGACCTTATAAAGAATCTCAGCCTCCTTACCCTTTGGAACCTTTACCCTGAATTCAGCCGTGCCGGAATCTATCTTCTTCCACGCAGCGGGGCTTGTTAACGTCCAATCCCCGTAAAACCTCTCATGAACTACGACTTCGATATCTTCCTGTTTGTGATTCCTCAACTTTATAGAGCATGCCTGCTCATATGAATTCGCGCCAGTCTTACGATAATCCGTTATAGTCCGCTCTCCGACAATATCGAAGGCATTACCCAGGTAAAGGGTGACCTTTTCATCCTTCGCCGTGTGCTTGATCTCATCCTCCCCGATGAACTCCAAGTTCCCATCGTCACCAGATTTATAAATACGTATTCGTCCGGCGGGGAGGGGCATTCCAAGCCCCGAATCGGCAGCATTCGTAAACTGGATGAAAACCCTGGCATTTGCAACCTGCTTCTGTCCAATAACACCGCCTGCTCTCGGGTCGCTGCTCCATTCAAATAAATAGAGTTTTTTTACAGGTACCCGGTTTGCCGTTAGGAGCTCCAGCTGTTTCAGCTGGTTGCTGTTAAGCGTGGTAGGCCTGTTCAGCGTATACATATGGTATTCGAAAAAACCCTTCTCATCAAACTGCTGAGTAGTACCGCCTGCTGGCTGAGCCTTCGCCATGGCCCTCACGGCTCGCTCTCCTACGATGTTTACATCGCCGGCCACCAGTTTCACAGTGGCATCCGGATATGACGCCCCGCTCTCGTTATTAATCGATACCCAGCCGGTAAGATCGAGAAACTTGTCCGAGGCGTCCAGCCCGGCTACATAATCGGCCCGCCAGGATAAGCCCCGCGTAAGATATGTAACCTCAACCAGGTGCTTCATGGCCGTTTTGCTCTTCAGGTGCCAAACCAGGGTCGGCTTTGTTATAAGGCCGCTTGGCAGGCGCGGGAGTTCGATTTTCCCGGGTGGGTCAATAAGAATCTTGCCGTTGACTTCCAGCGTGATCTTGCCGTCAGCGAAGGCGAGTAGGGTTCCTTCCTGGGTAATGCCGTCGTTATTCAATATTACCTGCTTACCTATGTAGTTTTGAAGCAGCTTTTCACGGTTGATAAGGTCGTATTCGTAATTCTGTTCGAGGAGGGTGCAGTTTCCAGGCGCCGATAGGGATTTAAAGTGCACCGAAGTCGGGTCGATAAGCTCAGCTATATCGCAAAATTTAAGCAAATTCAAGCCCTGGTCAAGCGCTATTTCACGCCTATCTTTGATGAGCGCGAGGCCGTTGTTATACACCGTCACATAAAGACCCTGGCGGCTTGCGCCGGATATCTCCCGGGCCTGGCTGGCAGCATAGCCCCCTGACCCCGTGACCATTATCATCGCCCCTACCACGAGACAGGCCGTGATCACAATAAGGCACATACCCCGTTGTCGCATACCGTGACCCCTCCCCCATGATGTCCTCTCCACGATATCCCCTTAATAAAAGTATAAGGTCGACTTCCCATGCTTATGTTAAGTTCTTCGACAAAATGGTATGATCTCCTTCGGAAAAAAAATAAAGGAACGCGATAAATGCGTTCCTCCAATTCCGCTTGGCGGCCTTGCCTGCCTCTGCACGCTTTTAAATCCTGCATCCCAGCCCCAGCTACCCCGAGGAGACCTTCTCCAGAAGGTGCTCCTCCAGGATCCCCCTTTTCACTTCAGATGCCGTCATTTGTTTGGCCTTTACGGAGGTCTTGATATATAAACAAGCAACTGTCGGGTCCACTTTCTCCCCACAAGTAAAGACGTCAACGGCTGCGTATGCGAATTCCGGCCACGTGTGAATCGTTAGATGGGATTCCGAGATCACTACGACCCCGCTAACTCCTTGGGGGCTAAATTTATGAAACGCCACCTCGCGGACCTCGGCACCGGCCTGCAAAGCAGCGTTTACCATGATCTCCTCGATGAGCTTCTCGTTGTTCAGTACCTCAGGGTCACACCCGTACACCTCGCACAAGATATGACGACCCAAAGTATTTTTCATTCAAAGTCTCGCCTCCCTTCGAGAATCAAACCACGCTGGACCAGAGATTTGGCACCCAATCAATACGATTCTAGCAAATCCGCATCAGATGTCAAGGGAATAACCGGGAATCACCGGGAAATATCAGCAAAATCTTGCAGCTGGTCCCTCCAAAGACCGCGTTCTCTTAAAATATCCCGCTCTTACTCACTAACATGTATTGCGACCAGGAAGCGTATCCAGCAAACCATCAGCAAGGAGCCTATTTGCTGCCAGGAGAGCACCGATCATTACGTGTTCGAAACACAGGCCGCCTTGCATAAAAACGGCATATGGTGGTCTAATGGGCGCGTCGGCAGAGAGCTCTGAAGAAGACCCCTGGATAAAGGTCCCCCCGCCCATTATGATCTCGTTCTCATAGCCCGGCATGGGGGCGGGCTCAGGGGCAAAATGGGCATTCACAGGGGAGGCGAGCTGTAAACCCCTGCAAAAACTTACGACTCTCTCCCTGTTCCCCAGGAGGATCCCCTGGACGAGGTCACTCCGCTCGTCGCCGGGACGCGGCATGACCTCAAACCCCAGATCCGAAAAGAACCGGGCCACAAAGGCGGCGCCCTTTAGAGCCTCTCGAACCAGACGAGGCGCCAGGAATAGCCCCTGGAGAAGAAGGCGCGTGATGCCGAGCGTAGGACCGCACTCCCCTCCAATACCGGGGGCCGTCAGGCGCGTCGCGATGCGCTCGACGAGCTCTGCCCTGCCGGCGATGTAACCCCCTGTTGGTGCGATACCGCCGCCGGGGTTTTTTATAAGGGAGCCTGCGATCACATCAGCCCCAACCTGGGGGGGCTCCAGCGTCTCGACGAACTCGCCGTAGCAATTATCAACGAGCACTATGGCATCGGCTCTAGCAGCCTTTACAGCCGAGGCTATCTTGCCGATATGCCGGACAGAAAGTGACGGCCTCCATGCATAACCCCTGGACCGCTGTATAAACACGAGCCGTGTTCTCTCGTCCATGGCATCAACGATCCGCGGGATATCCGGACATCCACCCGGCGGCATGTCAACGGCTTTCCAGGTGATCCCCAGCTCGGCGAGGCACCCAGGGCGAAGGTTTGCAGGCCCCCCGCTCCCGCTGGCCGCATCCATCCCAAACACGGCATGCAGCGTGTCATAGGGTGCTCCCGTGGCAAAAACGACCCTATCGCCCGGTCGCAAAAGACCAAATAAACACAGCGAAAGGGCATGAGTTCCCGAAACGACCTGCCACCTCACGAGAGCTTTCTCCGCTCCGAAAATCTTGGCCCAGGCGCGCTCAAGCCCCTCGCGCCCAATATCATCATACCCATAGCCCGTCGTTCCCGCAAAATGGTCGTCACCAACGTGGGCCTCCTGGAAGGCCTTCAGGACCTTTAAGAAATTCACCATCCCGGTGCTCTCGATCCGGGCCCACTCGCTCTGACAGGCCGTTATAGCGGTCTCAGAAAGAGTTAGGAGATTACGATCTATTCCATAGTCCCTGGATAGAATCTCCAAAATCTCACTGGCCTTATCCCTATCCCCACCTTGATACTCACCCTGTTGCGTCCTATTTTCCTGCAAACGTCACGCCTGCCTCTTTAATTCTGTTAAGAGCCTCTGCGATCTTGGAGTCCGGATATGTGAGCGATACCCGGAAATAGCCTTCACCATGTTTACCATAACCAATACCCGGCGTGATAACCACACCCGTCTTCTCCAGGAGGTAGGATGCAAACCCTATCGAGTCGTACCCCCGCGGGACGGGAGCCCATATGTATATGCTTCCCCTGGTGGGCTTCAGGTTCCAGCCGAGGGCATTCAGGCCATCTATGATCATGTCGCGCCTCCTGGCGTAAATCCGGCACGCCTCTTCGATCGGCTCCTGAGGACCTGTTAGCGCTGCAATGGCCGCGTACTGGATCGCCTGGAAGATCCCAGAGTCGATATTCGTCTTGATCCTCCCAAGCGCTTCGATTACGGTCCGGTTTCCCGCGGCCCAGCCTATTCGCCACCCGGTCATATTATAGGTCTTTGACAGCGAGTGGAACTCGATGCCCACGTCCATAGCACCTGGGGTTTGAAGAAAGCTGGGCGCCCTGTACCCGTCATATGTTATCTCAGTATAAGCTGCGTCATGGCATACGATGATGTCGTACTTCTTCGCGAATTCCACGACCTCCTCGAAGAATCCCTCAGGAGCGACAGCTGCGGTTGGGTTATTAGGGTAGTTTATGAACATCAACTTTGCAGCCCTCGCCACATCCACAGGGATGGCCGAAAGGTCCGGGAGATAACCATTTGATTCCAGAAGCGGCATCATGTAGGAGCGACCGCCCGCAAAGAGCGTGCCAATTCCATAAACGGGATAACCAGGATCTGGTATAAGATTTATATCGCCAGGGTCGACGAAACAGAGCGGGATATGGGCTATACCCTCCTTTGACCCGATCAAGGAGACTATCTCCTTATCGGGGTCCAGCTTGACGCCAAACCGCCTCTCATACCAGCCGGCAATCGCCCCTCGGAATTCTTCAAGACCTTCGTAAGAGGGATAACGATGGTTCTGGGGGTCTTGAGCCGTCTCCACAAGGCGCCTTACGATATGTTCGGGGGTAGGCATATCAGGGTCACCAATGGCCAGGCTCAGTACGTCAACCCCGCGTCTCTTGGCATCCGCTATCTTCTTGTCGATTTCGGCAAACAGGTATGGTGGTAATTCCCTTATTCTCTTTGCTGTCTCCAAGATCTGACCCCTCCTATAATCATGCACGCAAATACATGCATATATCTGGATTATTTGTATATTGTAGCAGTCTATTCCCGGACCATCGGCGGGCCACCGAGATTATGCGGCGCCGATTATGCGGAGTCGGATGGCTCCTTCACTTAAGCCAGTCGGGGCTCAGTTCTCCCGAGAAGACCTCCTCAGCGGGCCCTGTCATGTAAATATGATTATCCTGAGCCCACCGGATATCAAGCACACCGCCGGGCAAGCGGAGCTTTGCATGCCTTCCTGCAAGGCCTACCCTCGCCGCGGCAGCCAAAGTCGCGCAAGCGCCCGTCCCGCACGCTAGCGTTATGCCAGCCCCGCGCTCCCAGACACGCATACGGATCGAGTCAGGACTTTCCACATGAGCAAATTCCACGTTTACACGCTGGGGGAAGATCGGGTCATTCTCGATCAACGGGCCGATCGCTTCCAGGTCTATCTTATCAACATCGTCGACGAAGATGACACAATGAGGATTCCCCATCGAGACGCAGGTAATGGGGAACTCTACAAGGCGGTCGCCTTGGCCAAACGTCTTCTTCAACATAATAGCCTCTTCGCGGCCGACCTCACATGGAACATCTTTAGCGGTAAAGACTGGTTGTCCCATATCAACTGTGACGCCATCAACCCTGGCTTCACCGGCGATAACCACGGTCGGCTCCACGATGCCGCCGAGCGTCTCGACCTTAAGGGACGGCTTTGTAAACAGACCACGTTCGTAGACATATTTGGCGACGCACCTTATGGCATTGCCGCACATTCTCGCCTCGCTGCCATCGGAATTAAAGATCCTCATCCTGAAATCCGCCCTTGCTGAGGGCAATATCAAGACGAGGCCGTCCGCCCCGACCCCGAAGTGCCTATCGCAGACTTCGCGTGAGAATGCCTCCAGGGATTCGGTTGTCATAGTTTCCAGGTTTCTTAGAATCCCCTGATCCCTTGCCTCGAGCGTACAAATTACAATAAAATCGTTGCCGAGCCCATGCATCTTTGTGAACGCTAGCTCCATTTGCCCCCTGGCCCCCTCCAACCGTTAGATAAGGCAGCTGGCAGAATCCTGCTCGCATAACATCATGTATATAGAATACCATCTCGGGAGTAGGATTTTCAATCACCTATTCGGATGATTTTTAACCGATTCCATCACTAGCCGGGCCGTCAGCGACCGGGAACCGGTCGCGCACCGGCGGCGGTATCGCGTGTCTCGGGATCCTTGATGCCGATCCCGCATATAATGCACCTGCCCCTCTCGAGGCTTTGCCGCCGGAGCTCCAGCGGAGCAAATACAGACCCTGCCCTGTAGCCTTCGAGGGCGCCATGCCTGTGCCCGATTATGTAGCCGACAAGAAACGCCACGACAGCGAGCAGGATCACAACCTCAACTGTCACGGATAGCCCATCCCTTTCCTTTTGACCTGGCTACCAGAACCCTTTCCAGAACCCTTTCGCCCGCAACTAACACCAGGAAGGCTACCAGCACGACAATGGTCATGCTACTATTCAGGATCAACCCCAATATTATACAGGCAAGGGCTGCGGCGCCCGACTCAACGCAGCCGAACGCCCTGGCGTAATTGCGTCCGGCTGTAATTCCTCCGCGCAAGTAATCAACGATGTCGTCAACAAGCTGGACGCCGAGCATCAGGATGACTGAAGATAAAATGGCTTTCCACCCAAGGATGATCACGCCCAAAGCCCCGGCCAGAAGGGATTCCAGGCGAGCGCTGAACCCGGATGGAAATACTTCATCCAGGTCATGCAGCATGCCCACGATGTAGCTCCCGATAATCAACGAACTTGCAAGGGGGCTATCAAGGGCGCATGCCAGGGCGGCGCACAGGAGTGCGTAAGGGATGAGAGCCCCCTCGAGCACCGCAGCCAATGAATACCTGCCGGAAATCTCGTCGACTTCGCGGTCAATATAGTCGTCCACGAGCTTGATTGCGACCCCGGCCAGCAGGGCCGCAGACAGGGCTCTAAGGCTGAGGCCGACGCCCGTCGTGCCGGTCATGCCGGTCGCAAAGGTTTCAAAGCTCCCGGAGAACAAAAGCCTTGACCTCCTTGAAACCCTCTTTGTAAAGGGCGGAGATGGGAATGACGATATGGCCGGGGAATTCATCCCGGATCTTCTTGACGCCGTCTCTTGCACCCGGGAGATCGATCTTATTGGCCAGGATGCAGTAACCACCTCGCATCTGGGCGAAGGCGGCAACTTGATAATCGACATCCCCCATCGCCTCGACGGCTCCCTTTTTACCGGCCTTAGATGCATCTATGATATGCAAAATAATGTGTGCTGCGCGCACGCTTGAGAGGGTCTGGGACATTGCCCGCCTTATCTCGGCATCTTGATGGATACCGTCAGTCAGGCCGCTTGTGTCGATTAGCTCCACTGTCTTTTTGCCCTTGCCCGCCGGCAGCTCCAGGACTACAGATTGCAGGCATCTAGTGGTATGTGGACGTGGGCCCGTGAGATCTCGCACAGCATCCTGAATCTTATAGGTCTTGAAATGCTCGGAAGTCGAGGGGCCGAAGCCTGCCCCGGGGTTGCGGCCATGGGCACCCGGATCCGAACCGGAAACGGGATCTAAGCTGCACGCCGCAGAGCCGGTTCGGGCCTCAGGATCGACGCCGGTACCCTTCCGGGGGGCGGCAACGGGCTCTTGAAACTTGATCGTTACCTCTTTAGCGTGGAGAAATTCGGCGAAATGCAGGACGAAAAGGGTTTTGCCGGCGTTGGGCTTTCCCAGGACTATACAGCGCCTCATTCTAGAGCCCCTCCCCGATATCCTCCCTCCGGATCAACATCAATTCCTCACGGGTGGGATTCTCCTTATCAACCAGCCTCACAGCCTGGCGCCTTATGGCTCTCTCGATGATGTTGCGGACGAAGCGGGCATTTCCGGCATTATGATCGAGGTTTGATGCGTGTTTGGTCAATATGGTATATAGATGATTCCTGGCCCAGGGGTCCAACTTGTACTCTCGCTTTTTGAGCATCAATTCGGCAATCTGTATAAGTTCGTCAGGGAGGTAGTCCGGGAAGTCAATATGAATGGGAAAGCGTGACCTTATTCCGGGATTGGTCTGTATAAAGTAGTTCATTTCCTCCGAGTAGCCTGCAAGGATCAAGATAAACCGGTCTCGATAATCTTCCATCGATTTAACAAGTGTGTCGATGGCTTCCTTGCCGAAATCCTTCTCCCCGCCTCGTGCAAGGGAATAGGCCTCATCGATAAATAATATGCCGCCCAGGGCCTTTCTAATCTGTTCACGCGTCTTTTGCGCCGTATGACCGATATACTCCCCGACCAGGTCTGCGCGCTCCACCTCAATAAGATGTCCACGCTCCAGCACACCTGTCTCCCTGAATATCTTCCCCATTATCCTGGCAACAGTCGTCTTCCCTGTGCCAGGGTTACCTTTGAAGATCATGTGGAGCACCAGGTGCTCAGTTGCAAGCTGCTGTCGGGCCCTTTTCTTTTGGATCTGCACAAAGGCGAGGATTTCTCGCACAAGCCTCTTGACGCTATGGAGCCCGATCAAGCTATCGAGCTCGTTTAGAGCCTCTCGAAGGCGCGACGCGTTGGATGATTCGGCATCCTGGCCCTGGCCGGGAGGGGCTTCAAACTGCGGTCCCATCTCTCTGAAAAGGCTAAAAGCCTGCGCTGGTGTGAGGCGCCCTTCCTCAAAGGCCGAAAGCACAGCATCTATGTCGCGCAGGCTATATGAATTAACGCCCGGCTTAGCGTCATTGCTGACGCTCATCGAGTTCACCAGCCTTTTCGCGCAATTGGCCGATGGCTTCGCGCAATTCGTCACCTTGCATTATATTCCCGGGCAACGCTAAAGGTTCCGGCACTTCTCAAGGCCCTCACAAAAAGCCTTGAATTTTCTCATCCCCGTCTCTGTGTCTTCCCGGCCGTTGAATACGCTTGACGTGCCAGCGACGAATACATTGGCCCCCGCCTTATAGAGGAGGGGTATCGTCTCCTCGTTTATACCACCGTCGACTTCTATATCAACATCCAGCCCCTCGTGCTCTATCATCCTGCGAACGTGCTCGACTTTGTGAATGACGCCAGGGACGAAGCGCTGCCCCGGAAATCCGGGGTCGACCGTCATCAGGAGGACCATGTCTATCTCCGGGAGGATGTATTCTATGCCGCTTACCGGGGTCGAAGGGGCGTAAGCCACACAAGCCTTGCCTCCGCATTTCCTGATGTGGCGCACAATCTGGTGCAACCTGTGGCATGCCTCTACGTGAACGGTGATGATATCCCCACCGGCCTCAAGAAAGCGCTCGATATGATGCTCGGGTTCCTCAATAGCCAGGTGGATATCAAAAATAAGGCGGGTTTTCTCCCTTAAGGTTCGAATCAACCTCGTCCCAATAGCGAAATTGGGAACAAAATGCCCGTCCATGACATCGCAATGAAGCAAGTCGGCCCCGCCGCGCTCGAGTTTTTCAACTTCCGACTGAAGATTCCCGTAATCGGCGCAATCGAGCGAGGCGCCAACCTTTATCCTCATAAAGACTTCACCTGCATTTATCCTTAGAATGTATATATCTTACGGCTTGAGAGGCTCCCACGTTGCCTCAAGCATGGCAGCACCAACGATCGCGGCCTCCTCGGAGTTCATAGAAAGCCTAATATCCACGCACTCGGCGGCCATAGGGTATGCCCTTTCCTTCACAGTCTTAACGAGGGACTTGAACAGCAGATCCCCCGCCTTTGCGATACCCCCGCCGACAACTACCACGTCGGGGTTTAGCAAACTGACAGCATTCGCGATGCCAAGCCCGAGATAAAGGACACCCTCTTCAAAGACCTTCCTTGCGATGGGGTCGCCCTCCCTTGCCGCCTTGATCACCATCTCGCCCGTGAGTCCCCCACCCTGCGCCCGTAGTAGCTCCCGTAAGACCGTGGACCTGCTCCCTTCCTCCCCTTCAATTGCCTGCGCGGCCCGGTCCGCCAGCGCAGGTCCTTTGGAGAACATCTGCAGGCAGCCTATATTGCCGCAGGTGCACGGGGGCCCATCCTTGTCCATCACCATGTGCCCTATCTCGCCAGCGATCCCCGTAGCTCCCCTGAAGAGCTTCCCAGCGAAAACGATGCCCGCCCCCACGCCGGTCCCGACCGTCACAAACAGCAAGACCCTGGCCCCCTTCCCGGCACCAACCATATACTCACCCAGGGCCGCAGCGTTGGTATCATAGTCCACATATACCGGCAGGCCAAACTCCTCGCGGAGAAGCCTGCCAAGGGGGACGTCGCGCCACCCGATGTTGGGCGCAAAAATGACCGTCCCGTCAGAGAAATCGGGTGTTCCGGGGACGCCAACACCGATCGAGCTCACCTCGGAGAGGCTGACAGCTGAATCCTCAGCGACTGCCCTGATCGCGTCCGCCATCCTGCCTATGACGGCACGGTAACCTTCTTCCGCCCCAGTCGGGCGGCGCGCCTGGCTCAAGATGTGCCCGGCCTCGTCCACCATACCGACAGCTATTTTAGTTCCTCCCAGGTCTATGCCGACCGCATACTTCTTTCCCTTTTGGGCCATCCCTATCTTCCCCTTATAAACCGCAGAAATTATCCGCGGCAATTATATTCCCTGCGCACCAACTTAGATATCATGCTCCATCCGCGATATGATGTCTTCCTGCAAAACGGGATCCAGCTCCGTAAACAGCGCGCTGTAGCCAGCAACCCTCACAACCAGGTCGCGGTAATTCTCCGGGTGCTTTTGGGCGTCCCGCAAGACCTCGGTAGATACGGTATTTATCTGCACATGCCATCCATAGAGGCCGAAGAGGCTGCGGATCAAGGCGGCCAACCTCTCACACCCTCCCCTGCTGTTCAGGTGATTCGAGGATATTCGCAGGTTCAGGAGCTGGCCCCCGGTGACAAGCAGGGTCGGCAGCTTGGCGACCGAGCGAATAACTGCGGTTGGGCCGCGCCTACCCGTGCCCTGGGACGGGGATACACCGTCAGCAGTCGGCGTGCCGGCCTTCCGCCCATCGGGCGTAGCGCCCACCACGTCACCCGCAGGCACGTTGGCTGAGATTGTCACCGTAGAAGGGTAGTAGTTCCCGCCAATCGGCCCGCGGCCGTAGCGCATGTTCTTATACCTCTCTATGTCCTGGCAGTAATAGTTGAAGGCTTCCCGCGTCAGAGAGTCCACGTAATCGTCATCCTCACCATACTTCGGCGCCTTATTTAGCAACATCTGGCGGATTTCCTCGCCGCGCGGCCCCTCAAAGTTGCTGTCCAGGGCATCCTTGAGCTCCCCGGGGCTTATGAGCTTCTCCTCGAATACAAGCTTCTTGATGGCCGCCAGGGCGTTACCGACGTTGGGGACTCCGATCTGCGCCCCGCTCGTCATGTCGTAGACCGCGCCGCCCTCGTTTAATGACTTACCCCTCTTGAGACAATCGTTTACCAGTGCCGAACAGAATGCGTTAGGCGCCAACTCTTCAAGGGCCAGGTCGTTGATGTTGTCCGCGACGACATGAAGGTGCGTATAGTAGTATAGCTGCTTCTTCCATGCCTCGATTACGTCATCGAAGGATTTAAACGTCGAGAGATCCCCGTTGCCGGGACACAACTGGATGCCCGTTGCAGGGTCGCGGCCGTCATTGAGCGCCAGCTCGAGTATTTTCAAAAAGTTGACCTTGCTCTTCCCGTTGGCCCGGTAGCCCCACTTGCCAGGCACCTGAACCTCGAGGCAGCCCATGGTCGAATAGTCAAGGGCATCCCTCAGCGAAACCCCTCTATTCATCAGCGAGGGGACTATGACCTTATCATTTACAAGTGCCGGCATGCCAAAACCCAGCTTTATAACCTCGATCGCCTTGGCCAGGAAATCGTCGGGACAGTTGTCGTGAATCCTTACGTAGAAATTCGGCTCGGGGAGCCTGACCCCGGCCAGGGCGTCGAGGCACAGGTACGATAACTCATTCGTGGCGTCCGTGCCCTCTGGCGTCTGTCCCCCGACGACCAGGTTTTGGTACATCGGATTCCCCGATTGGGTCCTCGAATGCGATGCAGACCGCAGCTTGGTTATGGTAAAGAGTTTTATGAAGAAGCATTCTATCAGCTCGAGCGCTTCCTCGCGCGTGATCCTCCCATCCCTTATGTCGCGCGAATAGTACTCATACATATACTGGTCGAACCTGCCGAGGGAGACCGAATGGCCGTTGCTTTCGATTTGCTGGATCAGCTGCACGAAATAGACGGTCTGGATCGCCTCCCTGAAGCTCTCGGCTGGCCGCGCCGGAACCTTCTCGCAGACCCTGGCGATCTCCAGCAGCTCGAGCCTCCGCTGTGGGTCGGGCTCCTGCGAGGCCAAACGCCGGGCTTCGACGGCGTACCTGCGAGCGAAATCTATCGCCGCTTCAAAGGCGATTATCACAGCCCTGTAAAAATCGCGTTTCTTGAGGCTGTCAGGCTCAGCGAGATCGAGGGCTTTCAACCTCTCCCCCGCTTCCTCCACAATCCCCCCAAAGCCCTGCTTTAACGCCTTACTAAAGTCGACGACGATATGTCCCTCGCCAGCCGTGGCCTGCCCCTCCCAGTCGAATACACCGACCTTTGTTGCGAGCTTAACCTCGTCGGGCTGGGTGGCCATAACGCGATCGTATAGGGACCTCCCCCTCCACTCCGGCAGTATCCGCCTGAGCTCCTCCTTGCATTCCTCGCTTATGGAGAATCGATCGCTCTTCCTCTTGTCGAAGTGATCAAGCTCATTGTAGATCCACTCCCAGGCGTATTCGGGAAACACAGGAGCGCTGCGAGGTTTGGACGCCTGGTTCCCTACGATGAGCTCATCCGGCAAGATGAATATGGTCATCTCGCGCAACACCTTCGCCAGGGCTTTTGCACGCCGGATGATCATAGGATCCGCTTCGTTCTCCCTGTAAGCCTCGGTCACGAGCCTCGCCCGTTCACTGCAAACCTCGGGGACTGCAGAAAGTATGCTTTGCCGCAGCCTGTGAATCCTGGCCATAGTCTATTCACTCCCACTTCAGGTTCAAGTTGATTTAGTGAGCAAAGATATCAATAATCTCCGCATTCACCCCATCTAGAGAGGATGCAAGCCGCTTATAGACACGTTGAAAATAGAGTTCATACTTCTCAGTCATGTCCAGATCCGGGTAGAAAGTCTCTTTTCTCCTATATGTCCGTTGAACCGCATCCGTCTCATCGCGGTAAACCCCGGCTCCTATCCCAGCGAGGAGCGCTGCGCCGAGGGTTGTGGCCTCTTCTACATCAGGTACTTCAATAATAGTACCCGTCATATCTGCTTTCATCTGCATCCAGAACCTGTTACGGACGGCTCCGCCGATTGCCTGCATCTTCCGCGGATACCTGATCGATGCAAGCTCTTTCATCGCATCGAGATTCAGCCGGAGTTCATAACAAAGGCCCTCCAGAGCGGCCCTGAAGAGGTCGCTCCGGCTATGATAAAACGACAAGCCCACGAAGGCAGCCCGTGATTTCTCGCCGCAATATGGAGAAACGCGACCCTTCAAGTGGGGCAACATGAAAACCCCTCGCGCGCCCGGCGGGCTCGAAGCCGCCTCATCAGCCATAATCTGGTATATGTTCACACCCGTCTCCTTCGAAAGTTCAAGCTCTTCATGCGCCAGCTGGTCCTTCAACCACTCGACGACCCCGCCGGACGCAGGCAACACGCCTGCTATATAATAGGTGTCTTTCACTACATGAGAGCCAAAGGCAAACTGCGCGTCGCAAAGGGCGCCGGTCGTGTTTACAGAACCAGAGTCAACGACGCTCAGCACGACCTCCGAGGTGCCGCCCGAGTCGAGTATGGAGCCGTTCGTAAAGGCGTTCCCTGCCAGGGCGCCGCAGAGATGATCATAACCGCCAACCACGACAATGGTGTCAGGGGACAGGCCCGTCTCCTCCTGAGCCTGCCTCGTGATATGACCGAGCGGCGTCCCGCTCAAACGAAGCGGGGGCAATAGATCAACCCCTATCCCCGCATGCTCGAGCATCTTCTTGGACCATTCGCGGCGCCTGATATCAAATACCATGGTCCGCGAGGCAAGTGAGTAATCCATGGCGCACTCGCCAGAAAGCTTGTAGGCAACAAAATCGGCCAGGCACAGCCACCTATGTGCGCGGGCATAGATTTCGGGTTCGTTATCCCGGAGCCACATGATCTTGTTGATGCTTGCTATATGCTGCGGTGGCAGGCCCGTGATCTCGTAGATCTCGTAACGTCCAAACGTCTTCTCCCACCATTCGAGCTGCGGCGTGGTTCGCGGGTCATACCAGGCCATAGCCGGGTAGAGGCATTGTCCCTTTTTATCGATGAGGACCCCGGCCTCGCCCATGCTTGCTACACCTATGGCCTTGACGTCGCGAGGGTTCCTCGCCTGGCTTATCACCTGCCGGATGCCCCCGGTTACAGTAGCCCAGATTTCATCCGGCTTATAAATCACCCGCCCTCCGCCCTCGCTGTGAACCCGGGTCGGGCTGGAGAATGCAGAGATGACTCTCCCATCCTCGTCATACAACGCGACCTTCCAGTTTGTAGTGCCTATATCAATTCCCAAAAGGTACATGGCCTAGTGTCACCACCTTGCATTAGCCCGCATATCCACATAGGTCGGCAATCGCCGGCCCGTCAAAGCGATTGTTCCGTCCGCATTATGATATCGTTTTGAATATCCCTGCTCAGATCGACAAAGTAAGCACTGTACCCGGCGACACGGACCACGAGATTCCTGTAATTCTCGGGATGCGCCTGGGCATCCAGCAGGGTCTGGGACGAGATCACGTTAAACTGCACCTGAGCCACCTTGAGCATAACGAATGCCCGGAGAAACGTAACGAATTTTGCTATGCCGCTTTGCCCTTCCAGTGTAGATGGTAGGAATTTGAGATTGAGGAGCGATCCGTTTGAGGATAACACGTGATCGATCCTGGACGCCGAGCGAAGTACAGCAGTTGGCCCTCTCCTGTCCGTTCCCCTGACCGGGGAAATACCCCCATCTGCAAGCGGCTCTCCGGCGCGCCTGCCATCCGGTGTAGCCCCAACCTCCTGGCCAAGGGGGACATGTGAGGAGACGCTATACATGCCAGCCTGGAAGGTGCCGCCCTGGGAATTCTTGTATTTCTCCAGCTCGAGGCAGTACTTCCGGGCCCATTTGGCGGCGAAACGGTCGACATAGTCATCGTCGTTCCCATATTTCGGTACATTATTATGTAGCTTCTGACGTAGCTCCTCAGCATCCTCGAAATTCCTGTCGAGGATTTGCAGAAGCTCGTTCCAGGTGACCCACTTCTCCTCAAAGACTGCCTTCTTAATGGCCGCCATTGAATTGGCGACATTTGCTATTCCGACGCCCTGGACGCCTGAGAAATTATAGTGTGCGCCCCCGGCGGTTATATCCTTACCCTTATCAATGCAGTCCTCAACGAGGCATGACAAGAATGGAGTCGGCGCTACAGCTGCGTGAGCCCTGTCAACAGTGTTGCATCCGTCTACCACACACTTTACAAAATGCTCGATCTGCCTCTCATAGGCCTGCTCAAACTCCTCAAAGGAGGCCGGAGCTGGAGCTGCAGCCGCGTTCAAGCCCGTAGCTTTCTCTTTCGCCACTTTATCTTTGATCGTAAGCTCCAGGGCCTTGACCAGGTTAAACAATGCTATATCATGAAGCCCGTATGTCTTGCCGGGTATGGATATCTCCACGCACCCGACTATGGCGTAGTTGCGCGCATCCTTGAGAGTCGCCCCCCTGTTTAAGAGGGCCGGAATTACAATCTCATCATTATATAAGTGCGGTATCCCAATTCCGAGCCTGATTACCTCCGCGGCCTTCATCAAGAGCTCGTCAGGGGTCCTTGTGTGCAGCCTCACAGCGGTGTTGGGTTGAGGCATGCGTACATCAGCGATTGCATTCAAGCACATAAATGAAAGCTCGTTTGTAACGTCCTGGCCGTCCTCCCCCTGCCCGCCCACTGTAACGCACGGGTTTATGGGGAAGCCCGCGAAATGCTTTGCACTTTCCCTGCTCCGTATGGCCACGATCTCATTGCACTTGATCCAGAAGCAGTCCAGGAGCTCCTGGGCATCCTCCCGGGTAAGCAATCCCGCAGCGATATCGCGCTGGTAATAGGGGTAAAGGTACTGGTCGATCCGGCCAAACGAGATTGAACTGGCATTCGACTCGCATTGCAGGATAATATGGGTTAGCCAGAGGGACTGCAAAGCCTCCCAGAAGGTCCGCGCCGGGTAGTTAGGAACCCGCTCCAAGACCTTAGCCATCTCTGCCAGTTCCCTTTTTCGCCGCTCATCCCTCTCAAGACTCGCCTTGCGAAGCGCTTCATCCCTATACCGCTTGCCAAGCTCGCAGGCTGCATCCAGGATTATCAGCGCGGCCTCGTAAAAATAACGCCTCGCCGTCGCCTCCGGGTCCCTTGCTCCAGATGCATCCAGCATCGCGAGGTGCTCTGCAACTTCCTCGCGTATCCCCAGCAACCCCCGCTCGACCACCTTTGCCTTATCTGCCAGCACGTGGCCCTGCCCTTTATCCGTCTGATTTAGCTTGAAGACCTGCGTGAAGGAAGCATCCCTCACATGGTCAGGCATCTCTCGCTTTATCCAGTCCTGGAGGGTTTTTCCCCTCCAGTATGGCAGAATGTCCTCGCGCAGCTCGCGTTTTTCCTCTTCCGTGATCTCGAACGGGTCCTGGGGCCTCGTCGGGAATGAATCGAGCTCTTCCTCTATCCATTCAACCGCCATCTCCGGCGACAGTACTCCCATTCGCGGCCACATGGAGCGATTCCCGACGATAAGCTCATCATCGTATATCATGACCTTCATCTCACGGAGCACCTTCGCGACCGCCTTTGCCCGCCGGATGATTACAGGCTCGCCCTCCGTCTCGCGATATGATGCCGTGAAAAGCCGCGCCCGCTCTATTGAAATCTTACACACCTGCTCCCTCAACTGCTGCACCCGCCGCTTGATACGGCCAGGGCTGTAAATGGGAAAATCACCCACGCGGGAATCACCTCCTATTTACAACATCTTTACAACATCATAAAGAGCCGGTGGGGCAGGGTGGGTTGTTCCCTGGGGTTCCCTGCCCCAACCTGCTCGCGAGGGGATCACCGATGAGGCTTTCTGACTGTGACTGTATGAGTTGCTTCGGTCATTTCTTGAAATGTTACTTCTTGAAATACTTATCTACGTTATCCTTGGTCACGAGGACCATAGGCGAGACTATCACAGGGGGCACCTTCTGGCCTTCGAGCACCCGGATGGCCACCTCTGTGGCGATCCTTCCCATTTCATATGGGAACGCCGCGATAGTGCCCGTCATCTTTCCCTCGCGGATCGACTTGATGGCGTCAGGCACGCCATCGGTCCCTATAACCATTATCTTGCCGGCCTTGCCGGCGTTGATGACAGCCTCAACAACGCCGAGCGCCATCGTATCGTTGCACGCGTAAATCGCCTTCAGGTCAGGATGAACGCGTATAATATTGGTTGCAGCGTTCATGGCCTGTACCCGGTCCCAGTTGCCCGGCTGGCTGGCGACCAGCTTGAGCCCGGGGTACTTCTTTATCGTCTCCGTAAAACCGGCCACCCTCTGCTGGCTGGCGGGGGACCCGGCCATGCCTTCGATCAGCGCAACCTTGCCGCTCTTAATGTGCTTCCCGAAATAGTCTGCCGCGTAGACGCCCATCAGGCGATGATCGGCACCGACAAATGCTGTGACCGGCACCTCTGTAATCCTGGAGTCATCGACGTTTAGAATGGGGATGCCCTTCTTGCGCGCCTTCTCCAGGGCCGGAACGAGGTTGGATGCCGTCAAGGGCGAAACCGCGAGGGCATCATACCCCTTTGCTATAAAGGTCTCCGCCAGATTCAACTGCTTCATCAGGTCCTGCTCGGTATCTACCGCGCCGACCTCCACCGTGATGCCGTACTTCTTGGCGGCATCCTCGTAACCCTTTTTCATTTCCTGCCAGTGCTCGTTGATGAGCGTTTTCTCGATGGCACCTATTCTATAATGCTTTGACGGCTTGGGCACTGGACCGAGAGCCTTTTCGAGCTCATCTGCAGTCATCTGATTAGCAGCCGCAAAGATATTGCCGCCTGGACGAGAAATGGATAACGTTACCGCACCCGCCAGAAGCAGGGCAATACAAATAGCTATGACCCTTCTCATCACCATAAGACTCCATTCCTCCAATCACGTTCTATACTATAAAACATATGGACATTATTCACACTGGCTAATTCAAAGACCCGCGTCTCACCCCCATTAAGATAAGCATAAGCCACTTTATTTCTAATCAGGCCCCGTTACCAGCAGCTAAGTTAGCGTGCTTAGCATACTATTTCCGGAACCTGTCGACCAGCACTGCCAGGATGATCACAGCGCCTATCGCGAGTTGCTGGTAAAAGGCCTGGACGTTCAGGAGGTTTAGACCGTTCCTCAATGCCCCCATTATGAGGGCGCCTACCATGGTACCGAGTATATTGGCCTGACCGCCTGTGAGGCTTGTCCCACCCATGACCGTGGCGGCGATAGCATCCAATTCATAGTTGAAGCCGGCTATCGGCTCGGCTGCATTTAGCCGTGCAACCAGGATTATGGTCCCAAGGGTGCACATCAGACCGCAGAATGAATATACCAGCGTCTTGTAAAACCCCACATTCACCCCTGACAATCTCGTGGCCTCTTCGTTGCCGCCTATGGCAAGGGTGTATTCCCCAAACCTCGTTCTTCTCAGCAAAAAGTAGGCCAGGGCCGCTGCGAGGGCAGCAATGATTACTGGAACGGGGACGGCGCCGATGTAACCGCTGCCCAGGAACCTGAATCCTGCCGGGACCCCGTAAATCGGCTGGCCGGACGTATATATCAGGGCCAGGCCGCGAATGAAGCTCATCATGCCGAGCGTCACGATGAAAGGTGGAAGTTTTGCCTTAGTTATAAGGAGCCCATTCATCGTGCCGCACCCTACCCCGATTACCGTGCCTGCCAGCACGCTAACGGGGATCCCGACGCCGCTCTGCATCAGGTCGGCCATGACAACGCCTATAAGGGCCACTATCGAGCCTACAGATAGGTCTATCCCACCCGTCGCTATTACAAAGGTCATCCCAAGAGCCACAACGGCATTGATTGACGACTGTAGCGCTATGGCAAGCAAGTTATCAAGGGTTAAGAAATAGGGCGATAAAATGGCAAAGGCCAGCATGAGAACGATAAAACCCGCCAGGATGCCGATCTGCTGCAAATATTGCATAACCGAAGCTTGACTAAACCTGGGCTTAGAGACTTCTGCGCCTGCCGGGCCTGTCCCGGCCAACTCATGGTTAGTGAACACCAGTCTTACCCCCCGCTGCACAATATAGAATCTTCTCCTGGGTAGCTTCGCTTCTATCAAACTCTCCAGTGATGCATCCCTCTCTCATAACCAGGATGCGATCGCTCATTCCCAGGATTTCCCGGAGATCCGAAGAGATCATAATGACGGACGTGCCCTGTTTAGCCAGCTCGTTTATGAGCTGGTATATCTCCCACTTGGCCCCGACATCTATGCCCCGGGTGGGCTCATCGAAGATAAGGACCTTCGCCTTGGTGGCCAGCCATTTCGCAAGTACCACCTTCTGCTGGTTGCCGCCGCTAAGCGACCTGGCCAGGGTAGAAAGGCTGGGTGTCTTTATGCCGAGGTTCTTCACGAAATTGGCAGCGAGCGCGGACTTGCGCCCGAAATTCACGATACCCGCACGGCAGACCTTATCCAGCACCGGGAGCCCTATATTCTCGCGGACCGAGAGGCCGAGGACCAGTCCCTCCCTGCCCCTGTCCTCTGTGAGGTAGGCGATACCCGCTTTTATCGCCTGCCTGGGCGATGATATCGATACCTCACGTCCGTCTACATACACCCTGCCTCCGGAGGCTGGATCCGCACCAAAGATGGCTCTGGCCAGCTCTGTCCGCCCGCACCCCACGATCCCGGCAAATCCCAGAACCTCGCCTTCATATGCCACAAACGAGACGCCATTGACCCCTTTACCATACAGATTTTCAACCCTCAGCGCCTCCTTGCCCCGGGGGACGCTCTCCTTGGGGAACATATCCGTAAGACTTCTCCCTACCATCATGCGCACAAGGGTGTCGGTATCCGTCTTCTTAAGATCTACGGTGCCGACATTGCGACCATCCCGGAGGACGGTAGCTACATCGCCAATCTTCGAGAGTTCCTCCAGCCTGTGCGAGATGTAGATAATGCTTACACCCTGGGCCTTCAACGTCCTTATAACCTGGAAAAGCTTCTCTGTCTCCGCCGTAGTGAGGGCAGCCGTCGGCTCATCCATGACGACGATTTCGGCGTTGACCGAGAGTGCCTTCGCTATCTCAACCATTTGCTGCATCGCAACGCCAAGCTCTCTCACAGGCGTACGGGGCGATACATTTATATCAAAGCGGCCGAGAATCTCAGCAGCCTTTCTATACATCTTATCCCACGCTATAGTCTTGATGAATCGCCCCTCTACGGGCTCCCTGCCCAAAAAGATATTCTGGGCTATGCTGAGGTGAGGTATCAGGTTAAACTCCTGGTGTATTATGCTGATGCCAAGCTCCTGAGCATCCTGGGGCTTGTTGATCTCCACCCGTTTGCCTTTTATGAAGATCTCTCCAGAATCCATTGGATAGGCTCCGCTGAGAATCTTCATCAAAGTCGACTTCCCTGCGCCATTTTCGCCCAGGAGGACATGGACCTCCCCCTTTTTCAGGGCAAAGTTGACATCCTGGAGGGCGATGACACCGGGGAATCTCTTATTCACATTCCGCATTTCCAGGAGGAATTCACTCAAAACCTGGCGCCCCCTTCCCGATGGCTCTTTTCAATAATAGCCGGTTACCTCCTCATGAACGAGATCCTCTGGCGTTTATGCTTTATGTAATACTTATACCTGTCCCCGCGATAAAAGTTGGTCGCAAACTCTACTGGTTCCCCATCGACTGAGGATACCAGGTGTTCGAAGAGAAGCACCGGGCTACCCTTCTTGATCCCCAAGATCGAGGCGACATAGGCATCAGCGATCCCAACCTCGATGGTTTCAAGAGCTTCATCCAGTATGATTCTCGCCCTATTTTCAAGGCACCAGAACAGCGACTGGTCATTCAGGTCCTCAGGTTTTATGTTCATGGCATTCCAAACTGAAAGAGGCAAGTAGGAAATATGAAAGGCGATTGGTTCGTCATCTGCCAGCATCTGACGTTCAATTCTCGCCGCTTCCTCTTTATCCCTCAACCTGAGACTCACCGCAACCCTCTGAGGTGGGACTGCGATCTCAAACTTCAAGACCTTGGCTCCGGGCCTCAGGCCCCTGGCTTTCATGTCCTCCGTAAAACTTGTTACGCCAGGCATTCCCCGCGTTATCTTGGGGTTGGCCACAAAAGTCCCCTTGCCCTGCTTGCGGTAGAGAAGGCCCTCGCGCACGAGATCAAGTATGGCCAGCCTGACTGTAGAGCGGCTGATCTTATATTCCTCAGCAATCTCCACCTCGCTCGGAAGGCGCGCACCGACAGGGAATTCACCCCCTTCAATTTGGGAGCGTAGGAGCTCCTTGAGCTGGTGATAGAGGGGTAATGGATTCGATTCTTCTATTGACCGTCCTGCCAAGCATGTCGCCTCCCTGACCCTTGTATCCCTTATATTCTAGATTCGAACCTGGACATGGACCTGAATCTACACCTGGACCTGTATGATATGTGCTACGATGGCTCTTATATTTGTATGCTTTTATGTAATGTTACATTGTACCTACAACTTGTCAGTTGTATGTTATATTCGAGGCTAAACGAGATATTCCTGCAAAATTAGTGATGAAAATTTATGTACATATTTTCCATTCAGGGGATATATTACCATATTATTCCAAGCATTTTGGGTACAGGGACAATGGTACAACCCCGCCTGGCGCTCACCTTCAGGCTTTCAAGTGGTAGGCTTTCGTATGCAAGGTATCCTGAGTAAGTGACTTGCTCGCGTCACTTGAGTGAGCATGAATGGGACACAGCCAGGAGTGGTATTCTATGATTGCAAGATTGAGGATGTAGGATGTCCTGGCATCTCCACTATCACCATTCGCTATCACCGTTCTGTGCAGCAAGATGCCGGGTCACTATCATGTCTTAGCTCACGAGGTGTCAGCTCACATGGAGCTTTCGAAGGAATTTCGCGAGAAGTTTGTAAAGACCCTGCAAGGCCGGGACTACGTCCTGTATGGGGGCCTCCTCGAGCTTGCCCGCCAGAGAGGCTTAAAGCGTATAACGACAAATGTTATCCAGATCCCAAGCAAGGAAAACGGCATGTACGCCGTGGTGGAGGCTGAGATCGAGACCCAAGAGGGGGTCTTTAAGGAGGTCGGTGACGCGTCGCCCGAGAGCGTAAACAGGACCATTCAGCCCCACCTGCTGAGAATGGCCGCGACGCGGGCGAAAAGCAGGGCCTTGCGAGATAGCATCGGGATCGACATGGTTGCATGGGAGGAGCTGGGTGGCCAGGTGCCTCCGGAAGAAGATATTCCCGACATAAGCGACCCTGAGGATCTCGTAATAGGGTTCGGGAAGTACGCCCATAAGACCCTGGGGGAGATCATGCAGAGGGACCCTGGCTACGTGGAATGGCTCGGCCAGAACGCCCGTGATGAGGCTGTAAGAAAGGCCGTGAAGCAACTCCTCTTTACAGAAGCTTCACTGGGTGATCCGCGAGTGGAGGGCCCGGGAGGGCCCACGTAGGGAGCATGTGAAGAATTCACAGGCAGGCCTCGCGGAGCTCGAGGGAGGGCCATGTGCGCTCGCCGGGCGCACGGGTGCCGCCTCGATCGCTACGCCCCGCCGGTTTCACGAGAAAGACGCCTGCAATGGCCCCGTGCGGGGTATGATTGACCTTCCACAGGTTTGCAGGGCTTTTCCGTTCGAAAAGACACCTGATCACCCGGATCGGGCCCCCGTGCGTAACGATGGCGACCGTACCCGGCGTACGAGACCGGGTTTCAGATTCATAGATGGTATTGAGAGCCTTCACCACCCGGCTCCAGACCTGGACCACGCTCTCGCCCCCGGGGGGCGTGATAGCTGTGGGATCATCAAACCACCTGCGCGCCATATCCCCATATCTACCTATGATTTCATCGTAGGTAAGACCGTCCCACGCACCGAAATTCATCTCCCTGAGGCCGGGGACGGGATGGACAACGAGCCCATGCGGCCCGGCGATTATCCGGGCTGTTTCCATGGTCCTCCTGAGATCGCTGGCGTAGATGGCTACAACATGTTCGGCTTTGAGGTGGTCTGCTGCCTCCCGGGCCTGTCTTCTCCCCTCCTCGTTCAGGGGCATATCCGTGTGCCCGAGGTACCTGCCGTCCCTGTTCCAGTCAGTCTGGCCATGACGGACAACGATCACCCTCAGCACTCTACCTTCATCTCCAGATTCAGATTTAGATTCACTCGCATTTCCAGCTTCAGCTTCGGATTTAGATTCAGATCTAGATTCAGCTTCAGACACATTATATTCCGGCATATTGTATTACCCCTTACATCCAAGTTAGTAGGTAATCCCTCAGCGCCTCGAGCAGGCGCTCATTCTCCGGCCTTGTGCGGACGGCAACCCGAAAGTAGGTCTCATCCAGACCATCAAAAGAACTGGCATCCCTGATCAGGATCCCCCGCCGTCCCAACCCGCCTGCAAGGTCGGCCGCCGAAGGTGCGGCTGCGGTGGTAGTAGAGGTCGCGGTGGTGAAGGCTGCCGCTGTGGTGGCGGAGGCTGTGGTGCTGCCTACGAGCCGGGCCAGGATAAAATTTGCCTCCGGCCTGTATGCTTCGACGCCCGGGAGGCTTGCGAGGCCGTCATAGAGGAAACTCCTCTCGCGCCTGATGAGCTCCTTTGTCTGCATGATATAGTCCCTATCGCGCAAAGCCTCAATGCCCGCGACCTGGGCCAGGGAATTAACGCTCCAGGGGTCCCGCAGGGAAGCAAGCCGCTGCACCATCTCGCTCGGACACACGGCATAACCCAGCCGCAAGCCAGGCATTGCGAAGGCCTTCGTCATTGAACGCAGGACGATGAGGTTTTTCCTCCGCGGCACCTCACCCACAACCGTTCCCTGTTTTTCATCGTCGATGAAGTCGATGAAAGCCTCGTCGACAACAACAAGGGTTCCGGTCCTTGCGGCCTCGCCAGCTATATAGAGCAGCGCCTCCCGCGGCCATAGGTTGCCTGTGGGGTTGTTTGGGTTGCATATGAACAGGATATCGGCTCCGGGTAGCGTGGACGAGATCTCCTCCACATCGATGCTAAATCCGCGGCCGGGCTGGAGGTACACACTCTTTACCGCACCGCCCTCGCTCTCCACCGCCAGCGCGTATTCGGAAAACGTCGGGCAAGGGACGACGGCCAGCCTGGGTCTCGCCGCTTTTGTAATTAAGTATACCAGTTCGACCGCGCCATTTCCAGCAATAATATTAGCCGGTGAGATATCAAGGTGTTCTGCTATCGCACGCCTCAGCTCCACGCACTCCGGGTCCGGGTACCGGGTGATGCCAGGTAGGTTCTCAATAATTGCGGCCTCCACGCGCCTCGACAGGCCCAGAGGGTTTATATTGGCACTAAAGTCCAGGATCCCGGGGTCATGGATGTTGACCGCGCCCAGGCCCGGGCCCAGACCCGGACTTAGGCCATACCTCTCCATCGCCTCTCTTATGTTGCCCCCGTGCACCCTACGCCTGTGGTCACCCGGGCTGCCGCCTGTTACCGCACTGTTCGCTGGCGTAGGAGCTCCTATTTCCGGAACCTGGCGCTCGTCATCCTGGGATTTGCTATCCTGGGACTTGACATCCTTGATCTTAACTTGGCCTATCATGGAATACCGCTCCTGACAGTTGTTCATAAAAAATACCGCCGTCTGTAAGTCGGACTTTCCCCAGTATACATGGAGAGGTAGGGCTACAGTGGAACCCGGCGCCTCGCGTATACACCCTGAGTCTGCTCTCGCGTTCGATCCTCTCTATAATCTCATGCGAGTTACCTTGTCTCCTGTCGATGAGAATGCCGACCACCGTCCCGCTGTGGGCTATATTAACCCCGACGGCGCCCGATCTCCTTGCCATGCTGATGAGAGCGGGAAGCTCCGGCTTCGGTAGGATGGCTTGGTGGGCTATGGCGCTCAACGTGGCCCCTTCTCCGACCATAGCCGCGTCTCCGAGCCTTATTCCCTCCTCTACGAGGGCCAGGGCATCGCGCACGGCGGGTTCCTTGCGACGGTTGAGGGTTGCAAGGTCGTCCCGGCGGTTGAACGCGACCGTATCAACATGGCCACCAAGGTCGATTATGAGGATGTCGATGGGCGGCGCAACGCCAAGGCTCCGCCGGATGGTCCCGCGCACATGATCGAAAAGGACGATGCCAGGAAACATGATGCCATCCGTAGGCTCGACGCTAAGGGCTATATTTGCTATTTCGTCAGGCGACAGGCCTTCCCTGCCGAGCGCCCTGGCCGTGGCCGCGCAGGTGGCAGCTATATCCGCGGTGCTGCTGGCCATTCCTTTAGATGAGGGCAATTCGCTCGTTATGCGGATTGCCAGCTGGCTGCGGATCGCCAGCCGGCGCTGGAGCGACGAAATTCCAGGCACGGGCGTAGGTCCCTCCAGGAGTTCAAGCACCCGGAGCGCAGCCGCAAGCGCCTTTTGCTTCCTTGCGCGCTTCCTTACGCGGAGGTCAGGACTGTCTTGAACCCTCGCAGCCCGGCAAACCGAAACCGCGGCCGTGGCGTAGAGATTCACGGGACAAGTAACGAGGAAATCGACTCCATCGATGGTCCCCTGGACGAGCTCGCCGCAACTGCCGGGGGCCGAGGCCTGACCTCTACGGCAACCACTTAGATGCCGCTCCAAGGATGGCAAGCGTCATCACCTCTACTACCTCGTTGGTGGCACCGCAGGTATCGCCCGTTACCCCCCCTATCTGCCTCGCAAACCGGGCCGTAAGAGCCGCTGTGACGAGAAAGACGCCCAGCCCCGCCAGGGACCCGCGCACCCACCCAAACGCGACAAGGGCGACGATGGCAGCTTGCACGCTCGCTATGATAAATTCACGCCCGCCAACATGCTCCGCAAACGGTTTACCAAGGCCGGGGCCCTGCCTCGCGTAGGGGTAAAAGCAAAGGGCATAAACCATCGACCATCGCCCAAACATGGGCATCGCAAGCAGGGATGGGTAGAGCAGCCCACGCGGCATCTCCGCCAGGAGGGCTGCCTTGAGCATGAGGAGCAGGCTAACAGCCATAACTCCCATGGCCCCTACCCGGCTATCGCGCATAATTTCCAGCGCCCTATCCCGACCCCGCCCGCTCAAGAGCCCATCAGCCGTGTCGATGAAGCCATCAAGGTGCATGCCCCCTGTAAACCCCGCCTGGACAATCAAAACCAGGACGGCGCATGTCGTCGCGGAAAAGATGTGCGATGCTGCAAACTCGACGAGCACCAGAAAACACCCTATTAAAGCCCCGATGGCGGGAAACCAGGCTGCAGAGCGCCCGAGCCTCATCGCAAAGGTCCCTTCCCCGCCCGCTGCTTCACCTTCATGGGAGCTTCCGGGGCCGGAGGGACCGGCGTCGGCCGGGCTCACCGGTACCGGGATTGCGGGTACCGGGATCTTCGTCAGAAAGCTCAGGGCCAGGATCATATCGTGAATCACAGAATTCATATTCTTCGCGCTCCGTTCACACCGGTCTCAACGACCTCAGCACCCGGCCAAGGATGCAGCATGCGGCCACGCCCAGGACCAATGCGATGGCAGATGCTACGTGGAGCAGCGTGACTGCATCGTTTATATCAGATGGCGCAAGTTGCCGATCGGGATCCCCGAGGTATCCGCGATGTGACGGAACCCCCTGGTAGTAGTTGACACCTCCGAGCCGGACCCCGAGGGCTCCGGCCACTGCCGACTCGGGTATCCCACCGTTGGGGCTCGGGTGCTTCCGGGCGTCTCGCCGGATAATTCTCCATGCCTTTCGTGCGTCCCTTCCCGTAAGCCACGCTGCCGCTACAAGCGCAGCCCCTGCTATCCGCGCCGGGATGTAATTGGCGATGTCGTCAAGTTTCGCCGATGCCCACCCCAAGTTAACATAAATTATATTACGGTAACCAACCATGGAATCAAGGGTGTTCACGGCCCGGTAGGCCATCGCCAGCGGGGCGCCGCCCAGGAACGCGTAAAAGAGCGGCGATATCACGGCATCTACCGTATTCTCCGCGACGGTCTCCACGGTAGCCCTTATGATCTCGCTGGCGGGCAAGCCGGCCGTGTCGCGGCCAACGATCTCTCCCAGCCTAAGGCGCGCCTCCTGAAGGTCGCCCTGGTCGAGCGCGCGCCTCACCCTCTGCGCCGCCTCAGCCAGGCCACGCAGGGCGATGGTCGTCGACACCAGGAAAGCCGAGAGCGTATAAGCCAGGTGATTAATAATGTATCCTGCGGCGTAAAGGAGGAGCCATGTGGAAAGGCCGGCGACCCCGACTACAAACGCCGCTAAAAAGATGCCGGCGACCCGCTCCTGCCGCTCCGTGCGTGCGAGCCCCCGCGCCAGCCTCTCCAGAAACGAAATGAGCTTCCCCAGCCCGACGACAGGATGGGGCATCCATGGTGGATCCCCTATAACCAGGTCAACCAGGTATGCCGCAGGTACCTGTAGCCATGATGCCCACATCAACCACATTTAAGATGTCATCCTCCTATCCGGGCATCAGGTCGATCTAGCCAGGCGCTTTATCTCCAGGGGAATGCCCGAGAAAAGAACGTAAACCTCCCTGGCCGCCGCCGCCAGGATCTGGTTGGCTCTTCCATGAACATCGCGATACAGCCTCGCCAGCGGGTATTCCGGGACGATACCCATTCCGACCTCATTTGATACGACTATCACAGGGATGCAGCAGGTGCTGGCAACCTCGGCCAGCCTTGAAATCTCCGCGAGCACTTGTTCGCCGTCCCTCCCGGCGGCCAGTAGATTTGAAACCAGGAGAGTTATGCAATCTACGAGAACAACGTCGACATCTGACTTCCCCTGATTTCGATTCCCACGGTCCTCATCCAGCTGCTTGCCCGGATCATAATCAGGATGATCCAGATCATACGTGCACTCAGAATTCGTGTAATCGAAATCATGTGCGCACGGCCCGTATGTCAAACGTTGGATCGCCCTCGTGACATCGTAAGGTTCCTCGATGGTTACCCACTCCGGCGGTCGCCGCTCCTTGTGCGCCTGTATCCTGGCCTGCATCTCCTCATCCCCCGGCGTGGCGGTGGCCACGTAGGCGACCCGCGCCCCCAGGGAGGCCGCAAGCTGCTCGGCGAAGCGGCTCTTGCCGCTTCGCGCCCCGCCGGTGACAAGAATTAGATTCGAGGTTAAATCCGAAGTCAAAGCTCTAGTTGTAGTTGTAGAAGTCATGCCCACAGGCTCACCCCATGCCAGCAGATTTGCCTCTGCAGATTCGCTCTTAAAAATCGCCCTTTAAAGCGTTGCCTTCAAAGGATCAAAGAAAAGGGCAAAGAGCGTTAAAAGCTTCCCCTACGGTGTAGTAGGTATATGAAGAACGGCCCGCCGAAGAGCGATGTTACAATGCCCACAGGCAATTCGTTCGGTGCAACGACGACCCTGGCCAGGGCGTCAGATCCCACCAAGAACAACGCCCCCGTGAGCGCCGCCGCAGGCAGGAGCGTACGGTGATCCGGCCCGACCATGATGCGGCATATGTGCGGTACGATCAACCCTACAAAGCCCACGAGCCCGCTTACGGATACGGCTGCGGCCGTAAGCAATGAGGCTGTCATCAGGAGGATCACTTTTACCCTTTCAACATCGACCCCCAGGTGCTGCGCCGATTCCTCCCCGAGGACGAGGGCATTCATGTCCCGGGTGAATACCGAGATGACGATAGAGCCCAGGGTCATATAAGGGAGGCACATCTTCACGTAGTCCCAGCCGCGGGCTGAGAATCCGCCCATGAGCCAGAACGTTACCTGATGGAGTTGCTGGCCGCTGAAAAAAACCAGCAAGGATACGATGGCGGACAGGAATGAGCCTACGGCTATGCCCGAGAGCAGCAGCGTCGTCACAGGCACCTTATTGCCCCTGCGGGCCAGCCTGTAGACGATGGATACAGCGATCAGGGCCCCGGCAAAGGCAAAGGCAGGCACGGCTCCGATGCCAAGGAAATTGAGATCGACGGAGAGGAGTATCGCTATGCAGGCGCCGAGCGCGGCTCCGGAGGATACCCCGATTACATATGGATCCGCCATGGGGTTCCTGAAGAGACCCTGGAAGGTCGTGCCCGCCACAGCCAGCGACATCCCGACCAGGGCAGCCAGCATCACACGAGGGAGTCTCACGCTCAGGATAATGGTCCGGTGAGTCGCCGGGACGCCCTCAGCCATGGACACGATGGAGCGCGGCATGAGCCCGGCCGCGGGGAGGCGGAGGCCGCTCAGGATGGCTCCGGCAACCTCGCCGCAGGGGATCCTGACGGCGCCGATACCTGTAGCCGCCAGGATCGAGAGCGCCAGGAGGAAAGCCAGGGTAGGCACGGCCATGCCCCTCCTCCACCACCCCGCCGCCTGGCGGGCGTGCAAATTCTGACCCAGCCTCGCCGGAAGCTCTTTCTTTACTTTCATCTTCATCCTCGTCCTCATCTTTAGCTTCATCTTCAGCAGGGTAGCTCATTTTTCGGGGTAGCTCATTTAAACAGTTCGGGGTGGATAATCCGTGCAAACTGTTCGAGCCCCTCGACAATGCGAGGGCCAAAGCGCGTGATTATATCCGCATTCACAAGATAGATGCGGCCCGTCTTGACAAAGGACATAGCGCTCCAGCCTTTTCTCCGCTTGATCTCTTCAATCGCAGGCGCTTCCCCACCTGCGTGGCCGTATGAGTGGATCATTATATCCGGGTTCTTCGCCAGCAGGACCTCGAGGCTGTATTCAGGGTAAGGCGCCCCCGCATCCGAAGCCACGTTCACCCCGCCTGCCAGGTTTATAATATCATTTATGAGGGTGCCCGGGCCTGCGGTCATCAGGGGGTCATGCCATATCTCGTAGTAGACCTTTGGCCTCTTGCTTCCAGGGATACCCTTCACCCTTTCCGTTATACTCTTCACCCTTTTCTCCATGTCGCTCACAAGGGAGGCCGCGGCCCCGTCCCTCCCCGTAACCTGCCCGATTAACCGGATCACGCGCAGGGTATCCTTGAAACTCTTTGGATCAACCACAACGACCGGTACCCCTAGCTTCTCCAGCCCCCGGACTATATTCTCACCCATTTTCACAGCCAGCACCAGGTCGGGAGACAGGCTGATGATCCGCTCTATGCTTGGATCCGCAAACCCCCCGATTTTCTCCTTTTTTGTAGCCTCAGGGGGATAGTTGCAGTAGGTTGTCACGCCAACCACCCGATTCCCGAGCCCGAGCGCAAAGAGGATCTCCGTATTGCTCGGGGCAAGCGACACGATCCTCGTGGGCTCTTTGTTTATCGTAACCTGGCGTCCCGCATCGTCAACAACGGTCAGCGGAAACCGCGCACTCGCCAGGCATGTGAACGCCGGTGCGGGTGCCGGCATCATGGCCGTGAGCCCGAGCACGCAGCCGGCCAGCAATAAAGCAATCAGGGCAATCTTCCTATATCTATCTCCTGTATATCTATATCTTGTATATCTATATCCTGTAGATACGCTTGTCATCTGGCTTACGCACCTTTCCTGTTTTTTCGTGCTTTGCTGCTTTGGCGCATTTTCGCCATCTTCTCTTCCTGACTTTGCTTGGTTCCTCATTGCCGTGGAAGAATCAAAAAGGTCCTCAACCTCCGGCCTGGAAAGGTCAAGGACCTCTTTTATTACCTGTCATACTGTGCCCACCTACCTTTCTCGCGAAGGCGCAATGGCAACAAGGTGAATGGGCAGGTCTCCTGGCTCCCGGGTCATCGAAGCCCCGGCCTTCCCCGCGCCCCAGTGTCCAAGGGGCGATTCGAGTGGCGTTAGTCTTACTACGAGGGGGCCATCTCTCCGGATACAGTGGCGGGACCGCGTGGTTTACCCTGCACTTATTGCACCTCACAAACTCGAAGCAGACTCGCAAAGGTGCGCCTCCTACCTGTAGCGCCTGCTGCTTGCAGGGTCCCAACTTCCCTATTCTCCCTCAGGAAAGCAGCCTTTCCTTTACCGGGCACCCATCCACCGCTTGCGGCGGGTAGCACTCGCCGCCGCAAGTTATAAGGATATTAAGTTCTAGCCATTAGCAGACAAATCGTTCTGGCTTTCTGTATCTCTCCGAGCCGCCTCCGAAAACATAAACGAAATGGCCCTTGAAGGCGTAATGGTCGAAATCGCATGCTTATATATCATATCCTGCCTGCCGTCGTTTTCGAGAACAACGGTAAAATTATCAAAGCCTTTGACCAGACCCTTCATTTGATAGCCATTTATCAGATAGATGGTCACAGGGATGCTTTCCTTTCTCACCTGGTTGAGGAAGGCATCCTGCAAGTTCGGCTGCGGCTTGTTCACGTTTTTTATACCTCCTGGCACAGCATGTAAATGACAACCGCTATTTATCTATTCTTCATATCATCCAGTTTCCCTTCAAGCAAATGCTGGATGTTTTCAACGGCCTCGGAAAAATTGCGAAACATATCTAAGTTAACCCACGTAACGCCGGGTTCCTTCTTAAACCAGGTGATCTGACGCTTCGCATAACGTCGCGTGTTTCTCTTGATCAGGTTGACGGCCTCATCCAGGGTGCACAGGCCGTCCATGTAATATGTCAATTCTTTATACCCCGTGGCCTGGCCGGAGGTCAGCGCCCTCCTGTTGCCGTGCTCGAGGAGCCACCGGACTTCGTCAACCAGCCCCATTTCCATCATCCGGTCTACGCGGGCGTTTATCCGCGCGTAGAGGTTGGCCCTGTTGCGCGTAAGGCATATCGTCACGGTGGGGTCATAGTGAAATACGCGGCCTTCGTGCCCCTCCTGGAGCTTTGAGATGGGCCGGCCGGTCAATATGTAAACCTCAAGGGCCCTGGTTATCCTGCGGAGGTCGTTGGGGTGAATCCTCCCGGCGGCTACGGAGTCCACCTCACGCAGTTTTTCATAAAGCCCCCGGACCCCGATCTCTCCAGCCTGCCTGCGCAGATTCTCCCTGACTTCCCAGTTTGCCTCGGGCATGGGGAAAAGATAATCGGTTGTAACAGCCCTCAGGTAGAGCCCTGTACCGCCGACGAGCAGAGGGAGTTTCCCACGCGCCAGGATATCATCAATGGCGCGCCGCGCAAGATCTTGATATTTGGCCACATTAAAGGCCTCGCCCGGGTCGACGATATCAATGAGATGATGAGGTACGCCCCTTCTCTCGGCCAGTGATGGCTTTGCCGTCCCGATATCCATATGCCGGTAGATTTGCATTGAGTCGCACGACACCACCTCGGCATCCATCCGCAGGGCGAGCTCGATCGAAAGCTCCGTCTTGCCCACCGCCGTCGGGCCGACCAGCGCGACCAGGGGGCCTTTCATAACTCTATCAATAACCTCCTTCGCCAGCTCGCCAAGCCTTCCATCCCCGGCTATACAATCCGGCGCAGGTTCTGCCAGTCCCGCTTCCTTCGGCTGGCTCCGCCGCGCTACCTCTACCTGCGGCGCTACCTGCGCCTGAAGCTCTTTTCGATGCCATCAAGCTCAAATCTGATGAGCGTCGGTCGCCCGTGGGGGCATGAATATGGATCCCTGCACAAAAGGAGATCGGCGACGAGCTGCCTCATTTCCTCGGCTGCCAGCATGATGCCGGCCTTTATCGCCGCCTTGCATGCAACCTGCGCCGCGAAACGTTCAAGTCGCGGGGCGAGTTGATCCCGGGCTCCAGCAGCCATGGTCTCTACCATCTCATGGTCGCCCAAGCTCTGAATTGCGTCAACTACGGCCTCGGACGCGCCACCGCCGGGAAACCGTCCCAGGATGGCCGGCACAGCCCTCAAGAGCAGGGAATCCCGGCCAAAAGGCTCCAAGTCGAATCCCATTTTCCGGAATTCATCCCTATTCTTATTATCCTCAAAAAACGCCGCTATAACCGGCGTCACCGGTATGGGAATCGGAATGAGAAGGGGCTGGGTGGGGCTTTCATGAAGCTCGGGCCCGCCCCTCAGCCTGCGCTCAAGGAGCCCTTCATATATCACGCGCTCATGGGCTGCGTGCTGGTCGATTAGAACCAGGGCATCGCCCGCCTCAGCGACGATGTAGGACATTTTGAATTGAGCCAGGACATCAATGGTAACATCCCCCTCGACCAGCCGGGCGAGCCCGCGCGTATCAACACCAGCGTCCGTTACGTTCGCGGCGGCGTCCCTCACATGGCCCGCCGCTATGTAGCCCGCATCCAGCTCAGGCGCTTCGTTCGCCGCCCTGCGTGTCCCGCCTGCCGCAGGCCGCTCCAGCAGCCTGCCGGTCGCGTATCCTTGCCTTGCAGTGTATCCTTGCCCTGCGCGGTAGATATCCCGGCCTGAGTCATCCGATATACTCACCCTCGTTCCCGGCGCGGTGATGCTGGGCGTGGCCGTAAATGACTGAACCGCGCTATGGATGGCATTGAACACCATCCGGTAGACTCCCGCCTCGTCTTCAAACTTCACTTCCCGCTTGGTGGGGTGGACATTGACATCGACGCAGGACGGGTCGACATTCAGCCAGATAAAGGCAACGGCGTGCCTCCCCTGCGGTATCAACCTCCCGAGGGCGTTATCCACGGCCCGCTGGAGGACCGCGCTCCAGATGGATCGCCCATTCACAAAGAAGCATTGCGCATCGCGCCGGGCCCTCGAGAAATCCGGCCTCCCCACGAAGCCCATGATCTCCATCCTACTCTCGCCCGCGGCAAAGCGTATGAGGCTTTTCGCCACGCCCGTCCCAAAAGATGCCGCAATCGCGGCCATGTGGTCCCCGCGCCCAGGCGAGGTCAGGACCTGGTGGCCGTCGCGGCTGAATTTTATGGCTACCTCGGGGTGGGCCAGGGCGAGCCTCATAACGATGTCGCATACGCGCTGGAACTCCGTCGCATCACTCCTCAGGTATTTAAGTCGCGCCGGGGTATTAAAAAACAGGTCGCGCACCGTGACGGTCGTACCGGGTGGAGCGCCCGCATCTGCCACCTGGACCCGCCTGCCGCCCTCGATCTCGACCCGCGTCCCCACGGCAGATGGGGAAGCTGCCGGCCGCGTCAGGAGCTCGACCCTCGCCACGCTTGCGATACTCGGGAGGGCCTCTCCCCGGAAGCCCAGGGTCGAGATGCTAAAAAGGTCCCCGGCGTGGACGATCTTGCTTGTAGCGTGGCGTTCAAAGGCGAGTACGGCGTCATCCCGTGTCATCCCGCACCCGTCATCCGTTACACGCATGAACTCCCGCCCGGACCCGCGCACCTCTATGACTACTCTCCTGGCCCCGGCATCGATGGAGTTCTCTACCAATTCCTTGACCACCGAGGCCGGCCGCTCGATCACCTCGCCCGCGGCTATCTTGTTGATCGTCTCGTCATCCAAGAGTCTAATCATAGGCGACCCCAAGTCTAATCATAGGCGACTCCGCCCAGCATTATGCCACTCCTTCTTGTTTTATGACCCTGCTTGTTTCATGAGGTTATTATACAGCCCAAAAGTGTACAGCGCAAGCCACCTCATAACCCCTCACCCCGTCACCGTAGGGTGCATGTGACGATTGTGGTGGACCCACCGATGAGGCTCAATTATTAAGGATTGGGTTGGTTAAGAACAGGTTTGCAAGTGCGTCTGTGGTCACAAACGAAGCCCCGTGCTGCTGAGCGTAATCCAGAAAGGCCACGAAGGAATCCCATCTATCGCTGTATTTCACCCTGTCTCCCGTAAACCACCCGTGGAATATGACTACCAGAGGATAGCCCCTGCTCCGGCACTCATCAAAAGCCTTCAGCAGGATGTCTTTCCAATCAGTAGCCGAAAGCTTCTTGCCCAGGGCCGTGCCGATATCGCAAAGGTAGATATCCTCCCCCCTAAAATCGGTGGTCGTTACCGGCACGGCCACCAGCCCGTGCTCCTCGATCTTATAGGGCCCCCTGTCCTCCCTGTGACCCTCCGCATACAGGACCCCGGCCTTGAACCCGGAATTATTAAAGAGATACAATTTGGGCAAGATCTTCAGGGTATCCTCATTTTGACTGAAATACTGGGGTCTAAAGCTCACCACGGAGCGCGCAACCCCGCAATCCAAGCATCCCCGCACAGCCTGGCTTCCCCTGGCGAGCAAATCGTACTGCTCGTTGTAGGTCATGGTCGCCAGCTGTTCCCCTGTCGAGTAGCCGTGAAACCCAATCTCAAATCCGCTGGATGCGAGCCCGTCGAGGATCTTCGCGTTTGCATTGGCGAATCTCCCGGTCGCAAAAACGGTAGCGGCGGTGATGTTACGCCTCATGAGCTCCGTTGTTATGTTCAGCAACCCGTTGAGGTCATCCTCCTCCGCATCGACCTGAATATTCACCAGCACCGGCTGAACCGGCGTGGTTGCCCGGGGCGCCTCCTGTGCCGATGCGTGCATGTCCAATCCTGGAGCAAGTGCCAGGGCTACAGTCAAGGCCACAGTCATAGTCATAGCCAAAACCATGGTCAAGGCCAAAGCCGGGCTCAGTACAAGAGCCGGGGCTGCCTGCGCGCCGGAGGCCAGGGCCATGCCTATGAAGGCTCGAATCATGCGTCTGATCAGCGTGATCGTTCGAGATATCATTATCCTTCATGCCCCCTTACATACTTTAGCTTTATTCCTATTATCCTGATGGCGGTGTATTCATTATGTCGGTGCATTTATTCCTTGGACCGCAGTAACCAATTATTCAGGAGGACACTTATAATCAGGACCAACCCCAGCGTCCCGACCTGCCAGATGGGGTGGATCCCGGCCAGGTCCAGGCCGTTGTACAAGACTGTTAGAGTCAGCGCGGCCAGGACCGTGCCGGCTATGGTGCCGCGTCCACCGGCGACGCTGGTCCCCCCCAGGACGGCTATAGTTATGGCTTGGAGCTCGTAGCCAAACCCTGCATCAGGCTTGGCCGTAGCCACGCGCGACGTCATGACGACGGCTGCGATCCCTGCGAGAAGGCCGCTGAGGATGTAAACCCATACCCGTACCTTCTTTATATTGATGGCCGCGAACTTTGCCGCCAGTTCGTTACTTCCGACCCCGTAAAGGTACCTACCAAAGAGCGTGCGCGTTAGCGTATAATTAAGAATGATTATGACCGGGATAAAGATTATGAGCACTTGAAACGGGATGCCCATGATGCTCCCCTGCCCGAGCGCGTAATAGGACGGAGGAAAGCCAGATATGGGGATCCCCCCGGTTATTACGAGGGCCAGGGACCTGTAAGCATACATCGTTCCCAGGGTGACAATGAATGGGGGTATGCGCACCGTGCTTATCAAAATCCCGTTTATGCACCCGAGAAGAAACCCCGCTATGATCCCCGCAAAGGCCGCCGCCCATATATTGATGCCAAGTTTAATGGCAAGGTGCCCGATGATCACGCACACGAGGCTCAACATCGATCCCACCGAAAGGTCGATACCGCCGCCGCCCGATGTGATTACAAGCGTCTCTGCAAGTGCAAGGAGTCCGATCTCTACGCTATACTTGCTCATATTCAGCATATTGTATATTGTGAAAAAGCCGTTCACCGAAATGGCGAGCACGAAAATGAGGATCAGGAGGCTAACGAAGAGAAACCAGGGCCTCTCGCGTACAATAGCAAGCCCGAGCGTCACAAACATAGAGCGGGCGTTAGGGAATGCCCCCCCGTGCCCGGATCGCCCGGGCCTATCGGTCACGCTGGACGGTTCGCCTGGTATAACGCCTGGTGTGAAGCTCATGCCGCTATCCCCCTTTGTCTAACAGTATCCACTGTGACGGCCATGAGGATCAGACCGCCGATGATCATCCCCTCCCATAAAGCAGGTACATTCAAGAGGATCAACCCATTCTTGATTACCCCCACGAGCAAGGCGCCAGCCACGCTCCCTACGATGCTCCCCTTGCCACCAAGCGTGCTCGTCCCGCCAAGGACCACAGCCGCTATCACATCAAGCTCAAATCCCACCCCGGTATTGGTTTGGACGATTCCGGTCCGCCCGACGTAGATGAGGGCAGCGAGTCCTGCCAGGGCACCAGTGATAGAATAGACCGTTATCTGGACCCGCCTTAAATTGATACCAGCCAGATTAGCAGCCTCGGGGTTGCCACCCAGCGCGTAGACATAACGGCCGGACGGGCGACGGGAGAGGAAATAGGCGAATATCAGGGCGATGATGATAGCAAACCACATCGGCACCGGTATGCCCAGGAACCTTGATATACCAAACCACCTGATCCCCGCGGGCACCTTAGAGATCCAGCGCCCCCCAAGCATTTGAAAGATGGAGGCGCGCAGGATATTCATGGTGCCGAGGGTTGCTATGATCGGCGGGATGCGTCCAAACGCGATGAGGTTGCCGTTGATTGCGCCGAGACATGACCCGCTCGCCAGGGCTATAACTGGAATGAAGCCAGGATGAACGCCTGCGAGGGCCGCCTTGCCAATGATCACGGCTACCAGGCCCAGTGTCGAGCCCACCGAGACGTCGAATCCGCCTGTGATGATCACCATGGTCATTCCCACGGCCACAATGGTTATGCCTGATATTTGCAGGAGGAGATTTGATATATTCTCGAGGGATAGAAACTGGGGCGAAAACGAGGTCAAGACCGCCCCGAGAATGATGAGGGATATGAATACGATGAATTCGCGGCTGTACGCGACACGGTAAAATGCCTTCGTGTTCATGGCACATCGCCTCCAGTTCAACCCTGGTTTTGTATCCCTGTCCCGGCCTCTCCCATTGCGACCCGCAGGACCCCCTCGGGCGTGGCGCTTTCACGGTCAAAGATGCCCGTCATCCTGCCCTCATGCATGACTATGATCCTGTCGCTGATCTTGAGGATCTCAGGAAGCTCCGATGAGATCACCATTATCGCAACGCCCCTGGAGGCCAAATCGAAGATCTTGTTATGTATCTCTTCCTTGGAGGCCACATCGATCCCCCTTGTGGGCTCGTCAAGAATCAACACCCTGGGGCTTCCCGCAAGCCACCTGGCCAGTACAACCTTCTGCTGATTCCCGCCGCTCAGGGAGCTTACGAGGTTGTTTATGTTGCGGAGCTTGATGGAGAGCTCAGCTGAATACCTGTTGCATATTTCCGCCTCCCGGTCTCGGTCGACCAGGAACCCGAGCCTTTTTAGACGCCCCAGGACCGAAACGCTTATGTTATAGCGAATCGACAGGATATTGAAAAGCCCCTGCGTCTTCCTATCTTCCGGCAGGTACGCTATACCGAGATCCAGGGCCTCGAACGGGGCTCGTATATTGACGGGGCGGTCATCAAGGAGCAAAGAGCCCTCCCTGGGGGGCGCAATCCCGATCATCCCCAGGGCTACCTCGGTGCGACCGGAACCTACAAGCCCGAAGAAGCCCAGGATCTCCCCGGGATACAGGTCGAAGCTCACATCAAAATATTGGGGCCTTCTCGTAAACCCCTGAACGCTGAGCACCGGCTTGCCATAGGCGGGCCGCGCCCGGCGCACCGACGACCGGAGGCTCCGGCCGGCCATGAGTTCCACTATCCGGTCCCGCGTGACCTCCCTGGCGGGGAATGTGCCCTTGATCTCGCCATCCCTCATTACAGTGATCCTATCCGCGATCTGGAAGACTTCCTCGAGCCGGTGGCTGATATAGATGATACCTACGCCCTGCTCCTTGAGGCGGCCGATTATCTCAAAGAGCCGCCTCGCCTCCTGTTCCGTGAGGATGGCGGTGGGCTCATCGAAGATTATAACCCTCGATTTATATGATAGAGCCTTGGCGATCAGCACCAGCTGGTTTAACCCCAGGCTCAGCCGGCCTACTTTTTCAACAAGAAAGTTAGGGTCGACCCCCACCATCTCAAATAGTGTCCTGGCCCTGGAGAGTTCCTCTCGATAATCGATGTTGCCGTAGCGATTGGTTATCTCCCGCCCCATAAAGATGTTTTCCACGACGTCGAGCTCGGGGTATAGCAAGGGTTCCTGGTAGACGGTGGCGATTCCCATCTCCTGGGCCACCCTTGGCGCGGATATCTCGACCTCTTTTCCCAGATAGAGGATCCTGCCCGAGTCGGGCCGCAAGGCGCCCGAGAATATCTTGATGAGGGTCGATTTCCCCGCGCCGTTCTCCCCGACGAGAGCGTGAACCTCTCCGGCCGCAAGCTCAAAGTCGACGCCCTTGAGCGCATGAACCCCACCAAAAGATTTCGAAATCCCTGCCGCGCTGAGGATGGTCTCCACCGTTCTCAGCCTCCTTTGCCTGGTATCCATGTTTAGACTTGTCCCTAAGTGTAGGTTCGAAGATTACTGACGTTTTCCCATGGGTTGCCGGTGCTTGCGTGACGGGGCCTTTTGAAATTTGGCAAGGCCCTCACGCCAAATTTCAACGGAGGCGCGCCGCAAGCGCGCCGTCCCCGGAACGCAAGCACCGGCAACCCCCGGGACGTGCTGGTAAACTGGCACAAATCAAGGAACCTACACCTAGTCGAGCAGGCCGCTCCGTAATCTCCGGCCGAGGGCTATTGGGCCGGAGATTAAGGCCACCTGGCGGAGAGATGCGAGACACCCCGGCCACTGTGTGGTACTGGTAGCTGTTACCTGCGAAAGGTCCGGGTATTTTTGCGCACGAACTTAGCTGATAGTAAAGGAGGATAAGGTATGAGTCTCGGAGATATTATAGCCGGCGTTGTGTTTGGTGCCCTGGTGATATTTGCGATCTATGGCTACATCGTAGTGGACAGGCGACTAAAGGCGGCCGCGGAGATTGAGCGGGCTGAAAAGGAGAAGACGCAGGCAGCCGCCGGCAAGAAAAAGAGCCGGTGAGCTTGGGCGTGAGCGAGGCAGGGAGTTGATCGCGTGAATAATGCGGAGATTGCGGCGCTCTTCTGGGAGATTTCCGAGCTACTAGAGCTATCTGGCGATAATCCCTTCAAGGCCAGGGCGTACCGGCACGCTGCGGAGAAGATCGAGAGCCTCCCGGAGCCCCTTTCCACCATGTACGAGGAGGGAAGGCTCGGGGACATCGAGGGCATCGGGGAAGCCCTGAAGAAGAAGCTCGAGGAGATTATAACCACGGGGAGGCTCCGGTATTATGAGGACCTCAACGAGAAGGTCCCTCGGGTCCTCGTTGAGCTCCTGGACATACCGGGCGTGGGTCCCAAGACCGCGCGCGCGTTGTATGAACACCTTCACATCGGGGGGATAGATGAGCTTGAGGCCGCGGCGAAGGCCGGTAGGGTCCGTGAGCTGCCCGGGATGGGCGTGAAGACGGAGCAAAATATATTGCGAGGCATACAGATGCTGAGGGGCCGTCTCGACCGCATCCCGCTCGGCGTGGCTATGCCTATCGCTCAGGACTTTATCGAAAGCATACGGCGCATACCCCAGGTGCTCGAGGTCCGGGCGGCCGGGAGCTTAAGGCGTAGGAAGGAAACCATAGGAGATATCGATATTGTGGCTGCCAGCGGGGATGCCATCGCGGTCATGGATGCAATCGAGAAGCTGCCCAGGACGCGCGAGGTCCTGTCTCGGGGCGGGACCAGGATGGTCGTCATGGCCAGGGACGGCATCAAGGTGGATACCTGGGTTGTGGGCCCTTCATTTTTCTGGTCAGCCCTGCATCATTCCACGGGATCCAAGGCTCATAACGTGAAGCTGCGCGGCATGGCCAGGGAGATGGGTCTGAAAATCAACGAATATGGTATATCCCGGGAGGATGGGACTGAGATCCTCATCAATCGGGAGGAAGATATATATTCAGCGCTGGGGTTAGATTTCATCGCCCCCGAGCTGCGCGAGGATACGGGTGAGATCGAGGCTGCGAGGGAGGGGCGGCTGCCCAGGCTCCTCGAGCCCGGCGACATCCGGGGCGACCTCCATATGCACTCAACGTGGAGCGATGGCGTTACCAGCATCGAGGAGATGGCCGAGGCTGCCCGGCGCATGGGCTACAGCTACATCGCCATCTGCGACCACTCAAAATCCCTCGGCGTTGCCAGGGGGTTGGCGGAGGAGACCCTCCGGCGCCAGGTAAAGGCCATTCGCGAACTGAACAAGAGATTAACGGGGATGAGGGTCCTCGCCGGCGTCGAGGTGGACATTCGCAGGGACGGTACGCTCGACCACCCTGATGAACTCCTGGCGGAGCTCGATATAGTAGTGGCGTCGGTCCACTCGGGCTTCCGGCAGGACGCGGACACGATGACGGCGAGGATCATAGCGGCGATGAGGAACCCCCATGTGGATATCATAGGACATCCGACCGGAAGGCTTCTCGGCCGGCGCGAACCCTACGCCGTGAATATCGATGCCCTGATTGAGGCGGCGGCGGAGACGGGGACGGTCCTCGAGATAAATTCCTACCCCGATCGCCTCGACCTTTCCGACATCCACGCCAGGATGGCGAAGGAGAGGGGCGTAAAGCTGGCAATAAACACGGATGCGCACTCAAGGGAACAACTCGGCTACATAGAGTACGGGGTTTCGGTCGCAAGGCGTGCGTGGCTGAGCAGGGATGATGTTATAAACGCCTGGGAGGGCGAGCGGCTGTTGAAATTCCTGGGCGAGCATAAGCATTAGGCGCATAAACGCCATAGCTCTTTACCAATACTAGCCCGTGTAGGTCGGGCCGCCTGTATACATCAACTTGCTTGCGGCGAGGAAGATACACGGAATAGTATGGGACGGTGCTATACGTGCTCAAGGTTATCGGTAAGACCATCGTAATGTATGTCTTCGTGTTATTTATCACGAGGATCATGGGCAAGCGGGAGGTCGGCCAGCTTTCCCCGTTTGACCTCGTCGTTGCCGTGATGATCGCCGACCTCGCTTCGCTGCCCCTTGAGGAGAAGAAGATCACGCTGGTGGATGGGATCGTGCCAATAGCGGTGCTCGCCGTCGCAGAGATACTGACCGCATTTATCTCGCTGAAGAGCGACACCGCCAGACGGGTGATCTCCGGGAGCCCGAGCATTCTCATTGAAAACGGGCGGATTATAGAATCCAATCTCCGCAAGTCCCGGTATAACCTGGACGACCTCCTCGCGCAGCTGCGGGAGAAGGATGTCCCGAACATCGCCGATGTGGAATATGCCATCCTTGAGACCTCGGGGGATTTGAGCGTAATTCCTAAGTCCCAAAAGAGGCCGGTTACCCCGCATGATCTGGGGATCCCCACGTCTTATGAGGGGTTGCCCTTCCCCCTGGTGACAGATGGACAGATACAGTATAAGAACCTGGAGAGGCTCAACCTCTCCGTAAAATGGCTCGAGGACAGGCTTCATAAACACGGTGTCGATAAGATCGACGAGGTCCTCCTCGCGAGCCTCGATGCCGAGGGAAACCTCTACGTGTCGCTCAAAGAATCCAAGGTTATCGACAAAACGCAACTCGGCTGAGTGTTGATCCGTTGTTAAACCGTTGACCCGTTTCAAAGCCGTTGGCCTATTTGCCCGGGTCACCGGGGGCCGGTGTCAATTGACTCTACCCCACATTACTGTTATCATGATAGACGGTAATGGGAGGTAGAATTCTCATTATGATCGACCCGAGAACGTTGAGGGTTCTTGAATTTGATAAAATCAAGGATTTACTGCGAGGATTGACGACCAATAGCCTCGGCGCGGAGCTCGTCGACCAGCTGGTCCCCGTAACCGGCATAGTAGAGGCGCGTGCCCTCCAGGCCGAGACAACCGAGGCCAAGGGCATTTTGCGTCTCCACCCCGGGGTCCCGCTCGGGGGAGTGAGGGACGTGCGTGAGGCCGTCCGGAGGGCCCAGGTCGGCTCTACGCTCGAGCCGGCCGGGCTTCTTGATATAGCCAATACGCTCGCCGCGGCCCGAAAGCTCAGGAAGTTTCTGCTTGAGTTGCGTGAGGATTTCAAATTAATCGCGGAGCTTGCCAGCGGGCTCAAGCCGCCCCGGGATCTGGAGGACGCGATCCTTGAATGTATTGACGAAAACGGCGAGCTTTACGACTCCGCGAGCCCGAGGCTGAAGCATATCAGGGGCGAGATAAGGTCCTTGAACGGGCGGATCAGGGATAAGCTGGAGTCTCTCATCCGGTCCGCCGATACCCAGCGTTACCTCCAGGATGCAATTATCACCATACGCAACGACAGGTTTGTCGTGCCGGTGAAACAGGAGTTCAGGTCCTACGTGCCGGGCATTGTGCATGACCAGTCGGCGAGCGGCCAGACGCTGTTCATCGAGCCCATGCCGGTGGTGGACATGAATAACAGGCTACGCGAGCTCTGCGCGGAGGAGCGCGAGGAAGTCGCCAGGATCCTGAGGACGCTCAGCGCCAAGGTGGCGGGCGCGGCCGGGGAGATATATGAGACGCTGACGAACCTCGGGCGGATCGATTTCGCTTTTGCGAAGGCGCGCATGAGCCAGGAACTCGATGCCGTCGAGCCTGAACTCAATGATGATGGATATATAAATATCCGGAAGGGGAGGCACCCGCTGCTGAAGGGGGATGTCGTCCCGATAGACCCATCCCTGGGGCGGGAGTTTCGCACAATGGTCATAACCGGTCCCAATACAGGCGGCAAGACCGTGACCTTAAAAACGATCGGGCTCCTGACGCTGATGGCCCAGGCCGGCCTGCATGTCCCCGCCGAGCACGGGACCATACTTGCCGTATTCGACCAGGTTTTTGCCGATATCGGTGACGAGCAGAGCATCGAACAGAGCCTGAGCACCTTCTCCTCACATATGACGCATATCGTGCGAATCCTGCGGGAGGCCGGGAGTAACTCCCTTGTGCTGCTGGATGAGCTTGGTGCCGGGACCGATCCCCAGGAGGGAGCGGCCCTAGCAATGGCAATCCTTGAATACCTGCACGAGAGGAATGCCCGCACGGTAGCTACAACGCATTACAGCGAGTTGAAGACATTCGCTTACCGGAGAGAGGGTGTCCGGAACGCATCCGTGGAGTTCGACGATGTCACCCTGCGACCTACTTACCGGTTGTTGATCGGCCTCCCAGGCCGGAGCAACGCTTTCGCGATTGCATCGCGGCTTGGCCTGCCCGGTGAGGTTATCGAGCGCGCCAGGGCCATGATGGCCCCGGAGGCGACGCGTGTAGAGGATATGATAGCTGATATCGCCGAGAATATGCGGAGCTCAGAGCTCGAGCGTCGCAACGCCGAGGCGCTCAGGGCGCGAGCAGAGCAGTTTAAGCGCGAACATGAGGAGGAGGCCAGGCGAATCAGGGAAAAGCGCGCCGAGATCCTTGAGAAGGCGAGGGAGGAGGCGCGGCAGGTCTTGAGGAAGGCCAGGCTCCAGGCTGAGGAGGCGATAAGGGCCGCACGGGAGCTTGAAAGGAAGGCGAGCGTCGCCGGCACAGCCAGGGCGGAGCTTGAGGATTCCATCAGGAGCATACGAGAGGGCCTTGAGAGAGCCGGCCAAGAGCTGCTCCATGACGATGGGCCGTCTCCGGACGGTCTCGACGGAGGCGGGCAGCACGGCGCAGACCGGAGCGAGGGCATGGGTGATGCAGGCCTGCCGTTATCGCCGGAGGATGCCAGGCCCGGGGTCATGGTATTTGTGCCCAGGCTTAAGCAGCGGGGCTGTATAGTTGCCGGCCCCGGCGGCAAGGGCGAGGTACAGGTCCAGATCGGGGCCATCAAGATTATGCTTCCCCTGGGGGATCTCCTGAAGGTGGATGACGCAGGGCGTGGGCATGTCTCCGGTTCCGTGGTAGGGCAGATTTCGCGCGAGAAGGCGCGGGAGATAGCACCGGAGCTTGACCTCAGGGGGCTCAGGGTCGAAGATGCCCTTGAGAAGGTGGATAAGTACCTGGATGATGCGATCCTCGCAGGCCTGCCGAGGGCGCGGATAATACACGGGAAGGGCACCGGGGCCCTCAGGCAGGCCGTGCGTGAGTATTTGAGGAATCACTCCGGCGTCGCCGGATTCAGGTTCGGAGAGGCTGGTGAGGGCGGCGACGGCGTCACCGTGGTGTCGCTTTGCGTGGGCGCCGACGACCCGTGCACGTCGCAATAATCCTCCGGGAGCCTGTTATTCAGGATTACTGTGCCGTCGGGAGCGACCTCGAGCTTGGAATCCTTAAGATATGTTCTTGTTTCGACGCTCTCCGGCGGGCAGTCGGGGGTCGCAAGCTTCCCCGAGTCCCGGCAAACTTTGGCGTGTATGAAGCTGCCGTGGAGCTTGCAGTATTCGGTCGGCTCCGTGCCCTTGACGAACACCTCCGTGCGGGTCGCAGGGCAGGCGGGCGTCGCCAGGAGCCCCGATTCCTTGCATATCTTCACACCCAGCACAACCCCACTGGGGACGGGGAACTCGCGAGGTTGGATTATGCCTTTTTGGAGCGCCTCCCTGATAAACACGCCCCATATCTGGGCGGCCTTTGCGCTACCTATCCTGACCCCGCCATATATAAGGGGCTTTGCCTGGATGTCGTTACCGATCCACACCGCGGCTACGAGGTCGGGTGTGAAGCCTACAAACCACGCATTCGTATTGTCGCTTGTGGTGCCCGTCTTGCCTGCGGCAGGCACCCCGACATTAGCTGCTTTTCCCGTCCCTCGCTCTATAACCCCCCTTAGCATATCCGTTACTACGTAGCACGTCGCCTCGCCCAGGACGATCTCCTTCCGGGGGATGTTGCGCTCGAGGACGTTGCCATTTGCATCCTCGACGCGGATGATCGCCATGGGGGTAACCTTTATCCCCTGGTTGGCCAGCACGGCGTATGCGGCAGCCATCTCCAGCGGCGTTACGCCTCTCGTGAGCCCGCCTAGAACCAGAGAGAGATTACGGTCGTTTATGCGGCCCGTTTCAACAAGGGATGTTATCCCCATGAGTTTGGCATACCGGACCGCCGTATCGATGCCGACTTCATCGAGGAGCTTGACCGATGCCACGTTGATGGACTCCTCCAGGGCCTGGCGCAGGGTAACGAGGCCATGGAATTTATTGTCGTAATTGCGCGGGGCCCAGCGTTTATCGCCCGTCATGACGAATTCCGCTGGCGAATCGTCGATGGTCGTGGCCGGCGTGTAGCCGTTATCGATCGCAGCCGTATAGACGAACGGCTTAAAGGCCGAGCCCGGTTGGCGGTATGATTGAACCGCCCGGTTGAATTCATCCTCGCCGCGCCCGCCGACCATCGCCTTTATATAGCCTGTTTGCGGGTCAAGGGCTACAAGCGCGCCCTGGGGTTGCGTCAGGCCCCTGGAATCCACCTTACCCCTGGGCAGGTTCTGCGCCAGCGCCTTCTCGGCGATGCTTTGCAGCCTCAGATCGAGTGTGGTGTAGACCCTAAGGCCTCCCTTGTAGACTGTATCCTGGCCATAGCGCGCCAGAAGCTGCTGGAGCACGTAATCCGCAAAATACCGCCCGATATGCTTCTTGGGCTTGAGCCCTGCAAGGACTATGGGCGCTTCGTTAGCGCGTTTTTCTTGATCCTTTGTTATGTACCCCAGCAGCGCCATCCTGGCGAGCACCGTGGCCCTGCGGTTCTTCGCGGCCTCCAGATTTTCATATGGGGAATAATATGAGGGCCCCCTGGGTATGCCCGCGAGCATGGCCGATTCGGCGAGGGTGAGATCTCTGACATCCTTTCCGAAATATATCTGGGCGGCAGCCTGAACGCCGTAGGCCCCGTGCCCGAAGTATATCTCGTTCAGGTAGAGCTCGAGGATCTGGTCCTTGGTATAGCGCCGTTCAAGCTGTATTGCATACAACGCCTCTTGAATTTTTCGGGTGAAGGTCTTTTCATGCGTGAGGAATGCATTCTTGGCAAGCTGCTGGGTTATGGTGCTGCCACCCTGAACTTTTCGAGCGCTTCTCAGATCGGCGAGGAGCGCCCGGGCTATGGCCATCACGTCGATCCCATGATGCTCGTAAAAATGAGAATCCTCCACAGCTATGATTGCGTGTTGAAGGTCCTTGGGGATCTGGGATAAAGGAACCCACACCCTATTCTCCACATAGAACTGGGTGATGAGCTTGCCGTTTGCATCAAAGACCTCTGTCGTCTGGCTTGGCCTGTATTCTATATCCTCGAGGCTTGGCATGTTCTTCAAGGCGCCCGCCAGAATTCCTATCACTCCACCAGTGGCAACGCACATGAGGAGCACGATAAAAATGGCCAAACCTATGAGGATGCTTCCATCCTGGCTCCTGGTCGGCAGCCGTTTCATGGTTCAATGCTCCTTTCGTTCCGATACCCCATTCCAGGTTGCGAGGGCCTATCCAAGGCCTATTATATCATATAGCCTCAAACATTGACACTTGTCCCTGTGTTTGATACGATACTTCCATAGAAAGGTATGACGGGAAGAAAGATATGACGAGAGGCATGATACGATACGCATGGTACGATATGCAGCGGAAGGAGCATGGGCTGGCTATGGAACCCGAGAGGCAGCTGGAGATAATCAAGAGGAAGACGGCGGAGATCGTCTCGGAGGAGGACCTGCTGGATAAATTCGAGAAGGCGCGGTCGGAGAACCGGCCGCTCCGTATAAAACTCGGGCTTGACCCATCGGCACCGGATATCCACCTTGGCCACGCCGTCGCATTGCGTAAGCTGAAGGAATTTCAGGACCTGGGACACGAGGTCACGCTCGTGGTTGGGGATTTTACCGGAAGGATCGGCGACCCGACGGGGAAATCAGAAACACGGAAACAGCTTTCCGAGGCCGAGGTTCTCGCCAACGCCAGGACTTACCAGGAGCAGGCGTTCAAGATCCTTGACCCCGGCAAGACCAGAGTGGTCTTTAACAGCTCATGGCTCGCCCCTTTGAGATTTGAAGATGTGATCATTCTCGCGTCGAAGTACACCGTGGCGAGAATGTTGGAGCGTGAGGAGTTCGCCCAGAGGTTCGATGAGGGAAGGCCCATATATATACATGAATTCTTTTACCCATTTATGCAGGGCTATGATTCCGTCGCCCTTCATTCCGACGTGGAGCTCGGCGGGACGGATCAAAAGTTCAACATCCTGATGGGAAGGATGCTCCAGCGAGAGTACGGGCAGGACCCCCAGGTCGCGGTGCTCATGCCCATATTGACTGGCATCGACGGTGAGAAGAAGATGAGCAAGAGCCTGGGTAACTATATCGGGGTAAACGACCCGCCTGCTGAGATGTACGGGAAGACGATGTCCATACCGGATGAACTCATGATCATGTATTACGATCTCGCAACGAATCTGCCGGAGGATGAGGTGAGGAGGATCGAGGATGACCTCAAGGCAGGCAGGCTGCACCCGCGGGACGCCAAGCGGAGGCTTGCGCGGGAGATCGTAGCACTCTACCACGGGCCCGGGGCGGCGCAGGAGGCTGAAGAGGAATTTGACCTTATTTTCAAGAGCGGCGACGTGCCCGACGACGTGCCCGAGGTCTCGATCGACAGGGGTGAACTCTCGGAGGGGAGGATCTGGGCGCCAAAGCTTTTGGCCCTGGCAGGGCTTGCGAAGAGCAGCAGCGAGGGCAAGAGGCTCATCGAGCAGGGCGCGGTGCGAATAGGGAGCGAGAGGATCCTGGACCCGGCGGCGACGGTGGAGCTGAGGGACGACATGCTCGTGAGGGTCGGGAAGAGGAGGTTTGCCGTCATCCGCCTGGCCTAAGGCGGGGAGAGGCAGCGCCCAAGCGTATAAATCCCCGGGCCTTTCGCATAGAATTTAATGCACGGGAATCGGACGCCATCCGTGGGTCAATTCCCGGCTTGCCTCTAGCGGTCTCGTGGCCGGGGGTGTTTGGCGTGGCGTGGTTTGGGCGACGGAGGCGGCGGGCCCCGGTACCATACTGGGGTTATACGAGGACCTTCAGATTGATAAGGAGAACATGGATAAGGAGGCGAAGGCTGATTGCCGGAGCCTTCCTTGCGCTTTTACTGGGGTTTTTGATCTTTGTCGTCATTGACCGGCGCCTGAAGCCTACCCTGCAGCAGATAGCCGAGGCCAAGGCGCGGGTCATAGCCACTGAGGCCATAAATGAGGCCGTCAGCCGTAAGGTGGTTGGCACCATAAAGTGGGAGGACCTTTATGCCCTGAGGCCGGACAGCCGCGGCCGCGTGGTACTGGTGCAGCCCAATACGGGGGAGATAAGCCGCCTTACGTCCGACGTGGCAATGGCGGTGCAGGATACGCTCAAGAAGGTGACAGAGACGGAGATCTGGATTCCCCTCGGCCAGGCGTTTGGCAGCCAGATACTGGCAAATGTAGGGCCCAGGATTTGCATCAGCGTGGTGCCGATGGGAACGGTGCGGACGGAGATAAGCAGCAAATTTGAACAGGCCGGGATCAATCAGATCAGGCACCGGATATATCTCGACGTGATCGCCCACGTCAAGATCGTGGTCCCGCTGGTAAGCTCGGATATAGAGGTGAGGAGCCAGGTTCCCATAACCGAGGTAATGATAATGGGAGAAGTGCCCCAGGTTTACTTCGGCATCGAGGGCTCGCGGAATAATAACAACGGTCAGGCCTCCGGAAAGTAGCGAGCAGCCTGCTCCCGGCAGTGGTCTGCCAGCGCCGGCCCTGTTTGGTGCGGCTGCGGAGTGCAGGGGGCAAACGAAAGAAAGGCGCGGGGAAAGATAATCCCGCGCCTTTCCTTATACTTTCAAGTTTCAATGGTTTTGATTCGAGTGGGCCGTGCCTTTTAATAATCCATGCCTCCACCTGGCGGATATGGCGGCGTGGCAGGCTCCTTCTTGGGCACATCGGCTATCAAGGCCTCGGTTGTCAGGAGCATCGAAGCTATGCTTGCGGCATTTTGCAGCGCGCTCCTTGTAACCTTCACAGGGTCGACGATCCCGGCCTTGACGAGGTCGACATATTCCTCGGTTACGGCATTGAGACCGAAGCCCTTCCTTGTCTCATTCTTCACGCGCTCGACAACTACGGAACCCTCAAGCCCTGCATTGTTGGCTATCTGCTTCAAAGGCTCTTCGAGAGCCCTGCGGACGATATTCACGCCGACTTTCTCATCGCCCTCGGCCTTGATGTTGTCCAAGGCCGGCAGGATATTGATCAGGGTGGTGCCGCCGCCTGCGACGATGCCTTCCTCAACCGCCGCGCGCGTCGCAGCCAGGGCATCCTCGATGCGATGCTTCTTCTCCTTGAGCTCAGTCTCGGTTGAGGCACCGACCTTGATGATGGCTACGCCGCCCGCGAGCTTGGCAAGGCGCTCCTGGAGCTTCTCGCGATCATAGTCGGAGTCGGTCTCCTCAATCTGCTTCTTGATCTGGTTGATTCGGCCTTTGATCTTCTCCTTATCGCCCTTGCCCTCGACGATGGTGGTCTTTTCACGGGTAATCTTAACCGTCTTTGCTTGCCCAAGCATTCCAAGGTCGACGTTTTCGAGCTTGACGCCCAGGTCCTCCGAAATGAAGGTACCGCCAGTGAGGATGGCGATGTCCTCCATCATGGCCTTTCGCCTGTCGCCGAAGCCGGGAGCCTTCACTGCAGCGCAGTTGAGGACGCCGCGGATCTTGTTAACGACGAGCGTAGCCAGGGCTTCGCCCTCCATATCCTCGCAAATGATCACGAGGGGCTTGCCGGTCCTGGCGATTTTCTCAAGGAGCGGGAGCAGGTCCGCCACAGCGGTGATCTTCTTCTCGTGAATCAGGATGTAGGGGTCCTCCAGGACGGCCTCCATGGCCTCGGCATTGGTGACGAAGTAGGGGGATATATAACCCTTGTCGAACTCCATGCCCTCGACTTTTTCAACGGTGATCTCGATGCCCTTAGATTCCTCGACGGTTATGACGCCGTCTTTGCCCACCATGTCCATGGCCTCAGCGATCCTGTCGCCGATTTCGGGATCGTTACCGGCTATCGACGCCACGTGGGCAATATCCTCTTTCCCCTCGACCGGGATGCTGAGCTTCTTTATTTCCTCAACAGCTACTGCTACCGCCTTATCGATGCCCTTCTTGACGAACATCGGATTTGCCCCGGCGGCAACGTTCTTGAGTCCCTCGGTCATGATGGCCTGGGCCAGGACGGTAGCCGTCGTTGTGCCGTCGCCAGCGACATCGTTTGTCTTGGATGCAACCTCCTTGCAGAGCTGGGCACCCATATTCTCGTAAGGATCTTCGAGCTCAATTTCCTTCGCGACCGTCACGCCATCTTTGGTTATCACGGGGGAACCAAATTTACGCTCGAGGACCACGTTGCGCCCTTTGGGGCCCAGAGTAACCTTAACTGCTGACGCAACGATATTCACGCCTCTTTCAAGGGAGCGGCGAGCTTCCTCCGAAAAGGCTAACTGTTTAGCAGCCATCGATTATGTACCTCCTCACACTACGTTATAATTAAAGCCCGTTATCGGTCACAGGTTGAATGTAGATCCCGTTGAAAGCCTGCTTTTATATTTATGGAGAGCTTGGTTTTACTTTATGGCAAGGATATCGCTTTGCCTCAGGATCAGGTACTCCTCGCCGTCGATCTTGATCTCAGTGCCGCCATATTTGGCGTAGATTACCTTATCTCCGGGTTTCACATCCATAGGAGCCCTCTGGCCGTTTTCGAGAAGCTTGCCTGGCCCGACGGCTATCACCTCACCCTCCTGGGGACGCTCCTTGGCTGTGTCAGGCAGCACGATACCGCCTTTGGTTCTTTCCTCTTGCGTGCTTGCCTTTACAACGACCCTGTCCTCTAACGGTTTTATCATTTCATCGTACCTCCTTTGCACCTGGGTTTAGCACTCACCGGGGGAGAGTGCTAACAATCTAATCACATATTACATGAAGGGTTTTTCAGTTGTCAAGTAGGATAATCCAAATTTTTAATGTCAATGTCATCTGACTTAATTCTGGAGGCCCGACAGGCCTTCGAGAATCCCGAGGAGTTTTGATTCCGAGTCAACAGGGATCCCTGCCATGAGGTCCTTTACTTCCTTCGCGGGGAGCCTCCGCGCGAGGATCCTGGTGATGCTCTTCACCCGGCACGGCCTTTCGGGGGTGCCGTAGAATACGGTAACAAAGCCGTCTCTTACGCCTACAAACATCGATTTCAGACACTGCGGTGCCATCCCGGGCCGGCGCTGGAACATGACCACGCTATCCGGGTCGAACGAGATGATCTCCCAATCCCCGCATTCCTTTTCCAGCTCATCCTTTGTCAGGCCGACCATCTCCGGCGGCGCTTCCCGAGCGGATGTCTCCTCGTGCCCGCACTCGTAGAGGATTCTTGTCACGATCCTCGTGCCAGAGCTTATCTTGGAAACCATAGCCCCATATTCTTCAGACGAACGGGACAGGGATATCGGCTTTCGCCCCGGTGTATATTGGTGTTCGTTGTAACCGAATCTTATAAATGTAGAGACAAAGCTGGCGATAAAGAGCACCAGACCAAATAGAATGAGCACACCGCCCTTCTTGAGCACCATCTTCACTCCTCAGGATGCCGGGTTTACAATTATTGTTATTGAGCCCAGGCTATGGATTCGAACAAGGCCAAAACGGATAGTATCTTTATCTTGTGCAGGTTTGAGAGAAATATGCCGGAAAGAAATAAGGACATGGCATGAGTGCCATGTCCCTTTTTATCTTCATCCCGGCCTCTCCGGCATCAATCCCGGCGTCAAGCCTCAGCGAGCTGCTCCATAAGCTCCTCGGAGATGTCAAAATTCGCATAAACTTGCTGGACGTCGTCGTGGTCCTCAAGCGATTCAATGAGTTCCAGGACCTGGCGGGCCTCCTTGCCCGAAACAGGGACGGTTGTCTTGGGGATCATTGTAATCTCCGCTGAGGCCAGCTTGAGGCCCTTGGATTCCAGAAACTCTCTGACGCTCTCCAGATCTTCATAATTCGTGGTTATCTCTATAGTCTCCTCGTCGGCCTTGAAATCCTCCGCGCCGGCCTCGACAGCATAGTTCATTAAATCGTCCTCGCCGAGACTGGTATCGCTGCGGTTTATGGTTATAAGTCCGCGTTTTTCGAACATCCATGCGACACACCCAGCTTCTCCCAGATTGCCGCCGTGCTTTGAGAAGATATACCGGATATCCGAGGCGGTCCTGTTCTTGTTATCCGTCATGACGTCGAGGAGCACTGCGACGCCGCCGGGACCATAACCCTCGTATGTCAGCTCTTCATAGTTGGAGCCTTCGCCGCCCTCACCTATGCCCCGTTTGATGGCGCGGACTATGCTGTCATTAGGCATATTGACATCGCGGGCCTTCTGAATAGCCATGCGGAGGCGGAAGTTGGCCTGAGGGTCGCCGCCACCCTGTCTGGCTGCTACGATAATCTCCCGCGCGACTCGCGTGAAAATCTTCCCCCTCGTCGCATCGGCCTTGGCCTTTCTATGCTTTATGTTTGCCCATTTAGAATGGCCGGACATATTTGCCTCATTCCCCCTTTCCTTTGGAATCACAAGCTTATTTTATCATATGATCTGCCGATTTGGAATAGGAGAATGGTAGGCTTATTTCTTAAACGGCGAGAGACTCTCAGCCAGAGCAAGCTTCCTAGAGAGGTAGAGATATACGCCGGCCACCATCACCACCGCGAAGGATGGGGGGAGGATTCCGCCTAAAATGAGGAAGTCATAGACGCCGTGGAAGACCACGGCAAGGGTGAGGCCCTTTATGACAAAATACTGCGCCCTATCATGATCGAACCTGGCCCTCCCGAGATAGTAGCCAGCTATGCCGGAAAAGGATGCGTGGGCAAGGCATGTTATGACCGCCCTCACCAGGCCGACAGCCACGCCAAACGCCCCTGCATAGAGGAGATTTTCCAGGGCTGCGAATCCCAGCCCGCTGGAAACCGAGTAGATTATCCCGTCCATGACTTCGTTGAAATCCGGTGAATCGTAAACCGAGATCCAGGTTGCGAGGAGCTTCAACGATTCCTCTACAAGGCCGACCACGAGGATGGTGACGGGTAAGAGCAAGACGAGGTTGAGCTGGCCGAGCCGGATAAGAGGGCGGAATGGCGTCTCGATCATGGCCGCGGGAAATACGGCGAGGGCGCCGTATAGAAATGTCCGTATTATGAGCTTCTTGGGCTCGGGTTCGAGCCTGTCTTTTTTATAGAAGAAGCCGACCCAGAAGAGCCCGGGCAGGAAGGAGACGATTAGAAGCGGAATCAGGCCAACCTTCGTTTCGATCATAATTCTGTATCCCCTTAATTTTATTCCTTGATGAAGTATGCCCGAAACAGCATCCGGATATTTGATTTCCGGCTCGTAAATGATACAATAAGACCGTGGGTGTAGTATCACCATCTGGGCCGGACTGGGCCGCAGGGATGCGGAGATGATGTACGGGTGCTTGTGATCGGCATAGATCCCGGGACCGCCACGACGGGTTATGGAATCGTCCGCAACAGCGCAGGCAGGCTTATAGCCGTTGATTATGGATACATCAAGACCCCGGCCCGGGAGAAGCCCGAAGCCCGGCTCGAAGAAATATATCTCGGGGTCCAGGCGCTTATCGACCGGTACAGGCCTGATGCAGTTGCCGTAGAGGAGCTTTTCTTCAACAGGAATGCAAAGACGGCTCTCGCCGTGGGGCAGGCGAGGGGGGTCATCTTGCTTGCGGTCGCCCGGTCGCGCGTTGAACTCTTTGAGTATACCCCTCTCCAGGTAAAACAGGCTATAGCCGGATACGGCCGGGCGGATAAAGCCCAGATGCAGCGCATGATCAAGCTTTTGCTGGGTTTGACTGAGATACCGTCGCCGGATGATGCAGCTGACGCGCTCGCTGTCGCCGTGTGTCACATCCATTCAGTAAGATTTAGGGCTAGCATTAAGCATGCCGGGGAGATAGATAAATGATAGCCTCCATCACCGGGAAATTGACCTATATCGGGACGGACTTTGCGGTTATAGATGTAGGCGGCATAGGCTTTCGCATTAATTTGCCGCTTCGCCTGCGCCAGGCCCTCCCGGCGGTGGGCGTGGAGATCAGCCTCTATACCCACATGCTCGTGCGGGAGGATGACATAAGCCTTTATGGGTTTGGTAGCCCTGAAGAGAGGGAGTTCTTCCTGCTGCTTTTATCGGTCAGCGGTGTGGGGCCCAAGGTTGCGCTGGCGGTCGTGTCGGCGATGCCTCTTTCGGCGTTTCGGACCGCTGTTTTGAGCGAAGATATCTCCGCCCTCACCAGTATCTCCGGTGTAGGGAATAAACTTGCGCGGAGGCTTGTTGTCGAATTGAAGGATAAGCTGAGCCGCGGGCCCGGTGCCGAGAGGGAGACGGGCATCTTCGACGTGGGCGATAGCGGGCCGGAAGGGGATGCCATTCGCGGCCTGATGGGCCTTGGATATACCTCATCGGAGGCAGCAAGGGCCGTTTCCGAGGCAAAGTCGGAGCTTGCAGGAGGCGGGAGGGCGGCCGGGGCAAATGGGGGGCCGGGCGATGAGGTTTTGAGCGCCGAGGTCCTGATAAGGGAGGCGTTAAAGGTTATTGCCAGGAAGAGGTAAACCGAAATTCAAAGGAGACCCGGAGGGTTATTCTATGTCGCACGATAGGATTGTTCCCAGGAGCCAGCCTCGCGACCGGCTTATATCAAATGAAGCGCAAGAGGAGGATATCGCGCTTGACGCCGGTCTCCGCCCGCGGCGGCTTAGCGACTATATAGGGCAAGAAAAGGTTAGGGAGAACCTCAGCATATTTATACGGGCGGCCAAGGAACGAAAGGAATCGCTCGACCATGTCCTCCTCTATGGGCCGCCAGGCCTTGGTAAAACAACGCTCGCTTATATCATCGCCAATGAACTCGGGGTTGATATAAAGACGACATCCGGGCCGGCCATCGAGAGGCCGGGCGACATCGCGGCCATTTTGACCAATCTGGCCCCCGGAGACGTACTCTTCATTGATGAGATTCACCGCCTCAACAGGACTGTTGAGGAGGTCCTTTACCCTGCGATGGAGGATTTCTCGCTGGACATCATGATCGGTAAAGGGCCGAGCGCACGCTCCATCCGCATCGACCTCCCAAGGTTCACGCTGGTGGGAGCTACAACGAGGGCCGGGCTCCTCACGTCGCCGCTGCGCGACAGGTTTGGGGTCATCCACAGGCTGGAATTCTATGATGCGAGGGATCTCCAAAAGATCGTTGAACGCTCGGCGCATATCTTGAATATAACCATAGACCCGCAGGCCTCGGAGGAGATCGCGCGGAGGTCCAGGGGGACACCCCGGGTAGCTATCCGGCTTCTTAAACGCGTACGGGATTATGCGCAGATCAAGGCGGAGGGGGTAATAACCCGTAAGGTCGCCTGCGCCGCCCTTGATATGTTTGAGATTGATGAGCTCGGCCTCGATAAGATCGACAGAACTTTGCTTTTGACCGTGATAGAGAAATTCGGAGGTGGGCCCGTCGGGGTTGACACCATAGCCGCCGCCATCGGCGAGGAAAGGGATACTATAGAAGATCTCTACGAGCCTTATCTCCTCCAGCTGGGCTATATCGACAGGACTCCTCGCGGCAGGGTGGCAACAAGGCGTGCATACGAACATTTCGGCATGGAATATCCGGGTGAGTGCGGCGTGGCGGCCGCGGCCTCGCAAGCGACTGAGTCGGTTGAGGGCGAGCCGGGGAGGGGCCCGGACAAGCCTGCGGCTACTACGGTTTAGGTAGGGGGCGATAGGTTTATGGGCGATCTTGGTCCATTTGGAAGGATGCTAATAGTCATGGGCCTTATCTTAGTCGGGGTGGGTGCGCTCTTTTTACTCGCGGGCAAGTTACCGGGGATCGGCCGGCTCCCGGGCGACATATATATTAGGAGGGGCAACTTTACATTTTACTTCCCCCTTATGACCAGCATCTTGATAAGTATCATACTATCCCTTATCTTTGGTGTCCTGCTGCGCAGGTAATGTCCTAACTTAGTGCGCAGCGGAGGGATCGAATATTCTCTCAACCCCGGGGAAGGATAAATTATGATAGTCTGAGGGGCAATACCTGAATGTCCTTATACAAGACGGAAGGGATTGTTTTAAGAAACAGGGATCTGGGCGAGGCCGACAGGATTGTGACTGTATATACCCGGGAGCGCGGGAAGGTAAGGGCTGTCGCTAAAGGAGCCAGGCGTCCCAGGAGCAGGTTCGTCGGGTCAACGCTCGTTTTCACTTACGCGGATTTCCTTATATTCAAGGGCAAGGGCCTTGATAATATCAGCCAGGTGTCTATCATTGAACCCTTCTCCCGGCTTCGCTCTGATCTTGTATCCATGGCGTATGCCAGCTATATGGCGGAGCTCGTTGATATCTCAACCGAGGAAGATGAGAAGAACGATAGCATCTTCTTGCTGCTCCTGACAGCCTTTCAGGTCCTCCCGGAGCTCCCGGACCCTGAGATGTTGCGTTTCGCGTTTGAGGCGCGGCTCATGACCTATCTGGGATATAAACCGGTCCTGGACCGGTGTGCCACCTGCGGGGGGAACCCGGAGGCCGCAGAGCTTGCCTTTGACGCTGCGACAGGCGGCGTCTTATGTCTTGAATGCGCCGGGGCACAGGGCGACGGGGCGATTAAGGTGTCCAGGGGAACGGTAGAGCTTTTAAAGCGAATTCTGAATCACGATTTAAGGAGGATCGGGCAGCTCAAGGCCTCGGTCGAGGTCAGGCGCCAGCTCGACGCGATCCTCAAGTCTCATATTGATTATCATCTCGATAGATCGCTCAAGTCTCGCGAGTTTCTCGAGATGGTAAGACATACCGGGCGCGCAACAAGCTAAGGGCCGGGGATTGCAGAGCGGCCTGCCCTATGTCGCGCCATGGGCGCGCTATGGCCGCTCTTCCTGCGCACTAACTCAAAGCAGAGTCTTGAAAAGGGGGAGTAAAAAGGATATGAACACGAATATGGATGCGAGCGGGGGTGCGGAAATAACCCTCGAGAAGGTTGATTGTATAAGGGAAAGGGCCGGGCTTTCGTATGAGGATGCGGTGGAGTACCTGCGTCAGGCCGGTGGAGACGTTGTGGAGGCACTTGTATTGATCGAGAGGGATATGTCTGCGCAGCGCACCAGGCTCATCGATAAAGGGTCCGAGATCATTGAGGCGATCAAAGATGTCATCCATAAGGGCAACGAGACCAAGATAAAGATAAGGCAGAACGATAAAACACTGGTGGAGTTGCCTGTCACCGCGGGCGTGGTGGGGGCCATGATCGCCCCTCAGCTTGCTGCCCTCGGAGCCCTAGCGGCGCTTGCCACGAAATGCTCTATCTCCCTCGAGGGGCCGGAGCCGGGCCCGGCCGGTAGCCCCTCGCCCGGGAGCCCGGGTGGCGTTGACAACTAATGGGGCGTCTGGTATATTTATATGGCGGGTAAGGCGGGCAGGGGATGCAGGGCCTCCCGGTAGAGGGTGAAGGGTGGAGGCCCGGGTCCGGTGTTTCCTGGCAGGGGAGAGAAGAGGCATTAGGCTCTGAGAGGAGGCCCTGGCATGAGGGCCCTCGCTTTCTTATATCGTGTCCACATTCCGCGGATCCTCCGGGCGGGGAGACGTTATATCGCTTTCGCGACGCTTCTCTTTGTGATCGGGGTGCTGAGCGGATTCTGGCTTTACAGGTTTCACCCGCTCCCAACCTTCGGTGCCGTTCAGGGCATTGTCGAGAAATTCAAGCACCTTGGAAACAGAGTGGAAGACCTGGGGATGCAGGAGCGCATAATCGCCATCTTCTGGAACAACCTTCGGGCTGTCCTCCTATGCGTGGCATCGGGGGTCGCGTTCGGCATCTTCCCTATCATCGCCATATTCCTGAACGGTTTCTTTATCGGGGTCATATCCAGCAATGCGGCTTCGCGCGGCTTGGACATCGCAGCATTCCTCCTGGTCGGGGTCCTTCCCCATGGGGTTTTCGAGATACCGGCGTTTATTCTCGGCGGCGTCCTGGGGATGCGACTCGGGCTCAACATACTTGCATATGAACGCGGCAGGCAGCAAGGCAGGATGATCGTAAGGGTAGTCTATGACGCGATCATAATCCTGCTCGCCCTCGTGATCCCGCTTCTCTTTGTTGCAGCGCTTGTCGAGATGACCGTAACCCGTTTCCTGGTTGAATGGGTCCTGGGCCCTGCCCGGTAGCCAGTCCTGTAAGGGAGGATTTTTATGACATTTCAGGATATCATAATGGCCCTCCAGCAGTTTTGGGCCCAAAAGGGCTGCGTAATTGCCCAGCCATATGACGTGGAGGTCGGTGCCGGGACCATGTCGCCCCAGACCTTCCTCAGAGCCCTGGGCCCAGAGCCCTGGCGGGTTGCTTATGTGCAGCCTTCGCGGCGTCCCGCGGATGGCCGCTATGGGGAGAATCCCAACAGATTGTTTCAACACCACCAGTATCAGGTTATCCTGAAGCCGTCACCTGATGATGTCCAGGACCTCTACCTGGATAGCTTAAAGTCGCTGGGAATCCATCCGCAAGAGCATGATATACGGTTTGTCGAGGACAACTGGGAATCTCCGACCCTGGGGGCGTGGGGCACGGGCTGGGAAGTCTGGCTGGACGGGATGGAGATTACCCAGTTTACCTATTTTCAACAGGTCGGAGGCATTGACGTAAAACCCGTCTCGGCTGAGATAACTTACGGTCTCGAGCGCCTTGCCATGTATATTCAAAATGTGGATAATGTATTCGACGTGGCGTGGGTGCAGGGTGTGAGCTATGGTGAGGTTTATCACCAGTTCGAGTTCGAGCATTCAAAGTATGGATTTGAGGTCGCAGACGTGGATAGGCTCCTGCTCTTTTTCGATTCCTACGAGGATGAAGCCAGGCAGGCGCTTGCCAGGGGCCTCGTCCTGCCGGCCTACGACTATGTATTGAAGTGCTCTCATACATTTAATCTGCTGGATGCCCGCGGGGCGTTGAGCGTTGCAGAGCGGACAGGCTATATCGGCAGGGTGCGCGCCCTTGCCAGGATGTGCGCCCAGGCTTATGTAGCCGAGAGGGAGAGGCTCGGCTACCCGCTGCTCGCTGCTGGTTAGGGCTTCATGAGGGGGATAAGCTATTTGATGTTTCCGAAGAGGGATGCTGTCTTGGAGATTGGTGCAGAGGAGATACCTGCACGCTTTATGCCCGGTGCGATCAGGCTTTTACGGGAACTCGGGGAGAGGTTTCTAGATGCTGAGCGGGTTGAATACGAAGACATAAGGGCTTATGGGACCCCGCGTCGCCTCGTGCTTTACATAACAGGCGTGAGTGGGAAGCAAAGGGAGCTGGTCCGGGAGGCCAGGGGGCCGGCCAGGCGAGTCGCATTCTCTGAGGACGGCCGGCCGACCAGGGCAGCAGAGGGCTTTGCCAGGTCCCAGGGCGTTGCCGTTGAGGATCTCGTCGTCCGGGCCGACGAAAAGGGCGAGTATGTGTGGGCGGTCAGGCACGAGGAGGGAGGGCCTGTGGCCGCGGCGCTTGCGGCCGCGTTCCCCAAGATTATAGGCAATATGAACTTCCCCAAGTCCATGAGGTGGGGTGACAGGGAGTTCAGGTTTGTGCGGCCCATAAGGTGGATCCTGGCACTCTGGGGCGACGACCTAGTCGAGTTCGATGTGGATGGTATAGTCTCAGGGCGCACCACCTTTGGGCACCGTTTCTTCGCCGGGGATGGGCCGGTCCTGGTTGAATCGGCGGAAGATTATATTCCCCGTCTGCGGGAGGGCTTCTGCATCGTAGACCAGGATGAACGGATGCGGTCCATCAGGGACCAGGTCGATGGGCTTGCGGCCCAGAAGGGCGGGCGGGCCCTCGTAGATGATGAGTTGCTGTCTGAGGTCACGCATCTTGTGGAATACCCTACTGCATTCCTGGGGAGCTTTGACCCGAGGTACCTCTCTCTACCGCGCGATGTCTTGATTACTACGATGAAGGAACACCAGAGGTATTTCCCGGTCTTTGGCCAGGACGGCCGGCTTATGGCGGCCTTCGTAGGGGTAAGGGATGGTACAGGTCAAAACCTCGATATCGTCCGTCGCGGCAACGAGCGGGTGTTGCGCGCCAGACTTTCTGATGCTGAATTCTTCTTCGATGAGGACCGCAAGGTTCCCCTCGAGCGCCAGGTGGAAAAGTTGAAGGGCATAATGTTTCATGAGCGCCTCGGCACGATGTTTGACAAGACGCAGAGGCTTGTCCGGCTTGCAGGGTGGCTCTGCGAGACGCTAAACGCCGGTGGTGACGTCGCGCGGGTGGCGGAGCGGGCCGCGTTTCTCGCCAAGGCTGACCTCCCGACGAATATGGTAAAGGAGTTTACAGAGCTCCAGGGCATCATGGGGAGGGAATACGCCAGGTTATCCGGGGAGGGCGAGGACGTAGCACAGGCTATTTTTGAGCATTACCTCCCGCGTTATTCAGGCGATATCCTGCCGGAGAGCCTTGCGGGCAGGATCGTTGCCCTCGCGGACAAGATGGATACCCTGGCGGGTTTTTTCAGGATCGGCATCCAGCCTACGGGGTCCGAGGATCCTTATGCCCTCAGGAGAATGGGCTCGGGCCTTGTGGAGATCTTAGCCGGCTCAGGCCTGGTGCTATCGCTCGGGAAGTTCGCATCGAGGGCGTTCGGAGAATTTGACGCACACCTTGGCGCGCCTGTCGACCCTGCAGCTGCCCGCGACTTGATGGCCTTCCTCGAGCAGAGGGTAAGGGGACTGCTTGCATCGCGCAATGTAAGATACGACATTATAGATGCCGTGGTCACCGCCGGATTTGACGACGTATCATCCTGTGTAAGGCGTGCCCAGGCCTTTGCCAGCGTTGCAGGAACGCACGCATTTGAGCTTGTGGTTACGGGCTTCACACGCGCGAGGAACATTGCGGGCGAACGCGAGCCTGGTCGCGTCGATTCCGAGCTCCTGGTGGAGCCTGCGGAGCGGGCGCTGTTTGATGCATACCAGAGGGTCAGACGTGAGCTTGATGATGCCCTTGCCAGGGGCGATTACGAGAGGGCTCTCAACGCGTTCTCCACTCTCGCCGGTCCCATCGACAGATTCTTTAAGGAAGTGCTGGTCATGGCCAGGGATGAGGCGGTAAGGGAGAATCGGCTTTCCCTCCTGGCGCTTATAGCGGGTGCTATGAGGGGTATCGGAGATCTTTCTAAAATAGTGGTTACTTCAGAAGGGAATTAAAGGTCCTTGTCGAATATAATTTGATTGTGTGTACATCGCATCATGCATCCTCCCTTAGCATCATGTATTCTTCCTTATATGAGTGTGTGTGAGTGCGTGCGGGTGCATATGAAACATGAGTCTCTCCATAGACCTTTGACGACCTGCAGAATCTTTACCATAGTATTAGGTAAAGTTCCGGGAGCTTACCTTAGAGCCTCTGAGTTCGTATCAGGGGAGTGCTATGGTCTAAAGCGGCGGCAGATAAGAGGAGGTAGAACGTAATGTCAGGGAAGAAATACGTATATTTCTTCGGCAACGGAAAAGCGGAAGGCACAGCCGGGATGAAGAACCTTCTGGGCGGAAAGGGTGCGAACCTCGCTGAAATGACAAACCTCGGAGTTCCTGTGCCCCCGGGTTACACCATCACGACAGAGGTGTGCACTATTTTTTATGAGAATAACGGCCAGTATCCGCCCGAGCTTGCAGAGCAAGTCGAGGAGAACCTGAAGAAGCTTGAGGAAGCTATGGGTGCCAAATTCGGGGATCCCGAGAACCCGCTTCTCGTTTCGGTCCGTTCCGGCGCGAGGGTCTCGATGCCTGGCATGATGGACACAATCCTGAATCTCGGCCTCAATGATGATACAGTGAAGGGCCTCATAAAGCGGACAGGAAACGAGAGGTTCGCCTACGACGCCTACAGGCGCTTCGTCCAGATGTTTGGGAACGTGGTGCTCGGCGTGCCTCATGACGATTTCGAGGAGATTCTCGATGCGAAAAAGAAGGAGCTTGGCGTCAAACTTGATACAGAGCTGGACGCCGCGGCGCTGAAGGACATTGTTGTGAAGTTCAAGGCGATGATAAAGGAAAAGAAGGGTGTCGATTTCCCTGAAGACCCGCGGAAGCAACTTGATATGGCGCGCGATGCGGTATTCGGTTCATGGAATAATCCAAGGGCGATCACCTACCGCAAGATCCACAACATCCCCGGGAACTGGGGGACCGCTGTAAATGTCCAGGCGATGGTCTTTGGTAATATGGGGGATGACTCCGGGACGGGCGTAGCCTTTACGCGTGACCCCGCCACGGGTGAGCGCAAGTATTATGGTGAGTACCTCAAGAACGCCCAGGGCGAAGACGTCGTTGCCGGTATCAGGACGCCTAAGCCCATTGCCGAGCTTGAGAGGGAGATGCCCGAGGTCTATAAGCAGCTGACCGGTATCTTCGAGAAGCTCGAGAAACATTACAGGGATATGCAGGACGTGGAATTTACGATCCAGCAGGGGAGGCTCTTCATCCTCCAGACCCGAAATGGCAAGCGTACCGCCCCGGCAGCTGTAAAGATCGCCGTCGACATGGTGAAGGAGGGCCTGATCACCAAGGAGGAGGCGCTCCTCAGGGTCGAGCCCGCCCAGCTTGATCAACTTCTCCATAAGAGGATCGATCCCAGCGCGAAGGTACAGGTCATTGCCTCCGGCGTCGCAGCATCGCCGGGTGCGGCCGTCGGGTCGGTGGTATTTACGGCTGATGAGGCAGCGAAGCTGGGCAGCGAAGGTAAGAAGATCATCCTGGTCCGTAAGGAAACCTCGCCGGATGATATCCACGGTATGGCGGTGTCTCAAGGTATCCTCACCACGCGCGGTGGCAAGACGAGTCACGCGGCTGTTGTGGCAAGGGGTATGGGTATCCCGTGTGTTTCGGGCTGCGAGGCCATTACCGTGATAGAGGCGGAGAAGAAGTTCATCGTCGGGGATGTGACCGTCAAGGAAGGCGACGTTATCACGCTTGACGGCAGCCAGGGCAAGGTTATCCTGGGAGCCGCTCCCCTCATCGATCCCACTATCGGCGGCGACTTCAAGACGCTTATGGATTGGGCTGACGAGGTCAGGAGCCTCGAAGTAAGGGCAAACGGCGATACGCCCACCGACGCGCGGACGGCCCGCAATTTTGGGGCCCAGGGCATCGGGCTCTGCCGGACCGAGCACATGTTCTTCGCTGCGGAACGTGTCCCGATAGTCCAGGAGATGATCCTGGCCGAAACCACCGAAGCAAGGAAGCGAGCGCTCGATAAGCTGCTCCCTATGCAAAAGGATGATTTTGTCGGCATCCTGAGGGAGATGAACGGCCTCCCCGTCATCATCAGGTTGCTCGATCCCCCGCTCCATGAGTTCCTCCCGAGTCACGAGGAACTCCTGGTCGAGGTGACCAAGCTCAAGATGAGCGGGGCACCGGAGACAGAGATCAAGGAGAAGGAGGCCCTTCTCGCCAGGGTTGATAAGCTGCGCGAGATCAACCCGATGCTCGGTCACAGGGGATGCCGGCTGGGTATAACCTATCCTGAGATCACTGAGATGCAGGCCCGGGCCATCTTTGAGGCCGCGTGCGAGTTAACGAAACAGGGCTACAAGATCCTGCCCGAGGTCATGATCCCTGTTGTCGGCCATGTAAATGAGATTGCCATCGCCAAGGAGATAGTAGACAGGGTTGCCAAAGAGGTCATCGAGAGCTACGGGGTGAAGCTCGACTACAAGGTCGGGACGATGATCGAGCTTCCTCGGGCCGCGTTGACCGCGGATGAGATCGCTAAAGAGGCGGAGTTCTTCTCCTTCGGGACAAACGACCTTACCCAGACCACGTTTGGATACAGCCGTGACGATGCCGAAGGGAAGTTCCTGCCATATTACCTGGACCACAACATCCTCGAGCATAACCCGTTTGAGGTGCTGGACCGCAAGGGCGTCGGCGAGTTGATCAAGATCGCCGTGGAAAAGGGCCGTAAGACTAGGCCCGACCTTGAGGTTGGTATATGCGGTGAACACGGCGGCGAGCCGAGCTCCATCGAGTTTTGCCACATGAACGGCCTAGACTACGTAAGTTGCTCGCCTTACCGGGTGCCAATAGCCAGGCTGGCAGCTGCTCAGGCTGAGCTTCGCCACCCGCGCAAGGGCACCCAGGCTGTGAAGGCCGAGTACACGACCGCCTAGCCTGGCTAAGTTAGTGCGCAAAAACACCCCGACCTTTCGCAGGTAACAGCTAACAGTCCGCACAGTGGCCGAGGTGTCTCGCATCCCTCCGCCGGGCGGACGCGGCCAGGGAGCATTAATTAGTATGGCCGTCAGCATGGCCAGTCATGCAGGTGCAGGCGTGAACGAGGGCCCGGGCATTCGGGCCCTCGTTTTATGCCTTTGCCTGGTGCGAGTGAGGCACCTTTGAGGCTTCCGGGGCATATGTTATTGCATATTAATCATAATAATTAGGGTATATAATTTGTACTGCATGGTTGCCCGAATCAAGCCGTACGGCTTGCTGAAAAATATTCCGCCTTTATGCAGGAAAATTTTTCGCACCGTCGAATAATCTAGCAAGTCTTGAGGTGTAATTCCATGAATCCGATTATATCTCGTTCCCGCGGGCGGAAGGAAAATTCCCCAGCGTGGCGAAGTTTTTAATTGGAGCCCCGGGTTGTCCAGCTTTGATTTATGAAGGTGATCGGGATGCGGGGCCAGCTCCGGGATGATATCTTACGTGAAATTCGCTCGCGGAACGACATAGTCGAGGTCATCTCTGAATATGTTCTTTTAAAACAGACCGGCAAGAACTACAAGGCGCTGTGCCCGTTTCACACCGAGCGCACCCCGTCATTTGTAGTTTCACCAGAGAGACAGTTGTTTCATTGCTTTGGGTGCGGTGCGAGTGGCGACGTTTTTGCGTTTATAATGAAACTGGAGAATATGAGCTTTCCTGAGGCTGCGAGGCTGCTCGCGGAGCGTGCCGGCATCGATTTACCCGGCGATGGGGCATCGGGCCCAAGGCGGGAGGGTGACATCAAGGCCCTTATACTCGAGGCCAACGAGGCCGCAGCCGATTATTTTAATTGGGCTTTGCTCCAGACGCGTCAGGGCGCTACAGCGTTGGACTATCTAAGGGGACGGGGTATAGATGAGGATGATATCGTCAGGTTCAAACTGGGCTACGCCCCGCCAGGCTGGGATTCACTCTATAAGGCCCTTACACGTAAAGGCTTGTCTCCTGAGATCCTCGAGGCCGCCGGCCTTATCATAAAGAGGAAGGAATCACGAGGGTTTTACGACCGGTTTCGTAACCGTGTAATGTTCACGATCTTCGACCTCCACGGGAGGGTCGTGGGGTTTGGCGGCAGGGTTCTCGATGACTCGCAGCCCAAATATCTTAACTCGCCCGAGACCGCGGTATTTAGCAAGGGGAGCAGTCTTTATGGTATATCGGTTGCCAGGGATGAGATAAGGGCCTCAGGGCGAGCGGTCATCGTGGAGGGCTATACCGATGTCATTGCGGCGCACCGGGCCGGGGTTCGCACGGCTGTGGCATCGCTCGGGACGGCCCTGACCCAGAATCAGGCACGGTTGCTTGCAAGATATGCAAAGGAAGTCGTGCTTGCATACGACGCTGATTTTGCGGGAGAGGCTGCCACGATTAGGGGCATGGACCTTTTGAGCGCGGCAGGACTCCAGGTTAAGGTGGCTGTTTTTCCAGGGGGCAAGGACCCAGATGAGGTTATCCGGAGCGAGGGCCGTGACGCGTTTGTTTCAATGTTGGACGGGGCCCGTCCCCTCGTGGAGTATAAACTTGATTTGGCGCTGAAGGATATAGACCTCTCCACGCTTCAGGGACGTGTCGCTGCCGCCGCCCGGGCCGCGGCCGTTGTTGCAGGCATCCAAAATGCAGTTGAGAGATTGGAATACTCCAGGGTTATGGCTGCGCGGCTGAACGTGCCTGAGGAGGCATTTATTGAGGAGGTCAGGAAGCTTGGACGCACCGGCCCGGCTCCACGGGTTCCATCAAAGGATAAATTTGGCCAGAATAGGAATACTACTGGTAATACCCATGTTGAGGGGGTTTCCCACCTGAGGCAGGGTGTGCCTGCGAAGGTCATCAAGGCCGAACGTGGTTTACTTCGCCTGATGCTAGAAGAGCCGGATGTTTATATAGCGGTCCGCCGGGAGCTGGGAGAGGTTGTCTTTTCATGCGACGAGCACAGGACCATAGCTGCCGCGATCATGGATGAAGCAAGAAATAGTGAACGAGGCGGGGTTACCGGTAGCGTGGATGCTGCGTCCGTTATCTCGAGACTTGCGGACGATACACTCAGGGCGGTGGCAACCGGAGCCTTTATTGAAGATATACCTGTTTCACCAGAGGGGCGCAAGGAGATCCTATCTGATTATATAAAGGTTCTTAAGGAACACCTGATGCGCGAGCGCATTCGCCGGATGGAAGGGGAGCTGAAGGCGCTTGAGGCAAGCGGGGATACTGCTAAATTTCAGGAGTTGCTGGTCGAGTGGCAAGAGTTACGATCGAAATTAGATCGAGAGTTCGCATCTTTCGGTGGATTCATGTAGGGGCTTCAAATCCGCAGTCAGGAAGGAGGGAGTTAGATGGCAAAGGCTGATTACTTGAGTATTCCTGAGGTTCAGGAGCTCATCCAGCGAGGCAAGAAAAAAGGGTCTTTAACTTATCAAGAAGTTATGGATGCGCTCCAGAACGTCGAGCTAACTCCCGAGCAGATCGACGGCATTTACGAAGCCCTGGCTGAGAATGGGGTCGATATTATCCCGGAAGGGGGAGAAATAGAGCTTCTCGAGCACGACGACGGGGAGTCTCACGAAGAGGCAGATATTGATCTTACCATTCCCGAGGGGATTCCAATCGATGACCCCGTAAGGATGTACCTGAAGGAAATCGGGCGCGTGCCGTTGCTTACCGCGGAAGAGGAGATCGAGCTTGCCAAGCGGATAGAGAAGGGCGATGAAGAGGCCAAGCGGCGTCTGGCCGAGGCAAACCTGAGATTGGTGGTAAGCATTGCCAAACGCTATGTTGGTCGCGGTATGCTTTTCCTCGACCTTATTCAGGAGGGCAACCTCGGACTTATCAAGGCCGTGGAGAAATTCGACTATAGGAAGGGCTATAAGTTCAGTACTTATGCTACATGGTGGATAAGGCAGGCCATAACCAGAGCCATCGCTGACCAGGCCCGGACTATTCGAATCCCCGTGCATATGGTGGAAACCATAAACAAGCTTATACGCGTGTCTCGCCAGCTCCTGCAGGAGCTCGGCCGCGAGCCGACTCCGGAGGAGATAGCAAAAGAGATGGATATGAGCGTGGAGCGAGTTCGTGAGATCATGAAGGTTGCCCAGGAGCCCGTCTCGCTTGAGACGCCGATAGGGGAAGAGGAGGATAGCCACCTGGGGGATTTTATAGAGGACGAAGATGCCCTCGCTCCCGCAGAGGCAGCTTCCTATCGCCTTTTGAAGGAGCAGCTCGAGGATGTGCTCGAGACCTTGACCCCGCGCGAGGAAAAGGTCTTGCGCCTGAGGTTCGGACTGGACGATGGGCGCTCGAGGACGCTCGAGGAGGTAGGCCAGATATTTGGCGTGACCAGGGAGCGCATACGGCAGATAGAGGCTAAGGCTTTGCGGAAGCTCAGGCATCCCAGCAGGAGCAGGAAATTGAAGGACTACCTCGAGTAGCGGGGTTGACTGGGGAATTAATTAGTAAGTTGGTCGGTGAATTAGTAGGTGGGTTGCGTCATTGCGAAGAATATAGAGCCTGGGTGAGGAATACTCGCAAAAATGGTCGTATATTCTCTTTTATTGCCGGCAGTAAGGTGAAGAGATCTTGACCAATCGGGCGCGTTATTGTAAAATAAACAATGTCAACTGGAGAGACGTTCCCTGGTAGCTCAATGGTAGAGCAACCGGCTGTTAACCGGTAGGTTGCAGGTTCGAGACCTGCCCAGGGAGCCATTTTTTCGGGCCCATAGCTCAGCGGTAGAGCGGCCGGCTCATAACCGGTTGGTCCCTGGTTCGAATCCGGGTGGGCCCACCATAATGATGAAGGTTTGAGGTGAGTTGATCAAGGGCAACTCACCTTTTTTGATATTTTGCGGAAGGACAATATGCGCGAAGAGAGACGGGTGATGGATACTTGACATACAGGATCGAAAGGGACGCATTCGGAGAGCTCAAAATTCCACAGGACGCGTACTACGGCATTCACTCGGCCAGGGCGGCGCAAAACTTCCCCATCTCGCGCCTCACGGTCCACCCAACCCTGATCTGGGCCTTTGCCATGGTGAAAATGGCTGCAGCTCAGGCAAATATGGAGGTGGGGCTCCTGCCCCGGCGGGTCGGGCAGGCCATAATAGAGGCCGCGTCGGAGCTGGCTGGAGGGCGATTTGTGGATCAGATAATTGTCGATGCCTATCAAGGGGGGGCCGGCACCTCAACCAACATGAACGTAAACGAGGTCCTGGCCAACAGGGCGATCGAGCTTCTCGGCGGGGAAAAGGGGGATTACAGTATTGTTCACCCCATCGACCACGTCAACCTTTCGCAATCAACCAATGATGTATACCCCACGGCGCTCCGAGTGGCTGCCATAAAATCCGTTCGTGAGACGAGCCAGGCGATGGCAAGCCTTCAAGGGGCGTTGCAGGCCAAGGAACGGGAATTCGCAGCCGTCCTGAAGATAGGCCGCACCGAACTCCAGGATGCCGTCCCCATAACCCTCGGACAGGAATTCGGGGCGTGGGCCGAGGCCGTCGCCCGCGACTGGTGGCGCCTGTATAAGGCCGAGGAGCGGCTGAGGCAGGTGAATCTCGGCGGCACGGCTGTAGGCACGGGACTCAATGCCAGTCGCCGTTATATCTTCACCGTTGTAGAGCGACTGCGGGAGCTTACGGGCTTTGGCCTCGCCAGGGCAGAGAACTCCGTTGAGGTTACGCAAAACGCAGATATCTTCGCTGAGGTGTCAGGATTTCTGAAGACGGCCGCCGTGAATCTTGCTAAAATCGCGGGCGACATACGGCTCCTCGGCTCGGGTCCCCGAGCCGGCCTTGGCGAGATAAGGCTCCCCGAGCTCCAGGTTGGTTCCTCCATAATGCCGGGGAAGGTGAATCCTGTGGCGACCGAGATGGTGACGCAGGTAGCTTACCAGGTGATGGCGAATGACATGGCCATAAACCTGGCTGCTTCGTCAGGCCAGCTCGAACTTAATGCGTTCTTGCCGCTCATCGCGCAAAACCTCCTTCAATCCATGGAGATACTGGCCAACGCCGCCACGGTGTTCGCCGAAAGATGCATCAAGGGCATATCGGCAGATGAGGAGCGATGCCGGGAGCTCTTGAGCAGGAGCTACGGGATTGTAACCGCCCTTGTGCCTTATATCGGCTATGATCGCGCTGCGGCGCTGGTGAGAAAGGCCCAGGAAAAAGGCGAGTCGATTGAGGATGTGGTGCGTGCGGAGAGCGGCTTCAGCCCTGAGGAGCTCTCTACGATATTCGCGCCCCAGGAGCTCACGACCCCCGGTATAGCCGGTCTCAAGCTCCTGGCGAGAAAGCTCCGGAAATAGGGCGCCTCACATCTCTTCGCCTGGCCGACGCGGCCAGCTGCGCGCTAACTTAGAACAAGGGGTGAGAAGGGTGAGTTTGAATACGACGCCCAGGGGGCAGCGCCTTCACATCGCTATCTTCGGGAGGCGGAATGCCGGAAAATCAAGCTTGATAAATGCGCTTACAAATCAGGATGTGGCCATAGTCTCCGACGTGCCGGGCACAACCACCGATCCCGTTTATAAATCAATGGAAATCTTGCCCCTGGGGCCCGTGGTCATTATAGATACGGCCGGGATCGATGACACCGGAGAGCTTGGGGAGCTCCGGGTCAGGAAGACCATGGACGTATTCAAAAAGGCCGATCTTGCGCTCCTGGTGGTGGACCCTGGTCAAGGTAAAGACCACCTTGAATATGAGCGAGGCGTGGTGGCGCGCGCCCGCAACGAGAACGTAAACGTGATCGGGGTCATAAACAAGGCCGACATTTACGGGCGGGAGGGGCATGATGCCGGCGCGTGGTCGAGTGAGCTCGGTATCCCGTGCGTAATTGTCAGCGCCTTGAAGCGAGAGGGCATCGAGGAACTCAAGCGCTTGATCGTGCAGTCGGCGCCCAAGGAGTGGACAGCGCCAACGATCGTGGGGGATTTGATAGCTCCTGGAGATTTCGTTGTTCTGGTCATTCCCATCGACAAGGCGGCGCCGAAGGGGAGGTTGATCCTGCCGCAGCAGCAGGTCATCCGCGATGTCATCGAGAGCGACGCCGTGGCCGTGATGGCCAAGGAACGAGAGCTGAGACACGTCATTGAAAACCTTACAAGAAAGCCGAGGCTCGTCATAACGGACTCCTCCGTGTTTCTAAAGGCTGCCGCGGATACGCCGCCGGATGTGCTGTTTACTTCATTTTCCGTGCTGTTTGCCCGATATAAGGGCGACCTCGCGGCCCTGGTTGCAGGGGTGAAGGCGGTAGAAGATCTCAAGCCCGGCGACAGGGTTCTGATCGCCGAGGCGTGCACGCATCATGCGGTGGAGGACGATATCGGGAGGGTCAAGATACCCAGGTGGCTCCGCCAGGCGGCGGGCGGGGAGATAACCTTCGACGTCGTAAGCGGGGGCAACATGCTTCCCGACAACCTGAGTGACTACAAGCTTGTCGTCCACTGCGGGGCCTGTATGCTCAACCGCAAGGAAATGCTTTCCCGGATCATGCAGGCCCAGGAGGCGGGCGTGCCGATAGTCAACTACGGGGTATTGATGGCCCACATTCACGGCGTGCTCAGGCGGGCCCTTTCACCCTTCCCTGCTGCCCTGGCCGCGCTTGGATCGGAAGAGGATGAGGATGAGGCCATGGAGCTGGAGCTTCTCAAAAGGGCAGGGGGCTGGCTTGCTTCCTGAATCAAAAATTGATCTCGCACGTGCCGGACAGAGCAGGAACGTTAAGTGATATATAGAAATAGTATATAAATGTAGCCGGTAAGCGCGGTTAGGTCTTGCATATGCGGAGAAGAGGCTGTTGCTTCCGTGATCCGCTGTGGTGGAGAGAAGCAATTTAGATACGCCGCAGCGGATTCTCATACTTGTCAACCTGAGGGCGGAAGCATGGGGGGCCGGGAGATGCAAAAGAAGTGCGAAATTTGTGGTAAAATCATCCCCGAGGAGCGACTCCGGATCCTGCCAGAGACCAAACGATGCGTTGAATGCGCGGAGAAGAACGGGCCGGATGTCCATGCCAAGCGCAGGGATGTGGGCATGGATATCGACACCTACAAGGACCTGCTCGGTGCAATTCGAAGTTGATGCGATTCGCATGCGATTCGAAGCTGATTCGAGGCCAGCGCAGGAGAAAGTCTTGCGGGGGAAGGTCTGAAGTTGATGAATAAGAATATGAACAGGGAGATAGAATGCCTTTTTAACCTCCAGAGGCTGGACAAACGCCGGGCCGAGCTCGAGCACAAGCTTCGGTCGTTGCCCGTGGCGGCGGAGGTGCGCGAAATTGCCGGGACTATTTCTCGCGATGAGGCTGTTATTCGTGAGATGGTGGGCGAGCTTGCGGCCATGAAAAAGGGCCAGAAGGAGAAGGAATGGGAGCTCGCCGAGATCACGAAGAATCAAGCTGCAATCCAGAAGAAACTATATGGGGGAGAGGTAACCAATCCGAGGGAGATCGGGGGCCTGGAGGTAAAACTAAACAACATTGAGATATGCAAGAGGAAGCTGGAGGACGACCTGGTCGGGCTGATGGAACGTATCGAGGCAACGGAAGAAACACTGAAGCAGAAGACTGAGATGCTGGCTGAGAAACGACGCCTTCTCGAAAGCCTGGAGAGTGACCTGAGGGGCCAGGAAGGGGAAATAAGAGACGAGCTCGCTGCGCTGGCGGTGCAGCGAGAGGCGGTTGCTTCCGAAGTGACAGGTGGCCTGCTCGCTATATACGAACAACTTTTAAGAAGCAAAGGGGGCCTTGCAGTCGCCGGGGTGCGGGGCGATATCTGCGGAGGTTGCCATGTTGCCCTCCCTACATTTGTTATTATGCAACTTAAGGCGGGCGGTCGTGTCGTGCGGTGCGAGAATTGCGGCCGCATACTTTTCAGACAGCGAGCTTAGAAGGCTGAGAGGGTAGGATTAAAGATGCTAAGAGGATAAGATAAAGATATGGAAGAACTTATAATTCATACCGACGGCGCATCCCGGAGCAATCCGGGCCCTGCTGGAATTGGCGTTGCGATATTTGACGGCGACTACAACCTGCTGGCCGAGATATACGAGGCCATAGGCGAGACGACAAACAACATAGCGGAGTATACGGCTCTTATTAGAGGGCTGGAGGAGGGGCTAAAGCTCTCGGCCAGGCGGGTCACGATATATACCGACAGCGAGCTCATGGCCAGGCAGATAAGGGGCGAGTACAGGGTCAAAAATCAGGGTTTGATGCCCTTGTTTGAGAAAGCCCGCATTCTAATGGGGCGCTTCGAGTCTTGCCAGATCCATCATGTGCCGCGCGAGAGAAACAAGGTGGCTGATCGCCTTGCAAATAAGGCCCTTGAGGAGGCTGTGGGAAAGTGTTGAAGGAGTTGGAAAGTGTCGAGGGAATCAGGTTCGCGCTATGTCGCTGCCATAATATGGATTTACGGTCTTGACAAGCCGGCACCTGTATGCTACTATGAAATCCCACGATGGCAACCAGGCTAGGTGGTCGCGGGCGCCGCGCAGGGTGCCCGAGGAAAGTCCGAGCTCCGCAGGGCAGGGTGCTGGGTAACACCCAGTGGGGGCGACCCCAAGGAAAGTGCAACAGAAATCAAACCGCCTTGTTGAGCTTGCGGGGTCGTACCCGCGAGCCCGGCAAGGTAAGGGTGAAACGGTGCGGTAAGAGCGCACCGGCGGCCAGGCGACTGGCCGGCCAGGCAAACCCCACCCGGAGCAAGACCAAATAGGAGGGAGATAGAGTGGCCCGCTCTTCCCTCGGGTAAGGTCGCTAGAGGCGCAGGGTAACCTGCGTCCAAGATAGATGGCCACCCTCGACAGAACTCGGCTTACAGGCCTGGTTGCCGGTGTCCATAGGCCGGATGGAGGCAGGAAGAATGAATCGGGTTATAGCCTTTCAGGGGGAGAGGGGCGCTTATAGCGAGGAGGCACTTGTCCAATTCTTCAGCGATGTCAGGTCAGGCGAGGCAAGTGTTTTACCCTGTCGCACCCTGCCCGATGTCTTTGAGGCGATCAATGAGGGCAGGGCTACAGACGGCCTCATACCCATTGAGAATTCCCTGGCCGGAAGCATAAATGAGAGCTACGATCTCTTATTAAAGAACGATCTTTCGATCTACGGTGAGGTCATGTTGCCTGTAAACCACTGCTTGCTGGCCCTGGATGGCGAGACGGTGGAGGGCATACGGAGGGTTTATTCTCATCCCCAGGCCCTGGCGCAGTGCGATGCCTTCTTGCAGAAGCTCAGGGTTGAGACGGTGGCCGTATATGATACGGCGGGCAGCGCCAGGATGATAAAAGAGGGCCGGATGCGCGGCGCTGCAGCTATAGCAAGCAGGAGGGCCGCGGACATCTATGGGCTTGCGGTTTTGGCCGAGGGGATTCAGACGCAAAAGGATAATTTCACAAGGTTTTATGCAATTGGGAGGCAAGAAGGGGCCAGGGGAGAGAGGAACAAGACCGTTCTCGTCTTTGCCACCGAACACAGGCCCGGGGCTTTGTACTGGTGCCTGGGCGCGTTCGCATATCGCCAGATAAACATGACCAAGCTTGAATCCCGCCCGAGCCGGGGACGCCCGTGGGAATACATATTCTATCTTGATGTGGAAACCCACATCTCCGACCAGGCATGCCGTGATGCCATCGCCGAGCTCAAGACGAAGACGATATTCACGAGGGTTCTCGGTTCTTTCCCCGCCGCCCCGGCCTAGCCGGCCCATGAGAGCCGGCAGGCGGCCTAGGAGAGTGCCGCCACTGTGGCTCGAAGCCCCGCCAGGTCTACCCGGGCCGGTAGATCCTTATCTTTGGTAACGTATATTACCTGGTGGGTGCTGGCGAGCTCCCCCAGGAAGCTAATGGCTTTTTTAAAACGGGTATCGTCAAAGGTTATAAACGGGTCATCCAGGATTATCGGGAATTCGCGGCCAGCAGTGAGAATTTCGGCCAGGGCTATCCTGATTCCAAAATACAGCTGGTCGCGGGTGCCGCTGCTCAGGTGGAGGTCGGCGTTGAGCCGGCCCGTGCCCTGCTGGACTAGATGCACTTCAAGATCTGATGCGTCTAGGCTCAGTTCGACGCGCCTGTGGCGACCGCCCGTCAGACGGCCCAGTATCTCGCCCGTGCGCGTCTCGATCGCCGGGACGAGATTGCGCTGGACCTCGGCTATCGCCTCCGTCAGGGTCTCGATGGCCATGATAACCCCTGAATGCCTGGCCTCAAGGTCACGCAGCCTGCCCTCGACCTCCGCGAGCTCGGCCTGGACATCCAGCGGGTCCGTCCTCATGGTGAGTTCGCGGTGTTGGTTATACATCTCCTCAGCGAGCTCGATATCCTTGGCCAGAGCTGCAAGATTTATGCTCTCAAGCTCCTTGCGGTAGGACAGTATGACCTCGGGTCCGAGATTGCCGATCAGCCTTGATGCCCGCTCCATTCTCTGCTGGGCGGTTATCACGTCAGCCGTAATGGAATCCAGTTCCTGCTTGACCTGGCCGGGTGTTCTCCCCTTAAGAAGTCCCGCCCGGACGGCTTCAAGCTCCCGCTTCTCCCGGCGCAGCCTGTTATAGTCTTCCACCGCTCTCTGGAATTCCTCCGCTGACCTGCACCCTGCAGCCTCGAGGATGGCCGCCATAGTCGCTTCGAGCCTCTTTATCTCTTTCGCTTCATCGCCCGTGGTAAAGTCGGCCACGCGTTCTTTGGCCCGGTCAAGCTGTTGCTCAAGGCGTTCAAGCTCGCTCCTGGCCTTCATGTAAGACTCGTATTCTCGCTCAAAACCTTCGAGGCTTCGATTCTGGCTCAGGCTATAAAACCTTTCCTCGATATCCTGGAGCCTCGCCAGGGCCTCGTTTAACTCGCGTTCATAGTTTGATCGGAGGGCCCGGGCCCGCCTGGCCACTATGCTTCGCGCCAGGAGGAGCCCGAACCCGATTATGGCCCCTACGACGCCGGCGGGCCAAAAGAAAACCGATATCACGCTGGATGCGACCAGGATTGTCAGGGCTGGCCACAGTGCCGGGATAGTTGAGCCGCGCTTCTCATGGTCAAGGATTTTAGCCTTCTTGCTTTCGACCTCGCGTGCTGTAGATTCAAGGGTTTTTTGCAGAAGCTTCAGGTCGGCGAGACGTTCGGGCGTGAGAACGTGCCCATCAAATGCCGCGAGAGATGATAGCGCCGCGGCAACCTCTCGCTCAAGGTTTTCGACGAGCCTCGAGTGAACCGCCCTCTCGTTTTCCAGTTTTGCCACTCGTTCGCGTAGCGTTGATATCTTGCTCGCAAGCTCTACGATGGCATCGCTGTTCTCGTTAGTAAGCACCTGAGCCCTCTCGCCGTATTCTCCGAGGGCGGAGTCAAGCTTTTGAATATCCGACTCTATCTTTTCGATCTCACGATACAACCCTACAAGCTCAGCCTGTTTTTGTGCCTTTTGTTCATAATCGCGTTTGGCGAGGAGGTATTCATCATGGGCCGCTATGAGGGGCTCGAGCACCTCCAGCCGCGCCTTTTTTGTGGCATACTGGAGCCTTGCCTGTTCGCAGCGGGCCTTGAGCGCGAGCGCCCGTTGCTCTGCATCCTCGATCTCCATCTGCAGCTGCATCAGCCTTTCGCGGTCGCCCCTGACATCCTGGATGGACTTGGCAAGGGCCTTTCTTACTTCATTTAACGCGTTCAACGCAGCCCGCCCTGTTGCTTCACCGGTGCCGGAGGTTATCTTCATATTCAGGGCCGTGCTGATGCTCTTGCGGTCCTTCGCGTCGAGCACAACGTCGCTTGCGGTTACAACAAGGGTGCTGCGGCATAGATTCATCTCGCTTATGCCGATATCATTGAAAATCGGGGCCGGGTCTTTGATATTCACCCATGCTCCGTTATCCAGAAGGGATATCACTGCGTTTCGCGTATTCAAGAAATCCCTGTGAATCCTATAGGTCTTCCCGTCCGAGGTTTCAAGGTTGAGCGTCGCCTCATATGGGCCGTCATCGAGGGGTTTATAGCGTTTCCAGAGATTATCATCCCTTCGCACCCCGTAAAGGGTCATGAGGAGGGCGTCAACTATCGTAGATTTGCCAACCTCATTGTCCCCAAGGAGCACATTGAAATGGTCATCGAAAACAATTCTTTTGGCCTCAAACTGGCCGAACCTGTCTAGCGTGATTGATGATAGCTTCATTTCAATCTTGCACCCCTCAGGGCGGCGAGCCCGTAAGAAAGCGCATAGCGGACTCGCAGCGCATCCTCGCCGTCACGAGCATCTTGGACCCGCTGTCGCATCCTCTGCAGGAACTTGCCGCGTATCGTGAAGTCATCATCCAGGTCGCCTATCATCACATCGGTCTTGTCCTCCACACAGAAATAGAAGAACTTGTCGGAGTATTTTTCCACCAGGTCGTCCACGATAGAGCTGGATATGGAGGGGTCACCGGTGATCCCCGATAGCCTTACTCTAACACAGGCAGCCTCGTCTTCGATGGAAGCCACCTGGTGATGAATATGATCCGGGTCGTTTATATCCGCCTCGACAGTAATATACTGCCGGTCCTCCAGGGGCACCTGCTCCACCGAAACCGCCGCATCGTTTAATGTTATTAGGAGAACAACCCTATCCGCTATGTCCGAGAAATCGAGGCGAGCGGGGGAGCCCGGATAGAAGGCCCTGGTCCTGCCATGCGAACAGTCCATAAAGTTGTGGAAGTGCCCGAGGGCTATGTAATCAAGGCCGCTTAGCTCTATGTCCTCCGGCTCTATAGGGCAGTAATTCTCGGCGAACTGGTCTGTGAGCCTGTACTGGCCGTGGACGAGGGCGATATGAAAGCCTGGCGCGTCAACCTTCCGGAAGCCTTTTAACACCCTCCGGTGTTTATCCGTGGAGACAACACCGTAGATGCTCAACCCCTCGATTCGAGTGTACGGAGTGAGTTCCTCCCCACTGAAGATATAAACATTGGGTGGAAATTCCTCCATGTATGCCTTACAGGCCGGGAGCTCATCGTGATTTCCAGGGATGGCTAGAACGTGTATACCATGTCTCTCCAGTTTCTTGAAAAGGGATTTCACCCAGGGCGATGAACGCGCGGATGGGTCGTGGTAGAGATCGCCTGCTAGCAAGAGGGCCGTGACGCCCTTTTCGATGGCGATAGAGACTACTCTCTCAAATGCACGGGCTATCTCCTTGCGCCTCGCGTTTCCGACCTTGCCGAGACCCGAAAGCGGGTTATCAAGGTGGGCGTCGGCAGTGTGCAAGAGACGTATTTCCAATTCTAACCATCCTCTCCTTCAAAATCCCACCATTCCAATTATATCACAATATGGGACTTGCGTGGAGATATTACTGTTAGTTCGCCTCGCATCCCCCGCCGGGCGGCCGTGTCCGCCGGGTAAAGAGAGGCGCACTCGCCTTCGGTCGGGGATCGAAACTTTGCCTCTTGAAACTCTTGAAATATGAACGATAACGTAGTATACTTATTCAAAATCGCAATGAAATGCGATAGAATATCCGATAAGGTGCAGGATTTGGTTTTTCGTCGACGAATTCATTACTAAATGACTGGTTTAGAAGCGTATTGCGATGACATTTCGGATAGTGATATTGCAGGGCAATATGATAAGGTGGTATCATTGATGAGAGGAGTCAGGGGGGCGACCACAGTTGACAGGGATGATGCGGAGGAGATATTGTCCAGGACTTCCGAGCTTCTTTGCGAGATCCAGCGGGCTAACGGCATTTTACCGGATGACATCGCCGGGATTGTATTCACAATAACGCCGGACCTAACCAGCGCGTTTCCGGCTGCTGCAGCCCGCAGGCTGGGGTGGAACCTCGTGCCCCTGATCGACGCGGTGGAGCCCATGGTTTCAGGCGCACCGGAGCGCTGTATACGCGTTCTCTTGTTCTGGAACACCAGTAAGGCCCAGCATGAGATAAGGCATGTTTACCTGCGGGGGGCGGCGGGGCTCAGGCCGGACCTCGAGCGTTGAGTTTGGGGCGAGCCTGGTTAAGCCTGGCTCCAGCCTGGAGCCGGCCTGGAGCTTCGGGGCCAGCCCCGGGATACGGATCAGATCCGGGATATGGGCAAGGCCGTCATGCCGGCGCAAGGCGCTGAGGGCGCTGGATTGAGGAGGAATTCGGAAGCGGAATCGACTTGGGGAGGAAGTAGTTATGATAATAGTGATGCTACCCGGGGCTACCCACCGCGAGGTGGACGGCGTGGTCGCCCGGATTGAAGCTGCAGGCTTGAGGGTGCATGTTTCCCGCGGCGAGGAGCGCACGATAATCGGTGCAGTGGGCGATGTGCGGCGTCTCGAGCCCGAAGCCTTGCAGGTGCTCCCCGGGGTGGAGCGAGTCGTGCGGATCCTTCATCCATTCAAGCTGGCGAGCCGTGAATGGCACCCAGAGCCCAGCGTTGTCAAGGTCGGGGATGTGGAGGTCGGAGGCGACAGGCTGGCCGTCATTGCCGGGCCATGCTCGGTGGAAGGGGAGGAGATGCTCGTTGAAGCCGCGAAGGCTGTTAAGGCCCACGGGGCCTCTATCCTGCGCGGGGGGGCGTTCAAACCCCGGACCTCGCCGTATAGTTTCCAGGGCCTCGGGGTTGAGGGGTTGCGTATGCTGGCGAAGGTCGGTAAGAGCTTGAATATGCCTGTAGCGACGGAGGTCCTGAGCGAGGAGCATGTGGGTATCGTTGCGGAGCTTGCCGATTGTCTCCAGATCGGGGCGCGCAATATGCAAAACTTCGCCCTGCTCCAGGAGGTGGGCCGCACGGGCAAGCCCGTGATCCTCAAGAGGGGCCTCATGTCTTCAGTAGATGAATGGCTCCAGGCAGCTGAATATATCCTCTCGGAGGGGAACCATAAGGTCATCCTCTGTGAGAGGGGTATCAGGACATTCGAGACCTACACCAGGAATACGCTGGATTTGAGCGCGGTGCCGCTCGTAAAGAAGCTGAGCCACCTGCCGGTCATCGTCGATCCCAGCCATGCCACAGGGCGCGCGGACCTCGTCGGCGCGATGTCCAAGGCCGCCATCGCGGCCGGGGCTGACGGGCTCCTGATTGAGGTGCATCCCGACCCGCCGAAGGCCCTTTCCGATGGCCAGCAATCGTTAAGGCCCGATGAATTTGGGCGCTTGATGGGCGAGCTCGAGAGGATTGCCAGCGCCATCGGGCGGCCGCTTACGGGCGTTTGTCATAGTGGCAGCGGGCGGCAGAATAGCGGGAGGCAGGCGGGATCTGGCCGGGCGGCTGGCATGGTATGAGGCTTGAGGGATTAAGGGATAAGGTATAGGGATAGGTATAAAGGATAATGTGAGGGATTTGAAGATGCCTCCGGATACGCCTGACAGCGTGCTTCATGAGGTTCATAGGAATGGGGTCCCTGAAGAGCCTGGGGATGGGTGGTCGGGCAGCACGCTTGCCATCGTGGGCCTGGGCTTGATAGGGGCGTCCATTGCCCTCGCCATCAGGGCGAGACACATGGTCAAGGAAATCATCGGTTTTGACCGCTCGAGCGAGGTTGTGGCGCGCGCGGTCCGCGCCGGGATCATAGATAGCGGCAGCGGGTGCGCGGCCGAAGCTGCATCAAGGGCTGATCTCGTGGTCATAGCGGTGCCCGTCAGCGGCATCCCCGGTGTAGCTCGGGAGATCTCGGGCGTTTTGAAGAGGGATGCCGTCGTAACCGATGTAGGAAGCACCAAGGGCGGGATTGTGCAGGCGCTTGAGGCGATCCTCCTGCGCCATGGGCGTGATTATGTAGACTACATAGGGGGACACCCGATGGCGGGCTCGGAGAAGGCGGGCCTTTCCGCTGCGGAGCCTGGTCTTTTCGCCGGTGCTCCCTATGTGTTGACGCCCACGGCGCGGACGAGCCCCCGGGCCGTTGAGGCCGGCTACAGCCTCGCCCGGGCAGTCGGGGCCATACCGGTCGAACTGGATGCTGAGCGACATGACAGGGTCGTAGCCTGCATCAGCCACCTGCCATATATCGTAGCCGTGGCGCTCGCTGAAACCGCCATGGAGCAGGGCGAAGGTGACCGCATGATTGCGGAGCTGGCATCGAGCGGTTTCCGTGATACCACGCGGGTGGCCTCATCGTGCCCGGGCATGAGCGCTGATTTTTGTCTCGCAAACAGGGATGCCCTCCTCCAGGCGATAAAGCATTTCCGCGATCGCCTTGATGACCTTGCGCGTGACATCGCCCGGGGAAGCGCAACATTTGTGGAAAAGCTCGGGAAGATCAAGGATTTCAGGGATGAGCTCGCAGTGCTCAAGGGGTGGGATTCACGTGAAACAGGCGATAAACCCCGCGGAGAGACCTCTGAGAGGAGAAGTACGGCTGCCGGGCGATAAATCGATTTCCCACCGTGCGGCCATTTTATCCGCAATAGCTCAAGGCCGGAGCATCATACGGAACTACGCGCCTGGTGCAGATTGCCAGAGCACGCTCTCATGCCTCAGGGCCCTTGGGGTGGCTATAGACCGGGTCCGGGTCCCGGACGGGACATTCACCATCACCGGCTGCGGTCTAGACGGTTTCAAGGAACCCGAAGATGTATTAGATTGTGGGAACTCCGGGACGACGATGCGACTTTTCGCGGGCATCCTGGCAGGCCAGGGCTTTTTTAGCGTCCTTACCGGTGATTCCTCGCTGAGGAAGAGACCCATGGCGCGCGTGGTTGACCCCCTGCGCCGGATGGGGGCCAGCATCACGGGGCGCCAGGGCGGGAGGTTTGCCCCGCTCGCTATCCGGGGCGGTAGACTGGTCGGGGTGAGCCACACTATACCCATCGCGAGCGCTCAGGTGAAATCAGCCCTGTTGCTTGCGGGCCTCTGGGCCGGCGGCGAAACTTGGGTCGAAGAGCCGGGCCTGTCGCGCGATCACACGGAACGCCTTCTTGTGGCCTTTGGCGGGGAGGTCTTGAATGGTGCCAGCAATGGTACCACCGGTACCAACAGGGTGGGAGTCCGCGGGGGGATGACCCTCTCGGGCAGGGAGTTTACTGTGCCCGGTGATATCTCGTCGGCCGCGTTTTTCATTGTTGCTGCGTGCCTTGTGCCACGCTCACACCTGATATTGAAGGGTGTGGGCGTGAATCCCACCCGCACCGGAATCCTCGATGTCCTGCAAAACATGGGGGCGGAGATTTCGGCGACCGGGTCCGGGTCCAGGTCCGGGGCAGGGGATGGGGCCGGGGGAGTCGAGCCTACAGGCGACATTGAGGCGCGCTATTCCAAGCTCGGCGCCACGGAAATTTACGGTGATATCGTGCCGAGGCTCATCGATGAGATACCGATTATAGCGGTTGCTGCAACCCAGGCTGAGGGGACTACAATTATAAGGGATGCCGCCGAACTCCGCGTAAAAGAAAGCGACCGCCTCAAAGGGCTCGCTGCTGGCTTGAGGGCAATGGGCGCCAGCGTGGAGGAACTGCCGGACGGACTTGTTATCTCGGGGCCGACGAGGCTCAAGGGCGCAAGGGTTCAAAGCTTTGGCGATCACAGGCTCGCGATGGCCTTCGCGGTGGCGGGCCTCATAGCGGATGGGACTACGACGGTGGAGGATGCCGGGTGTGTCGATATATCCTTCCCTGGCTTTTATAATACCCTACGGCGGTTGGTCGATTGACTTTGAAGTTAGTGCTTGAAGTTAGTGCGCAGAAATCTCTGTCCTTTTTGGCACTTGCATAGGGTGTCTCGCATCCCTCCGCCCGGTGGACGCGGCTAAGTGTAAGTTCGAAGATTACTGACGTTTTTCCGGGGGTTGCCGGTGCTTGCGTTCCGTGGACGGCGCGCTTGCGGCGCGCCTCCGTTGAAATTTGGCGCGAGGGCCTTGCCAAATTTCAAAAGGCCCCGTCACGCAAGCACCGGCAACCC
>DUMQ01000066.1 GCA_012839815.1 Bacillota bacterium | reverse complement strand
GTCCCCGGAACGCAACACCGGCAACCCCTGGCAAAACGTCAGTAATCTTCAAACTTACACTTAGCCGCGTCCGCCTGGTGGAGAGATGCGAGACACCCGGCCACTGTGCGGCACTGGTAGCTGTTACCTGCGAAAGGTCCGGGTATTTTTGCGCGAGACTGTTGATTTCCTCCATATTTTAGCAACTCCGTTTGGTAAAATCCCAGAATACCGTCGTTGCACGTGGGTAAATCGGTAGCTGGTTGGGAAAGGTCAACAATCTCTTGCGCACTAACTTATAATTTTTTCACCCCCGCATGTATTAGGAGATATATTTGGATGTTTCTGTAGATTCTGCATGTTTGAAAACCATAGATAGCCAGATCACTGTCTGCCCTACAGGCATTCTGTCTTGAAGACCTCTCGTTCCCGGGCTGACATTTCAATTCCTTACTGGCTGGTGGCTACTGGTACTGGTGGTGCCGCATGCGGCATGGGTGTCCAATTACATTATATCCAAAAGATGGTTTCAAGACAACATGGTTTTTGAGGCGACATAGTTTTTGAGCACATGATTTTTAAATATATGATTTTCGAGTATATGATTTTAAGCATGTGATTTTTGGCGCAAGAGTTTTTACAGGAACCAAAACGCTATATGATATATGACTTTATGAGATGACCGAGATAATCATGTGGGAAAAATTTTCACGCATATCTGAGGAGTTTACCCCTGGCGCAACACCTCATGCAACGTGAATGTGGGCCGTGAGCCCCGGGCGGTTTTCAGAGTCCGAGCGGGGGAGGGGCGGCGGTGTTGGGGTGGCGAGGTTTTCGAATTCCGAAACAGGATGGTTTCGAGATAGGATGGTACGATACTTGCTTCAATTTGAAAGCGGGTTAGCCTGAAACCGGGTCAGATTAGAATCAGGTCAAATTAGAGTCAGGTGGGATTATAGCTGGGTCAGAATGATACGGGTTATTAGAATGACACGATACGATTCTGGATAATATGCATCAGGATGGAGGTGGTATAATGCTCAGAGGCTTGTATTCCGCGACGTCCGGGATGGTGGCGCGATCTCACTGGCAGGATATCATCGCAAATAACCTCGCTAACGTCACGACCCCGGGTTTCAAGAGAGACCTGCCGGTTTTTGTGAGCTTCCCCGAGATGCTCTTAAATCGCATAATTCCGGATCGCGGGAGCATGCTGGATGCCGTGAGAAAGAGTGCTCCCATAGGTCGCGCCGGTGTCGGGACGGTCATTGCTGAGACCGCTACCAACTTTGAAGAGGGCCCGGTCATCGAGACGGGTAACAAGCTTGACCTGGCGCTGGTGGGTGATGGATTTTTTGCAGTCGCGACCCCGGCCGGGGAGAGGTACACCCGCAATGGCTCGTTTTGCCTGAACGACCAGGGTGAGATCGTAACCCTGGATGGTTACCGGGTCCTGGGGGAGGACGGCAGGCCGATACTGGTTACGGGAGGGATGGAGGTTGCGGGCAGCGCAGGTAACGCGGCGAACAGGGGCATCAACCCCGGTGGCAAACCGGGCGGCAGCCTGAGCTCAAACAGTGAGCTTACTGTGCGCGAGGATGGCACCGTGCTGGTTGGCGCGACCGTGGTTGGGAGGCTACGCTTGGTTGATTTTGCAAACCGGGCGGCGCTTGTGAAGGAGGGGTACAATCTCTTCGCCGCTGGTCCTGGCGCGGGCCCTTTCTCCCCGTCGCAGGTTGCCATTCGCCAGGGCTTCCTCGAGATGCCCAATGTCACCCCTGTTAAAGAGCTCGTATCCATGATCACCTGCCTTAGGGCCTATGAGACCAATCAAAAGGCCATAGCGTTCATCGATGAAACGCTGGACAGGGCGGTGAACGAGATCGGGCGGGTATAGTTTGAACAGCCGGACCTCAACTGGGGGCTGTGGCCGTGGAACGACTGAAGCGGCCGAAACTACAGGTAGCCACAGATCAAGTAGCTACAGGTATGGAACGGGTAAGAAGACAGAGATAGATTAAACGCGGAAATGGAAATGGAAATGGAGATGGAGGTTTGATCGACGATGATGAGAGCATTGTGGTCGGCTGCAACGGGCATGCTGGCTAAACAGTTGAATATGGACGTGATCGCAAACAACCTTGCGAACCTCAATACCGTGGGCTTTAAAAAGAGCAGGGTTGATTTCCAGGATATAATGTACCAGAATCTGAGAACCCCCGGGACGACCGTCGCACAGGGCGCCATGGTGCCGACCGGGATTCAGGTGGGCCTCGGCACGCGGCCGGCGGCCATCCAGAGGGTATTCCAGCAGGGCGATTTCATCCAGACCGAAAACCCGCTCGATCTGGTTATCGAAGGCGACGGGTTCTTCCAGGTGCTGATGCCGGACGGTAGCACCGCGTATACGCGGGATGGAGCTTTTAAGATAGATAGCGAGGGCAGACTCGTAACATCTGATGGCTTCCCGGTGGAGCCCGAGATCACCATCCCGCCTGAGGCTACAAACATCACCATAGGGACTGATGGTACAGTTTCTGTAATGCTTTCCGGCCAGGACCAGCCCGAGGAGCTCGGCAAGATAGAACTGGCTCGATTCATAAACCCGGCTGGCCTTTCGAGCATAGGCCGCAATCTCTTTCGTAATACTGCCGCATCGGGCGATCCCATGGTTGGCACGCCCGGTCTCGAGGGATTCGGGACGATAGCACAGGGCTTCCTCGAGATGTCTAACGTGAAGGTCGTTGAGGAAATGGTGAATATGATCATCGCCCAGCGGGCATATGAGGTGAATTCGAAGGCCATTCAGACCTCCGATGACATGCTCGCCATTGCCAACAACCTCAAGCGTTAACCAGGAGTCCCAAGACCTAAAAGGGGCGAGGACTTGTGCCCGTTGACTTAGCGTTTGAAACTATGTGTCGGCGATATCGGTGCATCGGTGCCGTCGCCGTGGTGGCGCGGGTTATAGCTGTAAGTTTAGTTACAGCTGTAAGTTTAGGTGTGCTTTGGACCTGGACACATGCGGCCATGGCTGAGGAGGGCGTGGCTCCCATTGTGGTGACCGTAAAGGAGGAAGCCCAGGTCGCAGGGGCTAAGATCCTGCTCGGTGACATAGCTACCATCAGCGGCGCTCCGGCACCTGTGGAGGATGAGATAAAGCGCATCGAGATCGGGCCGGCGCCGATCGTAGGCTATAAGCGAACCGTAAGCCTGGCGAGCGTCAAGATCCACATGAGGCAGGCAGGCGTCGACCTGTCGCGGGTGACGTTTGAGGGCGCAGGCAGCACTTCAGTGACTGCAAGAGCCATGGCGATCACCGGCGAGGAGCTTGTAAGGGTTGCCGTCGAGTATATCCTATCAACGATGCCATGGAAGAGAAACGAGGTCTCTATTGAGTGCGAAAGGACGCCTGATAACCTCCTGACCCCTCTGGGTGAGGTGAGGCTTGAGGCTGAGAGGCTTCCAATCACCCAGTACCTGGGGACGACAACCGTCCGTGTGAACGTTATCCTGGACGGTAAAGTCTACAAATCTGTCCCGGTTGTCTTGCGTCTCAACGTGGTGAAGGAGGTCGTGGTGGCCACCAGGACCATTATAAAAGGCCAGGTGGTGACGGCCGATGCGGTGACTCGGGAGTTGAGACAGCTTTCGGCCCTCGAAATGGATCCCGCAACGGATCCTGCTGCGGTGGTGGGCAAGGTGGCCGCCAGAACGATTCGCGAAGGCACCCTGATAACTGCGGGTGCCGTTGAGGAACCCCCGCTCATCAAGCGTGGGGATATCATTCAGATAGTTGTGAGGCTCGGCGGAGTTACGGTGACTACGGCTGGTGAAGCGCTCGAGGATGGTAAGCTCAAGGACCTGATCAGGGTGAAAAATCTCGAGTCAGGGAGGCAGGTGGAGGCTGTTGTGGTGGATGCGAAAATCGCTGAAGTTTCGCCACCCCTACGCTAGCATTGTCGTGGTATTATATGCATGTATCTGCGTCTGCATGGGCGCGGGAAGCCTGCCGGCGGCCAGGGCGGCGGCGGAGTCCCTGTGGAAGGACGGGACGTCTTCTCTTTATGTTGATCATAAGGCGCGTAACGTCGGCGATCTTGTGACGGTCTTGATAATGGAACATGCCGTAGCCAGCAACAAGGCCCAGACGAGTTCGGGCAACAAGGTTGGAGCCGGCCTGGACCAGGGGACGGGGCTCCTGGGGTTTATTCCCGAGGCCGGGCTGGGCGCCCAGAGCAGGTTCACAGGATCCAAAACCACGTCCCGCTCAGGGAGCCTGGTCGCCAAGATGAGTGCACGGATCATCGAGGTCCTCCCCAACGGCAACTTGAAGATTCAGGGAAGCCAGGCCCTTGTAATCAATAATGAAAAGCAGAACATCGTGGTCACCGGTATCGTGCGGCCCGAGGATATCGGGGCGGACAACACGATTATGTCAACCTACGTAGCCGATGCCGAAATAAGGTATGAGGGCAAACTCGAGGTAGCCGAGCGCCAGGGCATCCTTGGTTATCTTTCGCGTTTCTTTTCCGGGCTTGTCGGCTTGATTTTTTAAGAGTTTGGGAGGTGCAGGAGCGATGGAGGGCCATTGTAAAGCCCGCCATAGTGCAAATCCTCGCGGTAGAGTCCCTCGTAGAGGGGGGGATGGCATCCGCACGTTTGCTATCACCCTGCTGCTAATTCTAGGTGCCTGCATCTTGATATCGAGTAACATCCCGCTTAATGAAGGCTGCCTCGCAGGTGCTGCGATGCGAGTCAAGGATATTGCGCGGGTGCAGGGGGTCAGGATAAATCAGCTGATGGGCTACGGCCTGGTTGTCGGCCTGGACGGCACGGGCGATTCGAGGCAGTCGATGTTCACGGTCCAGTCTGTTGCAAATATGCTGATGCGTTTCGGCGTCACCGTGCCCCCCGAGAGCATAAAAGTAAGGAATGTTGCAGCCGTTATTGTTACAGCTGACCTGCCGCCCTTCGTAAAGAATGGCGACCAGATAGATGTAAATGTATCTTCAATTGGGGATGCAAAGACGATACAGGGCGGGACCCTCCTCCTCACGCCCCTGCTCGGCCCTGATGGAAAAACCTATGCCGTTGCCCAGGGCCCTGTATCAATAGGTGGACTCAACATGTCAGGCGGTGGGCGCCAGTCGCGGAATTACCCGACAGCCGCCATGATTCCCCGGGGGGCTGTCATCGAGCGTGAGGTGCCCATGGATTTTGTCAACGAGGACAAGGGGACGGTCGCCATAACCCTAAACCAGCCGGATTTTACTACGGCTTCAAGGCTTGCGGCGGCAATAAATGCACAGTTTGGCCAAGGCGCAGCGCAGGCCGTCGACGCAGGGACCGTTGAGGTGAATATCCCGCCGGAATTCAAAGGGAATGCCGTTGGTTTCATAGCCAGGGTTGAGGAGCTTACCATCTCCCCGGATAGCGTCGCTAAAGTGGCGATAAACGAAAGGACGGGGACGGTTGTTATAGGAGGAGAGGTCAGGCTTTTGCCCGCCGTTGTATCGCATGGGAACTTGAGGGTGGAGATCACCAGTGCCGCCGGTAGTGCCGGCGCTGCCAGTTCACCTGCCAGTTCACTCCCCCAGGCGTCCTCGGGACCTGTCTCAGGAGCGGGCTTGTCTCCGGCGTTCAGGCCGGCCATGTCTAAGGGCCAGACCGGATCACTCGGCACCGGCAGCCTTGTGAAGCTGGGCGGCGGGGAGACGATAGATAGCCTTGTCTCGGCCTTGAATGCAATTGGTGCATCTCCCCGGGATATTATAGCGATCTTGCAAGCGCTCCGGGCTGCCGGCTCCTTGCAGGCGGAGTTGGAGGTGATCTGAGGTGGGTAGCGATTTCAATGTATCCAGCATCGGCTTTGGGACGGGACGGGTCCCGTTCGGGGATATACAAGCCCGGGGCGAGCGTGACGATAAAAAGCTTCGTGATGCCTGCCAGGAGTTTGAAGCGATTTTTCTTGAATACATGCTCAAAGAGATGAGGGCCACCGTGCCGAAGGATAGCCTTTTCGGCGGGGGCCGGCCCGAGGAGTTTTTTACCAGCCTCCTTGATGAGAAACTCGCAGAGGAGATGGCAAAGGGCAGGGGGATGGGGCTCGGTGAGATGCTTTACCGGCAGCTTTCCAGCGCCAATAAATATCCGCGTTGACCATCTGCGCCAAATATCTGCCTAAACATCCGCCCGGACGTGCCGATAATAAATAACGATGACATAGTTTACGACATGGTTTACCCAGTTTACTTTCCCAAGAGGTGGCGGGCGTGAAGGTATCCAACGAGACTATTCAGAGGCTTCTCCAGAGGTACACCGAGCAAGCGGGGCAGGCCCAAGTCAGGAAGGGCTCGGATGCCAAGAGGAGCAATCCGGGCAATCCCCCGGGCGCCATGTCTGATGACGTTGCGATATCGGGGCGGGCGAGAGAGCTTTACGCGGCGAAACTCGCCCTGAAGGACCAGGCGCTGGCAGGCGTAACTGGCACGAGAGAGGCTAAGGTCCAGGAGCTTAAGGCAAGGATTGAGGCTGGCACTTATGATGTCAGGGGTGAGCTCATCGCCAAAAAAATCCTGGACCGGTGAGGCTTGATGGTTCAAATGGAAGGTACATTCGAAGGTACGTTCGATGATGTCCTGGCGCTGTTGCACAGGGAGGTCGAGCTTTACCGCAGGATCCTCCGGCTTTGCCAGGAGGAGCAGGTGTTGCTCCTGACCGGGAGCGGGGAAGATCTTATGAACGTTCTCGGTGACCTCCAGGTTACTGTCAACACCCTGAGTCAGGTTTCCCGCGCGCGAATGTCCCTCGCAGAGCGCTTGAACGTTGACTGGAGCGGCGGGGACCAGGAGCGGGAGCGCGGCATAGCCGAAGGTCTTAAGGCCTTCAGCCAGATAGCCCGGGTGATAGCGGAGATCGCCGAGGTAAACGAGGCTAATGAGAGACTGATAGAGGGCTCGCTTGAATATATTTCATTCCTTGGAAACTATGTCGGGGACGGACCGGAGCTACGCAGGATGATCTATGCAGCAAGGGAGAGCCGGATATGCGACCAACATTCATTGGACTTGAAACGATGAGGCGGGCGCTCCAGGCCCACCAGAAGGCCTTGGATGTAACCGGGCACAATATCGCCAACGCCGCCACCCCGGGTTACACACGTCAACAAGTTGAGCTCTCGGCAACCAGGCCGTATACCCCGCCCGGCATTGTCCGGCTTGCGCGGCCAGGACAGATCGGGACGGGCGTCGAGGCGGCCAGGGTGCGGCGCGTGTTCGACGGTTTCATCGAGAATAGGATAAGGTTGGCCAAGAGCGCGCTCGGGCGCTGGGACCAGCTCAAGGCCGCTATCGAAGAGGTAGACGCCACCTTTAACGACCCCTCCGATGTGGGGCTCGGTGACGCATTCTCGAGGTTTTGGAATGCATGGCAGGAGCTGAGCAAGCGCCCTGATAGCCTAGCGGCCAGGGCAGTGCTCATCGAGGAGGCTGATGGCTTTTGCGCCATCCTGAACAGGGCCTCCAAGCGCCTCAACGACCTCATCCTCGACCTGGAGTCCTCCCTGAGCGCCAAGGTGGATGAGGTCAACTCTTTGAGCCGCGAGATCGCCGAACTCAATGGTGAGATAGCCAAGATAAAGATCACGGGAAACGAGCCCAATGACCTGATGGATAAGCGCGATATCGCCATCGCCCGCCTGGCAGAGCTCGTGAATATTTCGACCTTTGAGGAGAAGGACGGGTCGATAAACGTCCAGATCGGCGGCGTCGACCTGGTCAGGCGGAACAACGCGCATGGAATCGAGCTAAAACCCGGTTCTACGCTGGCATCGTCCACCGTTGTCTGGGAGAAGGATGGGGCATCCGTGAATATTACAGCCGGCGAGATAGCGGGCATAATTGAGGCCAGGGATCAGGTTGTGCCGAAATATCTTGGGAGGCTTGATGAGATCGCTGGAAAGGTAATAGAAAAGGTTAATGGCTTACACGACGACGGATATGGTCTAGATGATCTCGGCCCCACGCCTCCGGGGAGGATTTTCTTTGATGGGACTAATGCTGGGAACATCAAGGTTAGCGATGAGCTGAAGGCAGATCCCCGCAAGATCGCTGCGGCGGAGAGCCCTGGCGCCCCCGGCGACGGCGCGGTTGCCAAGAAGATTGCAGAGTTGAAGGATGAACTCACCATGGGGGGCGGAACCCTCACATTCACGGGCTACTACTCCGAGACCATCACCATCCTCGGCAATGAGGGCCAGACGGCGGAGCGGATGAGCGACATCGAGAAGCTCGCGCTTCAGCAGCACACAAATAGGAAGGAGAGCTTCTCAGGGGTCTCGGTTGACGAGGAGCTGGCCAATATGATGAAATACCAGCATGCCTACGATGCCGCCGCCCGCATGGTCACCACCATCGATGAGATGCTTGATACCATAATCAACCGCACAGGCATCGTAGGCCGCTAGGTGTAGGTTCGGTTCAGGGAAAGTGGCAGTGGTTTTCGAACTTGCACCCGGTACGATGCACAGGAGGCGTTGGGGAATGCGCGTAAGCAACAGCCTGCTTTTCAATACACTGATGACGGATATAGGAAATTTCGTATCCCGGATGGAGGACCTGCGCCAGCAGATCGCCACGGGCAAGAGCCTTCAGACGCCGGCGGACGACCCTCTCGGCGCCTCGAGGGCGGTGGCTATCCGGGCCCTCCTTTCGGGGGCCGAACAATATGAGAAGAACATCCGCGACGCTCGCGAGTGGCTCTATGCAACCGAGACAGCCCTCACCCATGTCGTGGATATCCTCGCCAAGGCCAAGGATATCGCTATTAAAGGGGCTAATGACACGTTATCCGATGACGCGCGGCAGGCCCTCGCCTACGAGGTTGGCCAGCTCTTTGAGGAGCTCCTCGGGCGAGCAAACAGCCAGCACGAGGGCCGGTACCTCTTTGCGGGGCTGAAGACGGGGACGAAGCCGTTCGAGGCGACCGGTGGGCCTCCGCCGACCGGGGCCAACTACGTTGGGGATCATGGAGTGAAGGAAATAGACGCCGAGGATGGGTTCATTGTGGCGGTCAACTTTAATGGAGATAACGTCTTCAAGGAGAAGGACCTCTTCGCCACCCTTGCCAACCTCCGGGACCACCTGCTGGCCGGCGACTCCGCGGCGATCACGACCACTGACATAGCCAACCTTGACGCCGGCATCGACCACCTCTCCCAGATCCTCGGGCAGATCGGATCGCGCACGGCGCGCCTGGACCGCGCCAATGAAAGGATCCAGGATGACAAGATCAAGCTGGCGGGGATGCTATCCAAGGTCGAGGACTCTGACCTTGCCAAGTCCATGGTGGCTCTTCAAATGCAGGAGGTCATATATAAATCGGCGCTCGCCGCCGCGAGCCATGTAATCAGGCCGACTCTACTGGATTTCCTGAGATAGGCTGGTCCGGCTCAAATCGTTGATCTATGCCCCCACCGTGCTATCAGTGACGGCCAAGGGGGGTCGTTCGTTCGTGAAGCTCGGGATCAGCGCGTCTGGCGGGATAAGAATCTATAGAGAGGAAATATACGATAAAGCGAGAAAACGGGCAGGCTCTCTCGGCAACAAGGCGTGATTTGGAGCGCCTTACGAAAGCCTGGAAGCGAGCTCGCTTTTTTAGTGGGGAAGAAGGGTAAGATTACAAGACGAGATGAGAATTATAGCTACAGATAGGGCCGAGCCGGGCATGAGGCTTGGGAAGTCGATATATGGCCCTGACGGGAAATTGTTGCTGGGAATAGGGATAGAGCTTACGGACTATTACATTCAAAGGTTGCTGGATTTAGGTGTGTTCATGATATATATCGATGATCCATTGACTCGGGATGTGGAGATTGAGCCCCTGATAGATGAGGAAACGCGACTCAAAGCCGTAAACGCGGTAAAGAAGGCCCTACTCCTGGCAAGCGGGACGATGAAGGATAAGAGGGGTATCCTCGAGGCCTCAGGCCTGGTGGAAGCGGTGGACATGATCACCGATGAGCTGGCGACCAAGAAGAGGACGCTTATATCGGTTCTTGATTTGAAGTGCTATAACAACTATACATACGAGCACTCGGTGAACTGCTGTGTCCTGGGTTTGATCATGGGTATCAACTCGAGCTACAACGAATTCAAGCTTCGCAACCTCGGTTTGGGCCTCCTCCTTCATGACATCGGGAAGATGCTCATCCCAAATGAGATATTGAATAAGCCAGGCACCCTGGATCCATTTGAATTCAAGCAGATTATGGCGCACCCTCAAAATGGTTACAGGCTCCTGCAGCATGACGATTCCATACCCCCTGTGGCACGTATAATCTGCCTCCAGCACCACGAGAGGTGTGACGGCTCGGGTTATCCCCGGAGCCTCGCGGGCGATTCCATTCATGAGTTTTCGAAGATCGCAGCCGTCGTCGATGTCTACGATGCCTTGACCTCAGATCGGGTTTATAGGAGGGCATACAGGCCCCACCAGGCGGTGGCATATATAAAGGCACAATCAGGGCACAGGTTTGACAACTACACTGTTCAAGGATTCTTAAAGCATATAGCACCCTACCCTCTTGGCACAACCGTCAGGCTGACCACGGGGGATGAGGCGGTCGTTGTAGCCCTCAACGAGAAAGCTCCTGACAGGCCTACGGTGCGCCTTTTTCGCGACAAGTTCGGTACAGATATCGATCCTGTCCAGGAGATCGACTTGTCAAAAGAAGAGAACGTACACATACTGGAGGTCGTCAGTTGATTCTCTTAATTTACCCTGAAGGTTGCCGATATAATTAACGATAGGTGAATGTAAAATACAGGTCAATATAATGGAGCATACCAGGAGGCGCAGATGCGATGAGCACGACTCCCAATCCGGCAGGTCCGGCCGTGAATCCGCTTATGTCTTATAGAACGCAACAGGTCATGTCGGCGAGTCCGGAAAGGTTGGTTTTGATGGTCTACGATCACGTCCTGGCCAGTTGTAAGGCAAGGGATGTGAAGAAGGCGAGCTCCGGGCTGGCGACCTTAATTGATGCTCTGGATTTTGATACCGGGGACATTGCTGTGGGCCTTTTCAGGTTATACCGTTACGTTATGGAGAAGGTAAAAAAGCAGGAGTTCGATGAAGCCGCTTCGATTATAAGACCGCTCCGCGATGCATGGTACCAGGCTGCCTGCGGATGCAGCGGGCCTGGTGAGCCCGGCGACTCCAGGGGGTGACGGGCATGGACGTAAGACCTCTGCAGGGGGCACAAGGGTCCCTGCCCGCCGGAAAACCTGCTGAATCGCCAACCGCTGTCGGGCCGAGGCGCGGCCAATCCCTGTCTGGCGGAACTGCCCCTGTACCGGTTCCCGGTCCGGCTGCGGCTATACCTTCAGGCGGTAAAGCCGCAGCCGAACAAGCGGATATGGACATGATTCAGAGGGTGACGGAGGCGGTAAATTCGGTCATAAGTATCGTGAATACCCGGGTCACATTTGAAATACATAAGGAGACCGGGCAGGTCGTGATCAAGGTCATCGATATCGATACCGGCGAGGTTCTGCGTGAAATCCCGCCCAGGGAGCTCCTGGGGGTGATGAAGAAGCTGGCCGAGATGGTCCTGGCGGGCGTCCTGGTGGATGAAAAGCTTTGATTCAAGCTATAAGATACCGGCGAGACGCCGGGATGAGCGAGGTGAAAAGAAATGAGCATTTCCCTGCCGTCCTTGATGACGACTACATCCCAGCTGGATGAGCTCGTCAAGAAATATATCGAGCTCGAAAGCAGGCCTCTTGATCGCTTGAAGCAGGCCAAGAGCGATCTTGAGGTGAGGTCGGCGATGTTCCGTGATCTGAAGTCATCCCTGGCCGCTCTCGAGGGCAAAGCCAGAGAGCTCGCGGATGCGCCTACAAGCCTCATATTCGACCAGAGGCTGGCCGTATCGAGCGACGTAAACTTCCTCAGCGCCCAGGCGACCACTGCGGCGCTCAAAACAACCCATAGCATCTTCATTGAAAGGGTCGCCACAGCCGATACGGTTGTTTCCAAGCCGTTGGATAGCACGGGGATCACCATATCGGGGACGAGCCCGGTGACAAAGACATTCAGCCTCACCGTTGCCGGTGTGACGAAAACTATCAGTGTGACGGTTTCACCAGGGGACACGGACGCGACGGTCCTGGCAAATATGGCCCAGGCGATAAACGCTTCCGGGGCCAAGGTCAGGGCTAGCGTGGTGAGCGAGGTTGCGGGCAAGAGCCGGCTCGTGATCACGAGCACCCTTACGGGCAAGGACAACGCCATAATCCTTGCGGAGAAGGGTGGCGCAGACAGCGACCTCCTGTCCCTTACGGGGACCAGCTCTTCTGTACAATCCACGGAGACGACCGGCGGTTACCTTGTCCCGCGTGAGAATCTTGATGCAAAGTTTTCTGTTGACGGGTTGACCTTTTACCGGTCGAGTAACGTAGTTGACGATGTATTGACAGGCGTCACGCTCACCTTGAAGGCTGCTCAGGCCACGGGCTCGGCTCCGCTTACCCTCGAGATAAAGCAGGATATAAGCGGGGCGAAGGCGAAGATACAGGCCTTTATGGACCAGTATAACGCGACCCTCAAATACCTGCGTGACAAGACTATAACCGATGCCGATGCCGGGATTCGGGGCCCGCTTGCAGGGGAATTTGTGTTTTCGAATCTCAAGACCCGGCTTAGAACGTTGATCCAGGAGCCGGTTGCAGGGATGGTGGCGCCAGCTCCCACGAGCCTCCTCCAGATAGGGATAGAAGCGGATGATACAGGCGCGCTCAAAATAGCTGACTCGTCCAAACTGGAGGCCGCGCTCTCGTCGCAGCCCGGTGCCGTTGCTGATCTCTTCGGGTCGGCGAACGGGGTAGCGGTGAAACTACGCGACCTCATGTCCTCCTTCGTTGAGGAGGCGACAGGCATCGTCCCCAGGCAGCAGAAAGGCATCAGCGACAAGATAAGGGATATAGATAACCGCATCAAGGCCCTGCAGGAGAGGTTAGACCAGCGGGAGAAGGCCCTGAGACAGGAGTTTGCATCAATGCTGCAGGCGATGGCCATGTTGAACGCCCAGAGCGCCACGCTGAGAAGCTTTATGAATGCTGGGATTTCATGGGGTGTTTAATTTGGACATAACTACGAGGCGAGGTGTGTTATTGAAAAGCTATGAAGAGGAGGTCGGCCTTCTCAGCGAGGTTCTGGAGCATCTTACTCGCGAGAGATCTCTAATCCAGCGGCGCGAGATGGATGCGCTTATCTCCTCACTAAAGTCGCGCGAGGCAATTCTGGAGCGGATCCGTGTATTACGGGCGGAGCGCGCAAGGCTCATTGAGCGTCCCGCGGAAGACGCAGATATCTCGACGCATGACCCTGGGGACGGCGCTGAAAGGTTCGAAAGACTCGAGAGGATTGCGGGGGATGTCGCGGCTGTTTACCGGGAGATCGTCGAGGTCGACCGGGAGAATGCCGAGATGCTATATAAAACCAGGGATCGAATCGAATTAGAGCTGCGCGCCGTCTTGAAAGCTAGGGATATGGCAAATGGGTATGATCTCCTTTTACAGCCCGGCCCCAGATTTATAAATGAAAATTTATAGACGGGGCTGATTTAGGGACAGAATTATATAGAATCCTTAGGATATATATAATTAAAGAGCAATATGTATGGACAACGAGGGACAATGAGATTGCATGGGCGATGTGATTGGTGGGGAAAAAGCATGAGGGGTGACCTCCGTCCGTCGGATCTATTGGAATATCTTGAGGAGGAAAAGGCTCAAAAGCTGGAGTATTGTAAGCAACTCTTCCGGCTTTGCGTCCTGCAGCGTGAGGCCCTTGAATCAGGTGATATCGCCGAGGTGGCAGAGGTTATTATGCAGAAACGTGACCTGCTGAAGAACCTGAGTCAGGTTGAGGATCGTATAGAGAGGATAGCCGGCAGCCTTACGAGCCTTGGAGAGGGCTCAGAAAACGATGATCCGTATGATGGTCTCGACCATGAGATAGCGGCGATAATGAAAGAAGTTATGGCTCTAGAATATGAGAATCAGGCTTCCCTTGCGAGAAAGGCCATGGAGATGCGGATTTTCCCCAGGGAGAAGCGAAAGCGGCCTCGCAGGGTCAGCGTATTTAACCCGCTACGTAGTAGTCGCGGGATACCGATCACATAGTATCGCCAGTTTACGCCAAGTGTAGCGGGAGGGCGTGTTCATGCCCTCTCTTTTATTTTCTATCCGCCCTGGCGAATTACCCAGTTATTTTCATATCCCTGGACCATATTCCCATCTTTAAAACCCGGCGCAAGCCCTGGCTACGTAAATGTAATTTTGATGTGAGAAATGAGATGACGGCTTAACATCTTTTCCATTAGAGGAGGAATTTGCATGCTGGTGTCGAAAAAAATACAACATTAACGAAGAGACTGGATATCTCTGGCAGCTGGTAGCACGAGGAGGGGGATAGCTCCTTGGGCGCGTATCGGGTACTTATCGTCGATGATGAGCCAAACATGCGCAGAGTCCTGTCGGATGTATTAGCTGAGGAAGGTTATGAAGTCGCCGTAGCAAAGAACGGCAACGAAGGCGCTGAGAAGGGTGTTTCAGGCCGTTTTGATGTTGTCGTGTTAGATCTCAAGCTCCCTGATTGCAGTGGAATAGACGTTCTTAAGAAGATTCGAAAGGGCAACCCCGAGACAGCGGTCATTATGATGACAGCATTTTCGTCCGTCGAGACTGCAATCGAGGCGATGAAGCTCGGGGCCTATGATTATATAACCAAGCCGTTCAAGATAGATAAGTTCAAAGGGGTCATCAAGAGCGCAATCAAAGCAACTGCATGGACCCGAGTCAAGCCGGGACCGGCCATCTTCCACAGGTTCCCTGAGACCGAAGATGAACTGGGGATTATAGGGGAGACCCCTGCTATGAAAAAGGTGCTTGACATCGTTTCGTCGGTAGCCCAGACCAACGCCACAGTTTTGATTTATGGCGAGAGTGGGACCGGGAAAGAGCTTATAGCAAGGGCCATCCACCTTAAGAGCCCGCGCGCGTCGAGGCCGTTGATCAAGGTAAGCTGTGCTGCGCTTCCTGAGAGCCTTCTCGAAAGCGAGTTGTTCGGCCACGAAAAAGGGGCCTTTACCAATGCTATCTCGACGAGGCCTGGCCGGTTTGAGCTGGCCGATACCGGCACGCTCTTTCTGGATGAGGTGGGCGAGATGAGCCCGAACATGCAGGTGAAACTCCTCAGGGTGCTGCAGGAGCGTGAATTTGAGCGGGTTGGCGGGTCACGCTCCATCAAAGTTGATGTAAGGATCATCGCTGCTACAAATAAGAATCTCCAGGAAGCGGTACGCGCAGGCGCCTTCAGAGAGGATTTATATTATCGCCTGAGCGTCGTTCCTATCTACCTGCCCCCGCTGCGTGAGCGCCGGGAGGACATCCCCCTCCTCGCCATGGCGTTTATGCGCCGCTTTAGCCGGGAAACAGGGAACGACGTTACCGGGATATCTGATGAAGCAATGGCTGCCCTCATGGAATACGACTGGCCGGGAAACGTCCGTGAGCTCGAGAATTGTATAGAGCGGGCAGTTATATTCTCGAAAGGCAAGGTCATCGGGCCTGAAATTCTCTTTCTCAATACCCCTGCTGTTAACGGGCCGGGTCCGAGCACATTGAGCAGTGGGAGCTCGATATGTGCCGTCGAGGATCAGGCCAAGAGGCGGGCTGAAACTGCATCGCCTGGCTCCGGCACCGAGCCGGAGGTGACGCGGAAGTCCCTCGAGGACGTCGAGCGGGAGCATATCATCAGGGTGCTCAAGCAGACCAACCGCAATCGCACCGAGGCCGCAAAGATCCTAAAGATAACACGCAGGACGCTCCTGAATAAGATCAAGGAATATGGGATTATTGAATAAGACACCCGTGCCGCCCGCGGCACCATAGACAATATTACAAACTAACTTTATCGGGTGGGTTGTGATTGTTACCGGGCGAGGGCTCTAGTGACAAATATAATGGTAAATATAGTGACAAATATAGCGATAATATAATGGAGAGCCTTACCATCGGGGTTGCTGTTGTTGATCAAAACCTCAGGGTTACCACCTGGAATGCATGTATGGAGCAAATGACGGGCATATCGAAGAGGGAAGCCCTGGGTTCGCATTACCCGGATTTGCTCAGGGAGCTCGTTACGCCTGTGCCGGGACAGCCCGACCTTGGCCTGGTGATATCCCGCGTTTTGATAAGCGGGGTTGTCGAGGAGATACGAAACTTTAAACAAAAGACCCGCGATGGGACGCTCCTGGTTGTCCGCAAGAAGATATCACCACTGAAGGACCTTGACGAAAGGGTTGTTGGCGCTATCATTATCTCTGAGGACGTTACGGAGAAGGTTTTACTCGGCGAACAGCTGCGGCAGGCCGAGAAGCTCAAGGCTATAGGGGAGGTGGCTGCCAGCATCGCCCATGAGATAAACAACCCGATAGGGGTGATCTCGGCATATGCCGAGCACCTGCTGGAGAAGCTTGCGAAGGCGCCTTCCCCTATGGGTGAAGAGTTCGCAAGGGCCTTGAGGGCGATTGATGAGGAAGCAGCCCGCTGTTCGGCTATTATCAAGAATTTGCTGGTCTTCGCGCGCCGCGCGAAGTTAGATCTAAAACCGGTAGACCTCAAACAGCTCATCGAGAACGTTATATTCCTGGTCGGCCGGCAGGCGGAGCAGCAGTCAGTGGAGATTGTTACATCGTTTCCCGATGGTTTGCCATGCGTTCTGGCGGATGCCATACAGTTGAAGCAGGTTTTTCTCAATTTGTCCATCAACGCGCTCCAGGCCATGCCCAATGGAGGCAGGCTCTATATAGAATGCGTTGTGGTTAAGGACCGGAGGATCCAAAGCAGGCACGCCGCAGGGGCTGAAGACTCGGGCGGCGTTGATGAGAATGAGAAAAGATACGTCCAGATTAAATTTAGCGACACGGGGTGCGGGATCCCAGCGGAGAATATGGGAAAGGTTTTTACGCCATTTTTCACGACCAAGAACAACGGGGTCGGTTTGGGACTGGCCGTGAGTCATGGGATAGTGGAAAACCACAACGGCACCATTTCGGTGGAAAGCGAGGAAAATGTAGGGACCACCTTTACTGTTACCTTGCCCCTGGGGCAAATATGAACTTGATGTCAAGAATTATAAAGCCATGATGAGCAAATGGAGGCGCTTTAGGCTTGGCCTCAAGTAAGAGATTGAGGGACCCGGATATCGAAAAGCTCTTTGAGGCGGTTTTATGTCTTGAGACTATAGAGGACTGCTACAAATTCTTTGAGGACATCTGCACCGTCGCGGAGGTCAAATCCCTGGCCCAGAGGCTGACGGTCGCCCGGATGCTGGATGAAGGATATACGTACACGGAGATTGCGGAAAAGACAGGAGCCAGCACCGCCACAATAAGCCGGGTCAAGAGGTTTCTTCTCTATGGCGCCGACGGCTATAAGCTCGTTTTCGAGCGTCTGCGGCGCCGGGGCTTGATCGGAGAGGGACAAAATAAGGAGACGGGGGCTTGACATGGCTCCAGACGGGATGATAATATTTTTATAACGTCAATACGTTAATATATTACCTTGTTAAAGCGCCTGCGCCTTTCTTCCTGCTGTGTATGCCCTTGTTAATAGCACGCCTTTCTTGAGTGGCTGCTCACCTGACCGCTCTATGGTCACGCTATGGCCACGCCCCGGGCGTAGCAGAGGCGTGCCGCCTGTCATGTGGTTTATGACAAGAGCAGCTTTATCGATTCAAGAGTAGCTTTAATGAGACACCGGCGCTACGGAAGGGAGTATGTCATGAATTGGTTGCCATGAAGAATCCCGGGGCCGCCGTCCCTGGCGGCCTGCGCTATTTGGGCCCCCGGGAGGCCTTTCAGAAGCGATGCATTGAGGAGCGTTTGGTGCAGGTCTTCGTCCAGTGGGGGTTCTCCGAGATTGTGACCCCGACCATTGAGTACTTTGATGTGATCTCTGCTGGCATGGGCGAGCGGTTGAGGGACCGTATGTACAGATTTCTGGATAGAACGGGCCAGATCATCGTGCTGAGGCCGGATATTACCACCCCTATAGCCCATTTCGCCGCGACGGAGCTCCGTGACGAGCCCAGGCCCCTGCGCCTGTTTTACCTTGGTAGCGTATTCCGGGCGGGGAGCCCGCAAACCGGTATGCGACAAGAATCCTATCAGGCCGGGGCCGAGGTCATAGGGGCAGCGGGGAACGCCGCGGACGCAGAGGTCATCGCCCTTGCTATTCAATGTCTCAAGGCTACAGGCCTGCAGGGTTTCAGGGTCGGGATAGGACATGCGGGCATCATCCATTACATAGCGGAGCAGGTCGGCCTCGACCCCCGGCAGGAGGACCTTGTCAGGGACGCGCTCGCGAGGCATGATTTCGTCGCCCTGCGCGAGGTGGCCGGTTCACTCGACCTCCCCTCGCGTAAGCTCGAATGGCTCCTGACCATACCTGCACTTCACGGGAAGGGTGAGATCCTGAAAGCTGCGCTTGCCCCGCCCCTGTCTCCGCCTGGTGGTCAGGTCACCGCTAGAGGGGACGGGGGAGGAATCGAGGTGCTCCATAGCCTTGGCACGATCCTGGAGAACTTGGAATCAAGGGGGCTGGGCGATTTTGTCGATATTGACCTGGGCCTTGTCCGTGATCTCGATTATTATACAGGCATAATCTTTGAGGCGTATGCTTACGGAGTCGGGAGGCCGGTCTGCGGGGGCGGGCGCTATGATCGCCTCCTGGAAAGTTTCGGGGCGGGCGAGCCGGCGACGGGTTTTGCCATTGATATCGAGGGCCTGGGGGCGGCGCTTGCAGCATCGGCAGCATCGCATGCAGCACCGTCAGCCCAGGGACTGGAAGCGCAGGGACGGGAAAGAGCGGGGCATGGATTCGAGCTCAGGGGCCCGGATTACTTCGTGATACCACAGAGCGAGGCGGCCTCGATCGAGGCGGCCCGGGTGGCGGCGGGCCTCAGGGACGCGGGGCATTCTGTGGAGCTCGAGATCGTCTCAAGGGGCATTGAAGACTCTATTGATTATGGCATGAGGCGCAAGGCCGGCAGTATCATCATTGTGGATGAAAGCGGCAACACCCGGGAAGTGAAGGCGGAATGAAGACGGAAACGAAGGAAGATAGAGACGATGGAGACGAAAATCGAGAGGGATAGTGTGATTTTAAACATCGCTTTACCCAAAGGGAGGTTGCTGCCCCATATTGTGCCCCTCCTGAAAAGTGTCGGGATAAATTGTGATGAGGTAACCGAGAGCTCGCGGAGGCTCGTTTTGATGGACGAACGGAGCAATACAAGGCTTTTCCTGATGAGGCCTGCAGATGTCCTTACCTATGTGGAGCAAGGTGCCTGTGATGTGGGCATAGTGGGAAAGGATCTCATCCTGGAAGAGAGGCGGGATGTCTGCGAGCTGGTAGACCTGGGGTTTGGATTTTGTCGTTTCGTCCTCGCGGCACCGAAGGAGGTTGCCGAAAAGGGGCTGCCGGGTCGGGGCAGCATCAGGGTGGCGACCAAATTCCCGCACATAGCCGGAGAATACTTCCAGCGAAAGGGCATCAGGGCCGAGATCATAAAGTTGCACGGATCGGTGGAGCTTGCGCCGCTCGCGGGGCTTGCCGAGATGATTGTTGATATCACATCCACAGGCCAGACGCTCGCGGAAAACAACCTGGTGGTCCTAGATGAGATCGCAACCGCCACGGCGCGCCTTGTTGCCAATAGGGTCAGTTTCCGTTTGAAATCCGAGCGGATCAACAGTCTGGTCTCAAAGATACAGGGGACACTTGCAAGAGTACAGGGGACACCTACAGAGGCGGGAGAGGGAGATCAAAATGCGAATCTTGTCGGCGCCGGAATTTCGTGAAGGACTTTCGTCGTGGCGCGGCGGAGGGGTGCTCGGTAGCATTGAGGACGAGATCCGGCCGGTGATAGCGGATGTGTTTGCACGCGGCGACGATGCCGTGATCGATTATACGCTCAAATTTGACGGTGCACCCGTCACGCGTGAGACGATGACTGTGAGCCGCGCCGAGATCGAGGCTGCCAGGGCCCGGTTGCCGGGCCACCTCCTCAGGGCCCTGGTGTTCGCCAGCGAGAGGATCAGGGCCTTTCACGAACTCCAGAAGGCCAGGTCGCTGGTGACGACACTCCCTGACGGCACCCTGCTGGGGAGGATCTACAGGCCCCTGCGGCGGGTCGGGGTCTACGTGCCCGGCGGGAAGGCGACCTATCCGTCCTCCGTTTTGATGAATTGCATTCCTGCGAAGGTCGCCGGGGTCGATGAGGTCATAATGTGCACCCCGCCTTCGCGCGATGGGAGCGTGGCAGATGCCGTGCTGGCCGCGGCGGACATTGCGGGTGTGGCGAAGGTTATAAGGGCTGGTGGGCCCCAGGCGATCGCCGCCATGGCGCGCGGCACCGGGGTGATCCCGAAGGTTGATAAGATAGTTGGGCCTGGAGGGGCATATGTAACGGCTGCAAAGAGGCTTGTCTGGGGGCTTGTTGATATAGATATGCTGGCCGGGCCGAGCGAGATCATGATAATCGCGGATGAAGGGGCAAATGAGGAGTTCATAGCTGCAGACCTTGTATCGCAGGCCGAGCACGATACGCTGGCCCAGGCGATCCTGGTTACGCCAAGCCGGAGGCTGGGTGATGCGGTCCTCGCGAGGGTGGCGGAGCTCCTGGAGAATTTCGAGAGGCGGAGCATAGCAGGGAAGGCGCTTGAGGATTACGGCGCCGTGGTTATCGTCTCCGGGATCGATGAAGCTATTGAGCTTGCCAACCTGTACGCGCCGGAGCATCTCTCGCTGCAGGTGGAGGACGCATTCAGCCTCCTCGGGAGGCTTTACAATGCCGGGTCGATCTTTGTCGGCCCCTATTCGCCTGTCCCGGCCGGGGATTACGCGGCCGGCCCCAACCACGTACTGCCGACGGGCGGCACGGCCCGGTTTGGCTCAGCCCTCGGGGTTGAGGCTTTTATCAAGGCGTCCAACGTCGTCGCGTGTTCGAGGAACGGCCTCCGCGCCATATCAGAGGCTGTATGCACCGTCGCTGAGGCTGAGGGGCTGGTGGGCCACGCGGCAGCCATCAGGGCCAGGCTGAGTTAGGGCCCTGGCAGGCAGGCCGGGCAAGCCTAAGCCTGAGCCTGCAGCGGCCGCTGAAATCGCCGCCTGGAAAAGTCCGGCGGCCCGGAGGTGATTTATAGAATGGCCAGAAAGGCCGAAGTTACACGGAAAACCCTTGAGACGGATATCGAGATCGCGCTCGACCTGGATGGGACGGGATCATCGAGCGTAGATACGGGGGTGGGTTTCTTTAATCACATGCTCACCCTCTTCGCGAAGCACGGGCTTTTTGACATCTCGGTGAGGGCCAGGGGCGACCTGGATGTGGATGCTCACCATACGGTCGAGGATACAGGGATCTGCCTCGGGAAGGCCTTTGCAGATGCGCTCGGCGGCAAGCAGGGGATCCAGCGCTACGGGTCCGTGCAGGTCCCGATGGACGAGGCCCTGGCCTCCGTGGTTGTGGATATATCGGGCCGCCCGTTTCTGGTCTTCAACGCTCCTCCGGCCCTATCGGCTGGGAGGACCGGGGACTTTGACGTTGAACTGGTCGAGGAGTTCTTCAGGGCTTTTGCGACAAACGCAGGCATCACGCTTCATATAAATGTCCTCTATGGACGAAACGTTCATCACATGGTCGAGGCCATATTCAAGGGGGCGGGCAGGGCCATGTCGATGGCGACCCGGGTCTCGCCGGGAATCCAGGGCGTGCTTTCCACTAAAGGTTTATTATGATTTCGATTTACGATTCACTAAGGTAGTGCTCAAAAATACCCGGACCTTTCGCAGGCAACAGCTATCAGTGCCGCACACTGGCCGGGGTGTCTCGCATCTCTCCGCCAGGCGGATGCGGCTAAGTGTAAGTTCGAAGATTACTGACGTTTTTCCAGGGGTTGCCGGTGCTTGCGTGACGGGGCCTTTTGAAATTTGGCAAGGCCCTCGCGCCAAATTTCAACGGAG
>DUMQ01000065.1 GCA_012839815.1 Bacillota bacterium | reverse complement strand
GGAGGATTGATCTATTCCTCGGGGTGGATCCGCTCACGAACGAGAAGAAGCGCATCACCAAGACAGTCCACGGGTCGAAGAAAGACGCGGAAAAGGTCCTGAGAGACCTCTTGAAGAAACTGGATGATGGGGAACTCAGGGAGCCAACAAGAATGACCGTGGCCGAGTATCTACAAAGCTGGCTCGAAACCCACAAGAACAAGATCGCCGAAACTAGTTATGACTGGTACAAGATGGTCTGCGAGCGGCATATTATTCCTGTACTCGGACATATCCGGCTTCAACAGCTTACTCCATTGATGGTTCAGGAGTTCTACAACAAGAAGCTGGGGAGTCCGGCTCTTAACGGCAGGGGGGTGCTTTCCGCCTCAAGCATTGACCATATACATAAGGTCCTGCATAGGGCATTGAACCAGGCCGTGAAGCTGCATCTGATAGCCAACAATCCATGCGATGCGGTTGAGCCCCCAAAGCCAAAGAAGGCAGATATTGACTTCTGGACGCCAGATGAAGTAATAAGATTTCTTGACGCGATCCGCGGTGACCGGCTTTATGCCCTGTTTTATCTTGCCCTCCACACTGGAATGAGACGCGGTGAGATTCTCGGCCTGATGTGGGAGGATGTGGACCTTGAGAATGGGTTTATAAGCGTCAGGCGGGCAATTGTAAGACGTTATAGGGGTACTGTTGTAAAGGAGCCAAAGACTGAGAAGAGCAGGAGAAGGATTCAGATTACGCGTGACGTGGTAGACGTCTTGAAGGCCTATAAAGTGATTCAAAACAAGGAAAGGCTCCTATTCGGTGAGGATTACGTAAACACCGGTTATGTGTTCACGAAGCCGGAAGGCGGGCCGTTGGAGCCTTGCTACGTGACCGGCTACTTCAACAGACTTGTCAAAAAGGCGGGGGTAAGGAGCATTAAATTCCACGCACTAAGGCACACCCATGCAACTCTGCTGGGAGCAGCGGGGGTGCCGCTCAAATCCGTCTCTGCTCGCCTGGGTCACTCGTCTGTTGTAATGACCGGGGACATCTATTCGCATGTTTTCAGCGATATGGACAGGGAAGCCGCTGACACTTTCGAAGAAATACTCAATAAAGCAAAAGCTGGGAAGAAAGATTATCTCTCAATGGCAGAGTAATCACTAGACTCGATGATTCCACCAAGAATTCAGGGGCCCCTTTTGGAATATACTGGAGTGAATATTCCACCAAAAGTTCCACCAAATCCCTATTTTTTAGGAGATGTATCCGGTTTCCAGAAAGCCCTCAACCCCTTGAAAAACTTGGTGCCGAAGCCGGGATTTGAACCCGGACGGCCGTTAATGGCCACTAGACCCTGAACTGCGTGTTGTCTTTACCATTATTAGTTTCTATGTACTATACTGTGCCATTTACCTGGGCAAAAGGAACCTTCGAATTATCAGGGGTTTCCTCCTTTTGTTATGGTTTTCTATCCTCTGGGACGGCAAGTTGGACGGCAATGAGCGCCGCTAGACTGGAGAAAGCATACTTTATACGGCGACGAAATTGCCGTCCAGTGCCTTCTCCTTGATTCATTAAATCATGCAGAAATAAGGGTTTTTCTCCATTACCACATGAAGGTGTGTAGTGGTAGAGCAAAGGTCATTGCTGATTCCGTCGGAGAGTCCCAAAGGGGCTATCTTGGCTTTAATAGACAGAGTATCTGGGTTCATGCCTTACCCCGCCTAGGTTATGCTATCGTCAGCAAAGTAATCCAAATCAATTCTCTTTATCTCATATGAGGCAACCGTGGAAACCCCTACGTTATAGTCGATCATGAGTTGCGCGAGTGTCTCCCCATCAATCAGGACAATCCTTTTTTCTATCTTCTCCACATATTCATGGGCATCATTAGAAAACCGGGAGGTTGTAATAAAAACCCCCTTTTTAGCACGGTGGCCTTCCAGGCTCCCAGCAAAAGCTTGAACCTCTGACCTTCCAACTGTGCCCTCCCAGCGTTTAGCCTGGATATAAATAACATCCAACCCGAGCTTATCTTCCTTGATAATACCGTCGACTCCACCGTCCCCAGTTTTGCCAATCGCCTGCCCAGCATCTTTAAAAGATCCACCGTACCCCATCTGTAGCAATAAGTCAACCACAAGTCGCTCAAAGAAATCAGGGCTCTTACTCTTTATTTGCTCAAGCAGTTCCTGAGCAAGGGTTTTTCTTAAAGCTTGGTAACTTCTTTCCAATGCCTCCTCTGGGGTTTCTTCTGAAGAAACATCATCTTCCTTGGCCTCTTTAGTGGAATTCCGCGATGACATATGAAACTCTACAAACTCGGGAAACTGGGAGAGGAATTTGACATCAATAACTTCAGGGGCTTGCCTCAGTACTCCAAGCCCTCGATGAGTAATTCTTAATATGCCTCTTGCAGTATTCTCAATTAGTCCCGCCTTTCGAAGGTAGACGCAAGCCCAGTTTATGCGATTTCGAAACCTTCGGTTTCCGCTCGGTAATCTCTCCTCTAAATCAGCTCCAGTTAATCCTAATTCCTTAGCCAAAACCTCCACTAGTTCTGCAACTGAATGCTCCTTACCATCAGATAGGAACCGAAGTAAGGGAAGCATCATCGCCTGGAAGTTCGGTACCCCCATGTTAATCCCCCACTAGCGGCTGTAAATCACTTGATATAATCACAATATGGAACCCTATACCAATTATTCTGCTCTATTCAGTATTTCCCTGCCGGCGAACGCATATTTGGAAGTCCAACTTAAATACGGCGAACAACTTAAACTGGAGATCAACCCCGTTCCATACCCCAACCGGTATAAGTGAAGTAGACATTAAACGTGAGAGGTAGGAAAACGACCTTACCCCTATCGAGGTACCGACGCCACCCTCATTACGTCATCTATTGACGCCAAGAGATATTCCAGCTAATTGACAATTCTCACAAGGGGGAGACCATACTTAACGCCAAGAAAGGATAGGCCTAGGAGGACTTTTAAACATTATCATCGAATAGCTTATAAGCAGCATATACCAGTTGAAGAAAACTATAGAATGAATCGTTTGGCTATAATGGAGGAACTGCAGACATGTCGGAACCGAGGTGCCCGGTATGCGGTTCTCCAATGGTGTTGAGGACAGCGCGAAAGGGACCGAACGCGGGCGATAAATTCTATGGTTGCTCCAGGTATCCAGGGTGTAGGGGTACCTTGCCTTTCCCGGTAGGTGAAGGGGCCGGGAATGATATAAGCCCTGCCCAGAATGAACAGGTTGCAAATCTTCAAAGCTCCGGGGTTTCCATTCCGCACAGGCTCGTTGCGCGAAGTAGGTATGAAGGGTGCCAGGTGCGCTTTTTCGAGTCTGTAGCTGTACCTTTTCCCATTATGGAGGAAATCCCCGACATTGAACTTCCCGAAGCAAATATGCGCGCGTTTTCTCAATGGAGATTAGATTTCCCTGATTTCGAACGGACATGTGAATTGAGCACGACCACCCGCCAGATTCTCGCGGTAGCAGAGAAGATATTGACAAGAGGGCGAATCACCATTTGCTCCCCATTCGTAGAAGAGAGCCTCTCCAGGTTACTGCTGGGCCAACCCGGTATAATGGATTCAGTACATATTTCACCTGATATATTTTCAATGACGCCTCAAAGGGAAATAGATTTTTCCTGGTTTGACAGCCCGAGTGAAAGGGCCTTTTACGATAGGTTCCTACCATTGACTCTCGGCCCATCATTCGCAAAGTGGGTGCTGCCCCAGGTGAGCCTGAGTAGTCTCCTGCCGCGGAGCCTTCAGTCTCCTGTTGATGGCAGGGCCGATTTCCTGATAAGCCACCCATCCTTGCCAGATCCCATACTAATCGAAATAGATGGAGAGCAACATGAGATACACGCCGGGGTGGATCAGCTAAGGGACTCCATTCTTACGCGTGCCGGCTTTCGCGTTATCAGAATCCCCGCGTGCGAATGTGAGACCCTATCTGGAAAAGGACTCGGTGAGCTGACAAGGATCCTGCAGCCTGCCTGCCGGAATTCGTCCGGCGGACCCAATCGTGACAGTGCCTTGCTTTTCATTTATGCTACTAAGATATGCCATCAGATCCAGCTCACGCTGCTACAGGCCATTAAGATGGGTTGCCTGAACCTCCTTGATCCGGGGGCATGGAGCATTACTGCTGACCTGGATGGTATTGGCCTCTATTCAAGGGAAGAGGCAGACCAGATCCTAAGGATAGCAGTTGCAGATCTGGTCGAGCTTTTAGGCAAGATTTCAAACCTCTATTCGGTCAACATAAATGATGGCGTACCTGTCTGTTCCATTAGTGAACCCAGGGGCGATCGATATAATGCCATTCACATCGCGTACACCCGGAACCAGTACCGGAGTGTAAACACTTTCTATATTCAAGATATCTATGTTCCTTTTGATATTGCCTGTGAATCGTTTCCCGCCGAACCGGCACGACTCTCCCCCCCGTCGGAGGAGACGCTCTCCTATTTTCTGAAGTACATCTTTAGAAAACCATATTTCTGGGATGGACAATATGCCTCCATAGTCAGGGCACTCGAAGGTAAAGACACTATAGTGCTGCTACCTACGGGCTCGGGTAAATCATTGATCTTCCAGCTAGCATCCCTACTTTTGCCAGGCGTATCGGTAGTCGTTGAACCTATCATTTCGCTAATTCAAGATCAGCTTGATAACCTCTCCTCTTATGGGATTCACCGTTGTATGGGGATAACTAGCATGATATCTGACGCCGAGGAACGGTCGGATATCATCGAGCTATTTGGGCAAGGGGAGTACCTGCTTACATACGTTGCGCCCGAGCGATTTCAAATGCAGGAATTTAGAGAATCATTGCGGGCCCTGACGGTCCATACGCCTGTTGCCCTGGTTGTCATAGATGAGGCCCATTGTGTATCTGAGTGGGGCCACGATTTCCGCACATCGTATCTTAACATCGCCAGGATAGCGCGGGAATACTGCCAGTCTGGCGGCCATATCCCGCCTTTGGTGGCACTGACAGGCACTGCCTCAAGATCTGTTTTGAAGGATGTCCGGCGCGAACTCCAGATTCAAGACATTGATGCAATTATTACCCCAGATTCGTTCGATAGGCCGGAGCTTAAGTTTCACATCCTGTCGGCCCCATCGAAAGAAAAGATGAGTAAGCTCAAGGGGTACCTGGGGCAGATGTTGCCAGGTTTATTTGGTGTCTCAGGCTCTTCATTCTATCAAACTCGGGGGCACGGAACCTATTCTGGGCTGGTGTTCTGCCCAAACGTAGACGGACAGTATGGTGTTGTCGAAGTAGCTGGTAGACTGCGAAGCGAGCTTGGCATCAATACCTCCTTCTACTCAGGGAGACAGCCCAAGTATTCATCAGCTGACAATTGGAACCGGACTAAGGAAGCTACGGCACGAGATTTCAAACGTAATAGGATTCCTCTTTTGGTCTCTACCAAGGCTTTCGGGATGGGGATAGACAAGGCGAATATACGATATACAGTACATTACTGTCTCCCGCCTTCTATAGAGGCGTTCTACCAGGAGGCAGGGAGAGCAGGAAGAGATAGGAGAGTCGCACACTGCTGCATTATCGTCTCAGACGACGACCCCGAGCGGACAAAGAGGTTGCTCGACCCAAATGTTGACGCTGAGGAAGTAGCCGCGATGGTGAGAGACATATCCTGGGATGAAAATGACGATATTACACGGGCCTTATTCCTTCATACGAATTCCTTCCGGGGGATAGACTCCGAATATAGGGACATATTAAGCGTCCTTGAGGCCTTGTCCGACTTTTCTCACAGGAGTACCAGGAAGGTGGTATTTCCGTCGCTTAACAGGAACACGGCGGAAAGATCCCTTCACCGGCTCGTTATACTTGGGGTCGTGTCCGACTACACCATAGACTACTCCTCTAACGAATTTACGGTATATTTGTCCGGAGCGGATAAGAGTACGATAATTGATTCCTATGGGGCATATGTAGCAGGCTACAGTGAAGGAAGGCGCCAGACAGAGTTGGAAAAGGCTGCTAGACTCCTAGATCTTCCCTATAAGGATTTTGTCTTAAAAATGGCGGAGCTCCTTCTGCGTTTTATCTATGAGGTTATTGAGAAGGGAAGGCGCAGGGCGCTCTATGAAATGTTACTGGCTGCCACTGTAGATCCTTCTGATAGCGGGGTACGCCAGCGTATTGTGAAATACCTGGGAACTACGGAATATTCGGAGCGCCTCGATTCGATGGTCGAGGACCCTGGCGGAGGAATTGGACAGGCAAAAGAGATATTCGAATCTATTGTCTCGCTGAACGATGCTGCGGAACTGAGAGGCCAGGTGTCCCGCTATCTCGAATCCTATCCTGATCACCCCGGCCTGCTGATGTTGCGGGCGTTATCCGAAATCATGTGCCGTGACGCAAGCCGCGAGATCTCAGCGCAAAACTTTATGGCATCCATTCTTTCGGCGAGCGAGAACTACTCAGCCAAGGGCCAAAAACTCTTTGACTTGATATCATGGGGGCTAGAACAGCTGTCCAGGCAGGATATGGAGCTGGCCATCGAACTTGAGAGCAAAATCCTTCTCAGGTTTAATGACCCCGGGCTTGCAAGATTTCTCGTAGGTAACTTACCGCAGACTCTGGGGACCGAACCAGCGTGGTTTCTCTTGGATAGGCTTACTCACCTATCTCAGCAATTATTGATTAACAGGGGGGAGAGGAAATTATGAGCCAGGAGACCGAACGATTCCTTGACGCCGAGAAACGGGCCGAAGAGCTGGTGTCTACCCTCACTGCACTACAGAAGGAAGTGCTAACCTACCAGACGGCAACAAGAGAGCTGGAGGCTGTGCGACAGCGACTATTACAATTCATTACATCATCTGAAAGGACGGCCGTTGGCATACATGAGTCCATTGAGCTCCTGAAGTCAATTGGCAGCCCCGAGATCCTATCGCGGCTGGATGCTTTGAAAAAGGAGCAAACGAATCAGTTTTCCATAGTTCTCGCGGCCATTGCCAAGATGGAAGCTGAGATAGGATCGCAACTCAAAAGCCAGTCGCAAGTCAATTCAGGTGAGCATTCAGGGATTCTTGAAGCCGTAACCAGGGTGGAATCCGAGTTGGGGGGCGAGGCGGAAAGGACATCGAATGAACATTCCGCGATCCGTGAGGCTGTTGCCGAAATAGGGTCCCAACTAAGCGGCGAGTCGAAAGAGAAGTCAGGTGAGCATTCCTCGATACTCGGGGCAGTTAATGGAGTGCGAACCCTCGTATTTGTAACCCTGGGTGTTTCCGTTGCAGCACTGGCTATTAGTGCTCTGGTACTATTGAGATGAAATAGTCTGCCGGCGGCGATCGGTCACCAATCACCGTGACCACCCCGCTAGATTAAGATTAAGGCAGGAAGTCGGAAATAATCGCAGAAGAATATCGAATAGCTGGATTTTTATGCGCACCTGGAGATGGTTTCATGTTTGACCCCAGGACCCACGAGCAACTTAAGGTAGAGCTTACGGAGTTGATTAGAGCAGACAGATGGGTCCTTGACCAACTCCGCAATGATATTCGCCCGCTCCGTGCGCAGACTCGGCGGATTCAACCGAGGAGTGCTACCTCGATTTCACTTGTTGCTGCTGATGGTGGCAACAATCAGCTCCAGTTCGACCCTTTTTTGATCCAACTCATACGTGTGGTTGACTCCAGCGACAATGAATACTGTCTGGAGGTCATTACTCCAACAACCGACATTTTCGGATTATCAAGGCATCAGTTTGACACCTCAGGGAACCCTGTAACTCCTCTTGGCGAGATGATGGAGTTCCTCGGGGTCAGTGAACTTCCAGAGCTAAGCCACATGATAAGGCCGGATAAGGCCGGCCATCCAAAGAGCCCGAGCTGGATCCAGGTGTACAGGGAACTGGTGGAATGGGCTATTTTATTTAAGCTGGTCCGCGGGAAGGACTTCGGCACAGATACGCTCATAATACGTGACGGCCTCCTTCGTAGTAAAGTCTTTGCAAGAGACCTCTTTGCACGATATAAGAGAGGTCTTGATGATGCAATCGAGCGCCAGTTCAAGCAAAACCACCGGAGAGTATACGTGGCGGGCGTAGCGAAGCGTAGCAAGGTCCTGGCGCGTTATCGCCTCGCGATGAGCCTCGAGGGAGTGCTTCGTAACAACTATCCCTGTTATGTGGAGGTCCCACGTGTGATAGAGATAAACGCATATGTGTGGTCAGAATATGCCAGAGGTGATGATCGAGGTTTCGAGAATATCACCGAGGTTAACAAGTTTGTTGCCGGGAAGATGTTCTTCGTCAAATTTGGGAATCGGCCGGCAGATCCGATCTGGCCTGTCGATATTCTCTTAAGTCAGACCGGCGAGGCGCAGAAGATCCTAGGCTACATGCTAGCCGATGCGCTGAATGGGTTTCCCGTGCCCTTCTATCCACGGTGCCTGCAGAAAGCTCACGAGAATGCTGCTCTGGTAGATTTCGATCTCGACGTACTACAGAACCAGATTTTTGAGAGAATTCGCGATATCTTGGGGCCTGAAGCGCAGGAACTGGATATATTCCGCCTGGGTGAGGTCGATCCCGCCAGCAGGCGATACCGGGAGTGAAGCTATGAGCATCAGGGGGTGGTTCTGGCTATGACTCTCTTCCCCAGGGATAAGATCGTGGGGGTATTCCGTGGTTTCACTGAGGGCGGGCTGGAATTTCATGCTGATCTGGTTCTTCCGTATCGAAATGAGTTCCAGAACCTCCCCATGCACGGGCAATTCCTGCTTGTACAACTGGAGACTCCGGAGGAGGCAGTCCTGGGCAGGATAAGCTCGTTATCTGCGGAAGGGCGCCTGTCAACCGGAGCCGGTGAGGAATTCAACATCCGGGCTGTGCGGGAAGATCGCCCGGTGCCGGAGGATCTCCGGGAACAATACCTTAAGTACAGGGTAAATATTCGCGTGCTGGGCGTCCTGCGACATAATGGCGAGAAACTTACATTCGTCCCTTCACACAGGCGCCTGCCTCATGTCGGGAGCCCTGTTGCTTTCCCTTCTGATGAAGTCCTCCGGGAAATTGCAGGCCATAATGACGAAGGAGTTCCAATAGGGTATTTTTCTCTTGGTGAATATGTTTTTGCCGGAGACCACCCAGACTTTAACCCGGAAGCATGGATGCAGGTTCTAACACCCGAGGTGCTCGTCAAATTCCCTGTTACGAAACTTGTCTCAAGAAGGACCTTCATCTTTGCGCGGGCAGGCTTCGGTAAATCCAACCTCAATAAGTTATTGTTTAGCAAGCTATACTCAACAACTCCTATGGTGGAAAAGCGAGGCGGCAAGTTAGTCCCGGTCGGTACGGTCCTATTTGACCGGGATGGGGAATATTTCTGGCCTGATGACAAGAACAGGCCTGGCTTATGCGATGTCCCGGCCTTGCAGGAGAGGCTTGTGGTTTTCACCTCTAGAAAGGCTCCCAGCGACTTTTACCAATCTTTTGTGGCGGGAAGCGTAAGACTCGATATCCGGAGGTTACGCCCGTCGGATGTGATTTCGATTGCCTTATCTCCGGAGAAGCAGGATCAGCAAAACGTCAGAAAGCTACGTGGATTGAGCCAGGATCGCTGGACGGCTCTTGTCGACCTGATCGACCGGCATGGAAATGATGCAGCTCTTGAAGAGATAGCCGGCCTGCTCAGCCTGGATGAATCAAGGCAGGAGGCAGAAGCAATAGCAGCTCGCAGCAACATGACGGCGATTGTGCGCATGCTGCACGATAGGAGCAGCCAACTGATGGATATGCTACTCAAAGCTCTATCAGAGGGGAAGCTGTGCATAGTAGATGTATCACAGATGCGGGGTGAGCAGGCGCTGGTCTTGAGCGGACTCATTCTCAGGCGGATATTTGATAGAAACCAGGAAGAATTTACCGCCGCAGAACCCAGGACCATCCCCACCATCGCTGTTGTGGAAGAAGCCCAGTCTGTCCTGATTGAAGAAAAGTCTGGGGCTGAGCCATACATCGCCTGGGTTAAGGAGGGCAGAAAATACGACCTTGGCGCAGTGCTGATCACGCAGCAACCCGGGAGTATCCCAGTAGAGATATTGAGCCAGGGAGATAATTGGTTTGTCTTCCACCTCTTATCGGCAGTGGATTTGCAAAATGTGAGGAAGGCAAACGCTCACTTTAGTGAGGACCTGCTTAGTTCACTCTTGAACGAGCCAATCCCCGGACATGGGATTTTCTGGAGTTCAGCGGGTGGCCGCGCATATCCTGTCTCGATACGCGCCCTGTCATTCGAATCAGAGGTAAGTACCCAGGATCCGAAGTACAACCGCCCGGCCATTGATATATATGCGCGCAGGCTCCGGCGGGAGTTCGAGGAGGCTCTGAGGCCAGCGGAGGAAGGAACAGGGGAGAGAACAGTCTCGCTGACCTCCAAGGCCGGACACGAACCCGGTGATGGCCCTGAAAGCGGGGAACCCATCGACGTGCTCGAGACTTATAAGCGAAAAGCTATACACCGATTCAGGGAGGAGAGAGCTGACCTAGTGAGTCGAATGCGTGAGGACGGCGTCGCATGGGGCCAGCTGAAGGCAGTTCTGTTCGGTTTTTTGCCGGAGAATCTTGACGATCGGGATAGCCTTGCATATAATCTCGTGCCCAGACTTCTTAGTGAGGTATTCGGTGAACAGAATAAGGAGTGGCATTCTTTCAGGAATGAGAGGGGGACAACATATGTCAAAGCCGGTCCAAAACCCTCTCAATAACGGGAGCAGAGCGCCAGAAGCGCGCCTAAATGCGATTTGCCCCTATTTCACTATGTTCCCCCTCGACTTTCCGCTCGGCATTCTAGGTTCTGCCGCGCAAGCTGGTGAGTGGGTGCTGGACCCCTTTTGCGGCCGTGGGACTACGAATTTCGCTGCAAGGCTCCTCGGACTCCCGACAATCGGGGTAGATAGCAGCCCAGTCGCCGTGGCGTTATCCCAGGCGAAGCTGGTAAGCCCATCTGTTGAGGAAATAATGGATGCTGCGAGGCGAGCCCTCGATGAGCGGGCGGAACCTGAGGATGTCCCATGCGGCGAGTTTTGGGAACTGGCTTATCACCAGAGTGTTTTGAAGGATCTCTGTCGTCTGCGGGAGGCACTACTCGCAGACTGCCGGTCTCCTGCAAGAATTGCCCTCAGAGCAATAATTCTGGGGGCTTTGCATGGCCCGCAGAGCAGGTCATACCCGTCGTATTTCTCCAACCAGGCCCCCAGGACATATGCGCCTAAGCCTGCATACAGTGTGCGTTTCTGGCGAGAGAACTCGTTATTGCCGAGAAAGGTAGACGTCCTGGAAGTGATACGTATAAGAGCTGAGAGATATTATGGTGAAGCGTTGCCCTCCGTCCCGGGTCAAATTCTATCCGGGGATAGCAGGAACCCCGGCATCATAGCCCGTATCCGGCAGCTCTTTGACGGGCAGGTGCGCGGGTTTTCCTGGGTGATCACTTCTCCGCCATATTTCGGGATGAAGACTTACGTCCCAGACCAATGGGTGAGAAACTGGTTCCTCGGCGGGCCGCCCGTCGTAGATTATTCAGTTGATGGCCAGATGAGCCACACAAACCCAGAAAAGTTCTGCGACGAGCTACATGAAACCTGGAAAAATGTAGGAGCTCTATGTACTCCAGGGGCAACAATGGCTATCAGGTTTGGCTGCATCAATTCCAGGAAAATAGACCCTCTGGAGATTATGGAGAGGTCTTTGGCTGAGACAGGATGGGCGGTTCATAGAGTTGTTGCTGCAGGTTCTCCTAAACGAGGGAAAAGGCAGGCCGATCATTTCTTGCGAGCTGCACCTGGCCCTCCGCTCGAGATTGATGTTTATGCGATGTGGGAGGAAGATAGGAGGCGGAATCCAGTTGGGTGGATTTGATTCAAGGTCAGGGAATATGGCGACTCCCGGGCGACACGGGGACCCGCCGGTCGCAGATAAAACAGGCGCCCCGCCCCGCGTAGGCATGCTGGCAACTCTACGCAACCGGCGCGGGATAATATCAGCGGTGGAACCCTTCGACGGCTCATCTGAGGGGCGATTCCACCTGGTCACGGTCGAGTATCTTGACGCTGAATTCCCGCAGGAAGAGCAGGTAATATGGGAACGCGAGGTTGGAGCACGTCTACTCGAGCCCACAGCGCTCCCCAGCATCATCAATGAAGACCCGATGCTTCCAGATGATTTTGATGTCCTGGTGCGTGCCGTGCGCTGGACTGCACTCTTGCCATTTTCTGGGACTTCGTTCCCTTCTTGCCCTTTAACTGCCCCTTTTCACGGCGCAATTCAAATTGAGGATTTTCAACTCGTCCCGCTCCTTAAAGCGTTACGCATGCCACGCGTGGCGCTATTGCTGGCTGATGACGTAGGTCTTGGCAAGACCATTGAAGCAGGGCTTATCCTCACCGAACTCTTGATCCGCCGGCGTGTGCGCCGGGTCCTCGTGCTATGCCCTGCATCCCTGCGACTCCAGTGGAAGCAGGAAATGAGGGACAAGTTCTCCATCCCCTTCGATATCGTGGATCGCGCAGCCACTTTCGCTCTGCAGAAGCGCCTGGGGTTTGATGCAAATCCATGGAGGACTTTTTCTCGGATCATAACCTCTTATGATTATCTGAAACAGCCCGATATTTTGGAACAATTTCGTGCGGCTTGCCGCGTTCCTGAGGGTTCGCCTCACCTCCCCTGGGACCTTTTGATCGTCGATGAGGCCCACAATTTAGCGCCGGCCCCGTTGGGCGAGGAAAGTGATCTTACGCGTATGCTCCGTGCCATCAGCCCATATTTCGAACACAAGCTATTTCTCACTGCGACGCCTCATAATGGCCATACCCGCAGCTTCACTGGACTCCTTGAATGCCTTGACCCTGTCCGGTTCACACAAAAAAATGAACTGACGGAAGCCGACAGGCGCCGGGTCGAACAAGTAGTTGTCCGCCGGCTGAAAAGCGAGGTAAACGCCAGGGCAAATCCTCCGCTGTTTTGTGAACGTTCGCTTGTGGCCTTGCCTTTGCACCTGAGCCAAGAGGAACGGGCGTTATCCAGGGCTTTCGAGGCATTCCGGCAAAAAGTACGCTCTCTGGTCTCCTCGCTCGGAAGAAACGAGCAACTTGCCGGTTCATTTGCCGTGGAAGTGCTGGGTAAGCGCCTCCTTTCCTGTCCGGTTACATTTGCCGATTCGTGGAGACGCTATTGTGATGGACTCAGGGAGATACGTGAAGCCAGTGTGGACGAGGTGCAGGCTGCCAGGAAGTCAGTTCGGGAGGAAACCCACGATGACCGTGAGGCGGAAGCGCGTGGTGCCCATGCCGCGCTGACTGTCGGCGCGTGGTTGAGGCCATTTGCCCACCACATTACCGGCGAGATGGCTGCAATTGATGATGCCCTGAAGGCTCTCGGGTTGAGACCGGATAATGCGGTTTCTGTGCGAAACGTCGCCTCATGTGGTAGTATCTCGCGCAGGGGCTCATGCGAATCTATCCCGCGCGAGGGCTCGTGCGAGCTCATCCCGCGCAAAGATGCCCGATTCGATGCGCTTTGTAGCCTCATCGAGGACAAACTCAGGACAAGCCCAAGTGATGTGACCGCCGGTCCTCCCGCCGCCAGCACTGACGCCAACAACCAGACCAGTGAGCAGGTGGAAAACAGCCCTCATGCGAAAGCCGGTACCCGCGCCGGTTGGCGGCCTGACGAGCGGCTGGTGATCTTTACCGAGTACAAGACCACTCTCGACTATCTAGAAAGCCGCCTTGCGACTCGCTATCCTGATGAAGGTGTTATCAGAGTGCTCTTTGGCGGTATGGACGAAGGCGAACGGGAAGCCATCAAGGCCGCCTTCAACGACCCGGGAGATCCTGTACGAATCCTTATCGCTACCGATGCCGCTGCTGAAGGGCTAAACCTCCAGGAGACCGCGCGCTATATACTACATTATGATATCCCATGGAATCCGGCCCGCCTTGAACAGCGAAATGGGCGTCTCGACAGGCACGGCCAGGCACGCGATGTTGTAGTATATCACTTTGCGACGGACGATGATGCTGATCTTTCATTTCTTGCCTATGTTATCGGGAAAGTGCATACGATCAGGGAGGACCTGGGCTCGACCGGCCAGGTATTTGATTCCGCCATCGAGCGCAGGCTTGTAGCTGGTGAGGAGGCAAGCCTGGTGCGCGCTAGCCTGGAGGCACAGCTAAATGCCGTAAGAGGCCGGGGCGATGTGCCAAGGGTTAGAGAAGAGGAGACTGGCAGGGAAGCTCTTATGGCTCTCCGCGGCCTTGCAAGGGAGGTAGATCTCGATCCTGAGACCATGCGGGAGACACTGGATGCAGCCCTGGGACTGAACGCAGGGCGGCCGAGGTTGGAGGGTCCCGATGCAGGTGGACGTTTCCGCTTGAAATCGCCAATTCCCCACGAGTGGGAGGCCCTGATAGATGATGCCCTTCGGCTTGATATAGGCGGCTCTCGCGCAGGTCGAGGGGGTATAGAGTCTGCGAAGGGCCCATTGCCAGCTATCATATTTGACCCTTCCAGATTCATCCGGGATATCGGAGGGCGCCGGGTTTTCAGGCCTGAAAAAGAGGTAGTACTCCTCCATCTTGGCCATCCCCTTATAAGCCGTGCGGTGGTTATGCTTGCCCGGGCGCGGTTCCCTGGCGCTGGCGGGCGAGTGACGCGCTGGACCGTGCGGAGAGGTGATGTACCCGATGGCGCCGATGCTCTTATCCTCCTTACCGTTGAGGAGCTTGCGGTAAATGAGCTTCGTGAGGCTTTTCACCACTGGGTCCGGACTCTTCAGATACCTGTGCGAGACGGGTCTATCGATACACCTCTCCCCCATTTGCCAGCGGCGGCTTTGCGCGCCCCTAGCGGTATACCTAACCCGGCTGATATAGAAAAAGCTAGGGATATTTGGGATGAGGTCTCACGTGACATTCGCAGCCTCATATCAGACCTTTCAAACAAGTTAACCAGACAGCTTGCGGAGCTCCTCGAACGGGAAAGGATTCCGGCGCTCAATCGAGAAAACGAACGCTTCCAGAGCAGACAAGGCGAGATCTCGGCCCTTATGGAACAGCTTTCAATCGCTCACCTGGAACAGGAAATCGCGGAGCTGAAGACCGATCGCCTCCAGGGAGTGCTCTTTGATGCAGATCGCCGGTTAGAGGAGATAGACCGTTCCATTGCTGAAAAGGAAGAGGAACTCCGGAGGCGTCGGGTCCACTATGAGGAGTTACGGGAACAACTTCAAAGAGAGCGCGAACGCGTCATTCGAGGTATTATTCCTAAACGTTATGCGCTGCGAGGGAAGGCCCTGGTATTCCCTGTCGCGGTAGAAATAAGACTTCCAGGAGAGGGGAGGTAAGGTGCATGGCCCCTGGTAAATATATCAATCCGGAATCCGGCAGCCAAGGTGACTATAGTTGGTGGGCGTCGCTAAAACACGGAGGACTCTTGATAGCGCCCTCGCGCCTGGCTGAGTATTTCCCAGAAGACCTTCCACCCCTCCCGCGTTACCTTGAGGATCGCCTTCGCCGGGATGTGATGCGCATACTGTCTGGCCAGCGCGAGGCTCTGGCAGACTTTCTTGACACAATCCTTGAGGGGGTTCTCGGGCTCGCGTCTAGTGGCTCCTCCAGCTCCGGCAAGCCTTCTGATGCCGATAAGCCTTTTGACGCCGACGAGCTCCCTTACGCCGGCGGCGGCGAACCCCCTGGCTCCATCGAAACCTCTAATGCCGGCAATAAGGGAGTTTGGTTTAAAGGTACTCAGGTGTCCGCGAGATGGTCCTACCGGGCGATGACGGGAGAGATAGTGAAACCTCGCCGTATCTGGCAGGGGCCGCATGGAGCAGTGCTCCCGGTATTCGTGGAATCCGGAACAGGCATACGCCTTGGGATCGGCCGGGGACGACGGATGACCTCTCGTGTGATTGAATGGTTACGCAGCGCCGGCGAAAAAATCGCCCTCTTGACTAACGGGCACCAGTTGCGTCTCATATATGCCGGGCTTGATTATGATGCCTTTGCTGAATGGGACGTCGCATTGTGGTTCGAAGAAGGGAAACCGGGACCGCAGGTCACCGCGCTCCGGGCCCTGCTCGGGCGCGCCGCCTTGACTCCGCCAGGTAAAGGCAGCCTCTCCCCGCTTCTTGCGGCCATCGAGGCTTCCCGCAAGGGGCAGGCGGAGCTTTCCGTCACGCTGGGCGAGCGTGTCCGGCAGGCAGTGGAGCTTCTTATCCGGGAGCATACGTTAGCCCTCGAGGCCCTTGATTCCAGTATAAAGCCCGGCGATATATACCTTGCCGCAACGCGTATGGTCATGCGTATGGTCATCATTTTATTTGCCGAGGCAAGAGATCTTTTGCCCCGCGACAACCCAATCTATCATTCCTCCTACGGACTTGGGGGCCTCCGGGAGTCCCTCGAACGTGCCGGAGGCGGCATGAACAGCGCGAGCTTCGATAGGTTACATCATCGTTTCAGCGCTTGGCCACGGATACTGGGCCTTTTCAGACTTGTCCACGAGGGGTCACCTCATGAGGCCCTACCAATACCGCGCTATGGGGGCGACCTCTTTGAGCCCGGGGATGAGGATTCCGATGATCCCGTCCGTCGCGTACTCAGTGTTTTCGAGGATCCTGAGAATTCCCCAAGTGACGCGGCAGTCTACTGGATTTTGAATCTTCTGTGCAGGAGCCGTGTCAAAGTGCGACAGGGCCGGGGTTCAACGTGGATGGACGCGCCGGTGGATTTTTCAGACCTCTCCTCGGAATATGTAGGAATGCTTTACGAAGGGCTCCTCGACTTCGAGTTACGCCAGGCGCCCGCCGGGGAGCCTATCGTCTTCCTGAACCTGGGTGATCAGCCTGCCCTACCTCTTTCGAGGCTTGAGGCTCTGGATGATGATGCAGTAGCAGTGCTGGTAGAGAAGTTTAAGCAGAAAACGAAACCTCAGCTAGCTACGGAGGAAAATGGTGGGGAGGAAGAAGCTGGTGATTCCGAGGCTGACGATGAATCTGATGTTGATAATGAGACCGACGAAAACCTGGCCGGGGCCAGCGATGAAGATGCTGGAGGCCTGGATGAAAATGATGCAGGAATGATTGGATTCGCGCCAGGAGGCGATGAGGAGCAGGATGATACTCGCCGCATCGCTTTCGAGCGGGCACGAAATTGGGCGCTCCGCGCCGTCAAGGTTGCCAGGCAGGTTCCACGACCCCGTTCTAAGAGTGCTACTGCGCTTCGCGAATATGAGGAAGCCTGTGAGCAGGCTGCAGCGAAGTTCATTGCACGGGTAGTGCTCCCCGGAGAATGGTTTCTCGTACGCTGGGGAGGCACGCGCAAGGGCGCCGGCACTTTCTACACGCGCCCGCAGCTTGCAGTCCCTACAGTCCGGCGAACTCTTTATCCACTTGCCTACAATCCGCCTGCGGATAGCGACAGCCTGCCAGATGAGGACGCGCCGGCTGCGGAATGGAGTCCCAAGACTCCCGAAGAGATCCTCGCCCTCAAGGTTTGCGACCCGGCTTGTGGTTCGGGTTCATTTCTCATAGCAGCCCTGAGGTTTCTTACAGATGCGCTTGTTCAAAGCCTGCACCATCACGGTCGCATCCGCAGTGACGGGAATGAAAGCGTAGTAACCCTCGCTGAGGGGCGTCCGGAGACCGGGCGCCTTTCCGAGGAACTCCTGCCTTGCCCGCCTGATTCAGGTGACTTCGAGCCGAGGCTCCGCGCCCGGTTGAAGCGCTATGTAGTGGAACGCTGTATCTACGGGGTAGATATCGACCCGCTTGCTGTGGAACTTGCTCGCCTGGCGCTCTGGATCGAGACCATGGATCGCATGCTGCCATTTGGTTTCCTGGATCACAAGATAAAAGTCGGGAATTCTCTGGTAGGATGCTGGTTTGACCGTTTCCGGGACTATCCGGCCCTCGCCTGGGAACGGGAGGGAGGGGATAAGAGCCACTCGCATGGTGTGCATTTCCCGAAGGAAGGGTGGACAAAGGCAATCAGGGCTTTTCGCAATAAGAGGATCAAATCGGAGCTCAGGAACTGGCTGGAGACCGAAGCAGGTCAATCTGTACTTCTATTTCCAGACCTGGGCAAGGCTCCAGAGGAATTACATAGTGAAGCCATGAAAGCCCTTGAGGAAATACATGCTCTCGGTGTCCATGAGTCAGAGGAGCGGGCTGCCTTTTATCGTGAGAGGATCCTCAGAAACCCTGCATTCCAGCGGTTGAAAGAAGCCTTTGACACCTGGTGCGCCATCTGGTTCTGGCCGGCGGATCGCCTTGAGGAAGCGCCGACCCCGCTAAACTTCATGAATCCACCCGAGGCAACGCAGGCACTTGTCAGGGAGCTCGCCGGCGAATACCGGTTTTTCCACTGGGAACTCGAGTTTCCCGATGTCTTCAGGGCGCCTGGGAGCGGGTTTGACGCTATTGTGGGCAATCCACCGTGGGATATTCAAAAGCCGAATTCCAAAGAGTTTTTCTCGAATATCGACCCTCTTTACCGGACTTACGGCAAACAGGAAGCTTTAGAAAAGCAAGGGGAGTATTTCAGTCGGAGCGCTGATGACGAGCACGCCTGGCTGTCCTACTGCGCAAGATTCAAGGCGCTTTCTAACTGGGTGAAGCGGGCGGGTTTCCCATTTGGCGATGGCGCGGAAGATAGTGACAGGTTCAGCCTGGGCAAGGGTAGCGACTCCTTGCACTCCAGGTGGACTTCCCGCCGGGCGGGTCGGAAAGGTTACACAGATCCCCGACATCCTTTCCGGCACCAGGGCTCGGCAGATATCAACACCTACAAGATGTTCCTCGAACAGGCCCATGCGCTCCTATCCGAGGGAGGCCAGATGGGGCTCATCGTTCCTTCCGGAATTTACACAGACAAAGGAACGACGGCCTTGCGTAAGCTTTTCCTCGCCCGGTGCCGCTGGCGTTGGCTCTTTGGGTTTGAGAACCGGGAGGGGATTTTCGATATTCACAGAAGCTTCAAGTTCTGTCCCATTGTCGTCCAAAAAGGAGGAGAGACGAAGGCGATTCATGCTGCCTTTATGCGCCGGGACCTGGCGGATTGGGAAAGCGGGGAACGTTACGTCACGCCGTATGCGAGGGAACAGGTTGAGCGATTCAGCCCCGGTACCAGGGCCATCCTGGAGATCCGGGATAAGTACGACCTCCAGATCCTGGAGAAGATTTATGCAAATTCGGTGCTCCTCGGCGACGATTCATCGGAGGGGTGGCAGATACAGTATACCAGGGAATTTGATATGACCAACGACTCGCACCTTTTCCACCCACGACCCTGGTGGGAGGAACGCGGCTACCGGCCGGATGAATATGGCCGCTGGCTCAAGGGCCGCTGGCATGAAGGCCGTCCTGCTGGCCCTCGGTGGGAGATGGAGCCCGGCGTCATACTCTCGCAGGACGGCACTGCATGGATCCATGAGGATGAGGTGGAGGATATTGCCCTGCCTCTATATGAAGGCCGCATGATCGGCCAATTCGACTTCAGCCAGAAAGGCTGGGTCAGCGGGAAGGGCCGCGGGGCGAAGTGGCGTGAGATACCGTGGGAGACGAAGGTAATAGAACCCCAATACATTATGTCTGCCTCAGATTTTGTTTCATTTATTGAAGAATCGGTAGGGAATAACTGGCCTTTTTATCTGAAGGTTGGCTTCATGGGTGTCGGTTCCGCTACTAATACACGTTCTATGTTCTGCACTTTGCTTCAAAGTGTTCCGTGTGGAAATGCGATACCAATACTCCGACCAGTAGTCGGACTTTCGGAGAAAACCTGCCTACCGGCGATCCTAAACAGCTTTTGCTACGATTACGCACTTCGTGCGCGTTTGGGCGGCATCAATCTCAATTGCTTCGTTATTGCTGAGACACCAGTTCAATCCCCGCAAAACTGGCATGCGCGAAGACCAGCTATCCTTTATGCTGCAAGCCTATCATGGGTCCATCGGTTGTTTGCGCCTTCCTGGATGATATTAGCACACAAGCATTCATCCACCGTGCGCAGAGACTCGATACCCTGGCACCGCCTCTGGGCCCTCACCCCCCACGAGCGCCTGCGCCTCCGGTGTATCCTCGATGCTATTGTGGCTGAGCTCTATGGGCTGGACTGGGATGACCTGGCCTGGATACTGCGCGATTGTGACTATCCTGCGGAGCAGCTGCGTGACGATGCCTTCACGCGAAATCTTGACCCAAAGGGGTTCTGGCGTGTGGATAAAGAGAGGGACCCAGAGCTCCGGCATACGGTCCTTACTCTTGCAGCTTTCCAGGACTTGAAGAGCATCATCAAATCCGAAGGTGACCGGGACAAGGGTATTGAGGCGTTCTGCGCTCTGAACAACGGGGAGGGCTGGATGCTCCCCGAGACTCTGAGGCTGGCCGACCTTGGCCTTGGGCATGATGAACGGGCAAAGCGGGCCCAGCCTGTCCGCGAACGCATGGGCGATCGTTTCCTGCGGTGGCAGCTGGAAGGCTCGCCAGAAGAGTCATGGAAAGAGTGTGAACTCCATGCCCGCAACTTACTGGGCGAGGAGAGATTCAGGACTCTTATGGCCGGGCTAACTGCAGAGTGGTCCAGCACAGACCAAGGTATCAGAGGGGTCCATGGAACCGCCATCTACCCTCAATTCTCCGGCGAGACGCCAGGGCTCATGCAGGTAGCCGAATCGCCGGATACCGATGCCAGGAGACTACCTGGCACTCAGTTAGCGCTATTCCCGTCCGGGGAGAAGAACCTCTTCGGAGAAGATGTAATATATCCCAAGCCCAAAAGAAGGCGCCGGCGATGATGTGGAGGCAAGAGATTTCCAGCAAGGATATGCGGCTAGAACGATCAAGGACACGTGGCCGGAACGATATGCGGTTGGGTTGAAGGAAGGTTGATATGAGATGGCCATTAACCCCATTAACTTCACTGAAAAAGTCGTAGGGGATTTTCTCAGATATCAGGTGACAGCTTATGCCTTTGCTGACCCGGCTCTCCATGCGCAGCTGCGGGACCTCCTGTCGCTTGAGAAAACGCGCCAAACCCCTCTCATGAAGGGGCCTTACATCAGCCTTTCACGCTCATTTCGGGCCGGAGCGGAGGTGAGAACCCTCATAGACGAGGGGATCTTCCATCCTTTCATGCAAAACCTGATCCCTTATAAACGCCTTTATGGACACCAGGAGAGGGCAATCCGTGCAATCCGCGCTGGCAAGACAACGCTGATCTCTACCGGGACCGGGTCTGGCAAGACAGAGTGTTTCCTCTACCCCATTATCAGCCGTTGCTTGGAATTACGGGACCAGGGGGCCCCTTCCGGCATCGTGGCTGTCATTGTTTACCCAATGAATGCCCTGGCCGAAGACCAGCTCGAACGGCTACGCGAGATACTGGCGGGAACCGGAATTCCATTCGGGATGTATGTGGGCAAGACACCTGAGAGTGCTGCTGAAGTGAGTGGCACTCGCCTTCCGGCAGGCTCCTCGCGCGCTGATTATCTGGCTGCTCTTGCAGAAGCTAGAGAAGAACGTCGCGAGACCGCCATTCATCCTCCTGAGGAACGCGTCTCTCGAGAGGAGATGCGGACTCCCGGGAAGCAACCCAGGATCCTTCTCACCAATGTCAAACAACTGGAATTCCTTCTGACACGGCAGATAGACATAGAGCTTTTTGATAATGCGCAATTTGATTTCCTCGTTTTCGATGAGGCCCACACCTACGGTGGGGCAATCGGCGCAGAGACTGCATGCCTTATCCGTAGGTTCCGGGCATTCTGTGGAAAAGGCGCAAAAGATACAGTATGTATCGCCACCTCCGCGACGCTGGCAGATCCCAGGCATGGCACTGAAGGTGCTCAGGCATTTGCAGCGCGGTTTTTCGGTATGCCGGAAAGTGATGTGGTCCTGGTGGGAGAAGAATATGAGCCTGATGAATGGGCGCCTGTAAGGGAGCTCCCGCCTGCGCTCCCAGGGGATCCGGCGGTTCACCTGCAGACTATCCTGGAGGCTTTAGATGCAGGCGAGCGGGCCGGTAGTATGATCCGACCCGTAGTCCAGGCCATGACCGGCACGCGGCTCGACCCTGTTCACTGGCAAGAAGGCCTTTATGACCTTATGGCCCGGAATGAGCTTTGCTACCAACTCTCGCAAATCCTGTCCCGTCCGCGGGCGCTCGGTGACCTGGTGAAAGAACTCGAGGATCGCATCGGCCGCCCCGTGCCCGAGGAGGAGGTCCTGGTATGGCTTGCCCTTGGCGCAGCTTCAATGAAAGGAGGCCGCCCGCTCCTGCGTCCTGTAGTTCATGTATTCGTCCGGGGCGTCAGCGGAGCGGTGGTGACTTTTCCCGGAGGTGGCACAGGCCCGTGTCTCTGGCTCTCGGCCGAGGACCAGATCGCCGTCCAGGGAAAGGATAGCCTCTTTCGCCTGCCCGTCCTGACCTGTAATACTTGCGGCCAGCACTATTTTGTACATCATGTAAAGGATCTGACTGTAACCGCACGCGGCCTCGGTGGGGGTGATGCGATAGGCGGTCGCAGGGTATGGCCTGCTCTCGACCCCGAACAAGGGGGGGTCAGGGTGGTGCTTCTAGATCACCTTGCGTTCGCGGATGACGAGGAAGAGGAGCCTGCTCGCACGCATGAGGTTTTCTTTTGCCGTTACTGCGGAGCTCTTCACCCGCAATCCCTTGATAGGTGCGATGCCTGCGGGCGCGAGGCGTCTCTTGTTCGCCTTTTTGCTGTCGAGCATGATGAGAAGTATCCAGGGTACCTCACTTCATGCCTTGCCTGCAGATCCCGGGGCCGTCCCAGAGGGGCTGGTTACCGCGAGCCTGCCCGCCCGGTTCGCGCTATAAACGTTTCCGATGTCCATGTCCTCGCTCAGAACATGATTCACTATTCAGACCGGCGTCGCCTTCTTGTGTTCGCTGATAATCGCCAGGATGCCGCGTTTCAGGCTGGCTGGATGAGGGATCATGCCCGCCGTTTCAGGCTTCGGAGCCTTATGGCCGAGTATATAGAAAGGGGTTCAATCTCCATAGGAGATCTGGTCGCCTACATGGACGAACGGCTTGATGCCGATGACGACCTCTCCCGCAGCCTTATCCCCGAGGTATGGCGCGTAGCACGAAAAGAGGCGGAAGGGGTAAGGCACGCGGAAGAACGCAGGTATTTTCTCCGCATCCAGGTCTTGAGGGAGATTGCGACCGGTATAAGACAACAGGTAGGTCTTGAGCCTTGGGGTAAGATAAAAATCGAATATCGCGGCCTTACGCCCGAGCATGCTTTCATCAGAGAGTGGGCCAGCCGGCTCAACCTGGATCCAGTTCTTCTTACCGAAGGCATTGGAGCCATTCTTGATCTTTACCGCCGCCAGATGGTCCTTTTTGATCGCGACGGCAGGATTTTTTCCCGTTTCTGGTCGGAGGGGGACCGGGAAGTTCAGCGGGGTTACCTGCCTCTATTTCCAGGGATTCCTAAAGGTCTTAAACTTTCACGCTCGCTGGATGACGATTCCAAACGCGTAGCCCAATGGCTCAGCCAGGCCGGAGATACTCTCGTTCGCCAGGCGGCGCGCGCCTGGGGTGTACCAAGAGATGAGATAGTGGAATTCCTGGAAGGACTCTGGGGGTTTCTAGCTGAGGATCTTGAGATCCTTGTGCCGGTCACGCTTATAGGTTCAAAAGGTAATGCACTACCCCATTGCGCAGGGGTGCGACAGATCGATGCGGATATCCTGCGAATTACGCCTAACCAAGGTCTCTGGCGATGTCAGAAGTGCCGTCGCGCACAGGTACGGCCGACTCCTGGTAACCGGTGTCTTGCCTTTCATTGCGACGGCACACTCACTTTCGAACCTCCTGACCCGGACAACTATGACCTTACGGCCCTTGATCAAAGGTTTGCAATGGTACGTCCGGCAGAGCATTCGGCTCAAGTGCCTGACCGCGAACGTGAGCGCCTTGAGAGCCTATTTAAGAGCGAAGGTGAAACAGTGAATACACTGGTCTGTACGCCGACGCTCGAACTTGGGATTAATATAGGGTCGTTGGATACTGTGCTCATGCGTAACGTCCCGCCTCTCCCATCGAATTACTGGCAGCGAGTCGGGCGTGCCGGCCGGCAGCATCGCCTTGCGGTAAATATCACTTACGCTCGTGCGGTGGACCATGACCGTGCCTATTTTGCCGAGCCCCTTAAGCTCCTTGAAGGCCTGGTCGAGCCGCCCAGGTTTAATCTCCGGAATGAATTCATGATTGCAAAGCATGTGCATGCTGCGGTGATCACACATCTTCACCAGCTCTGTCGGGATGGCAGCCCCCTCAATGAAAGTGATCGCGAGGAAATAGCGGAGGTGCTGCGAACGGTTTTCCCGCCACGCATCCGGAGTTACCTTTTTGATGATAACGGACATGTTCGCGGCGAAGTACTTGATGTAGGCCCGCTTCACACGGTGATAGCGAAACATGCGGAAATACTGGTGCAGCATATCCTGACCATATTCAGAGAGAGTTGGCCTAAGGAGGATACGGAAGTTGTTACGGAAGAGACGCTTGGCAATATGGTCTTGGCCATGCCCGAAAGGCTCGCCGATGTGCTTCGCGCCCTCAGAAAACGCCTTGATTGGGCACGTGGTCAGATGGAACGCCTTGATCAGGTACGACGGCAAAAGGGGACTCTCGACCCTGATGAAGATGCGCTTTATGGGCGATGTGATCGCTTAATAAAGAAACTCAAGGGGATTCATAATCGCCGGCGCCGCGAGGCTGAAGGATACGATGACACGAGTACCTATTCCGTGCTTGCCGCGGAAGGTTTTCTCCCCGGCTATGGATTGGAAGTGGGTTCTATTGTCGGAACGGCGATGATGCCGAGGTATGCTGAGGGGAATGCGGATTTTGACCTGCCACGCCCCCTGGCGATAGCTTTGAGGGAATACGTACCCGGTAATTTGATCTATGCCAATGGCCACCGATTCGTCGCCAGGTATTTTCACCTGGAGCCGGTGCAGCCCGTGCTCTTTCAGGTGGATACAGGACATGAATCAGTCATAGAAGTCGGAAGTGCCATGCCTGGGGCCGTCTCTGTGCTCGGACAGGTGGCGCTCAAGGCTGTTCCCGTCTGTGACGTTGAGCTTGCCCATGTATCTCACATCAGCGACGAGGAAGAATATCGGTTTCAGCTCCCTGTTGCCGTCTATGGTTACGAGACGGGAAGGCATGGCCCGGGCAAGCGCTTTTCCTGGGGAGGACGTGATGTAACCCTAAGGCGCGGCGTCCATATGAGACTTGTTAATGTCGGCGCGGCGCCAAAGGTTGCCTCCGGTGAGCTTGGATACCCGCTTTGCCTTGTTAGTGGCCAGAGTCGCTCACCTCTGGCGTCTGACCGAGAACTGGAGGAGTTTTCAAACAATCAGCAGGAGCGTTATGGGCAGCCGGTTGAACCTGTCGGGTTCTTTGCAGATATTATCGCTGACGCCCTATGCTTGCCAGGCCTTCCTGACAGGAAGGAGGCCTATTCGGTGCTCGAGGCTCTTCGCACCGGGATGAGCCATGTGCTGGAGATGGAGCGCGATGACCTTGAGATTCTCGTGATCGGACACCCGGGCCAGGATGAAGTCGACGGGATTCTTTATGATCCCATGCCTGGAGGTTCAGGACTTCTCGAGCAGGCGTGCGAACGCTGGGGGGAGGTTGTAGGGGCCGCGACTGAAGTAGTAGAAAAGTGCCCTTCGGCCTGCCAGCATTCTTGCATAGACTGCTTACAAACTTTCCGCAACGCATTCTACCATAAACACCTTGACCGCCACATCGCCCTTGAGCGTTTCAAGACCTGGGGGACGGCTCTGGGATTTCTCCATGATATCCCGCCCAGGCTCCCTAACCAGGCGCCCAAAGGGAGTACCATGCCTGTGAACGAGGCCGAGGAAAAGTTGCGCCAGATGCTGCGGCGTGCGGGATTCCCGGAGCCCCAGTGGCAGCACCAGATCCAGCTCGGGAAGCCGCTTGGATCAACTACGCCGGATTGCTTCTTCCCGGGCGATGATGACGATGATCCAGGAATATGCGTGTATCTTGACGGCCTCAGTGAGCACATCCACGGGAACCCCGCGACTGCGGCGAGAGACCGGGCTATCCGCGACGAATTGCGCGCGCGAGGTTACGAAGTCCGCGAGATTCCGGCAAGCGACCTGGACGACCGGGATGCTATGGCAAGGCATTTCTTTGGCCTGGCCAGGATCCTCCTCGGCAAGGAGCGCGCACGGGAGATACGGGAGGACCGGGGGTGGTTTGGAGATTGATGGGAGACAATCCGTGACTCGGAAGGAGGGAGATCCCATAATGCAGCTCCCCAATACACAATGAGCTTGTATACAGCTGCTCTTCCTTGCAGGAGTCAAACCAGGACGGGATAGATTCTTGGGGAGTTTGCTTACGCAGCTCAGATATCACACACGTGTCAATAAGGTAATTCATATGCAGATGTCTCTTCCCGAGTCTTTCTACCGTTGGGTAGGAATTTCGAGATCCTTATGGGGAGAAGATAGTAGTATTTCCTTAAGGCTCCCTTTAAAGCCCTTTTCTCGGGTTAGTCTCTCATATTCACTGGCCGAAAGACATAGACAGCAGGTTTGCCGTTTCTTGTAATCAATTGAGGACTTCCTTTGAGAGCCCTGTCAACCACCTCGCTGAGCCTATTCTTTGCGGTTTGCGATTGCCAAATTCCAAAAGAGACATCGCTCATTTAGATACACCTCAAATCTACCTAGTCCGGCTATATTATTCCATTTTGCCGCGGCATTGTAAATATCTTGTTTGGCCGATTATCTTTCCATCACGGCATTTTGGCTGGGATGTTGGCCCGCAACTCGGTCAACACCTCCCGCAGCAGCCCCGCTCTGTTTTCCCGTGTGCCACCGTACTGGTCTACCCTCTGGTTGGAGAGGGGCGACAGGAACTCGTGGATTAAGTACCCGTGGGCGGCGTGTACTTCCACAACATCGTAACCGGCTGCCACGGCCCGCCGCGCCGCGCGGCCGAAGGCGGCAATGATTTTGTCGATCCCTTTCTGGGTCAACTCGGTCGGTAACCGTCATCCTCGCACCCGCACCATATACAAAGTCCACCAGCCGCTTAAGCGACTCTACCTGTCCATCATCCCAGAGGCCCAGGTCGTTCCCTGTGTAGTGCAAACGAGGCCTTGTGCTGTAGACGGGTTGATCGATAGACTTTATCGATAAACCTGGAGGAAACTTCATTTTTTTGTCGAAACAATGGTTGCTACTACCTCTATTAGAGAAACTTGGTGATTTAATTCGAAAAAAATAGTACCGCATTACAGATGTTGGAATTTTATTTCAAAAATGTCGAACAGCAATGACATTGCAATGTAGTAGCAGTATTAGGGATTTAGTTAGACGAAGCATTCGGACTTCAGAAAAATAGGCAGGGAACATTTACCGATGGGTGAATATCATTGCCCTAAATGTGGTGCGGCAGTCGATAGAAAGGCAAAGTTCTGCGGTAATTGCGGATTGTTCTTACCCAGTGCCATCGTTAAATCCGTCGACAACAGGCACTCGTTATCTTCCACGGATTCCCCCATATCGTTGGTTGCTGGGGATTATGCTATATCAGTTGACCTCGAGGTCTGCCGGAATCTAGAGGGTATTCCCATTCTCCGCCAGGCAGTGGATGCATTCATAGAACACTGGACAAATCCGCTGAGAAGGGCAGAGCTGCTTGGCGACGGGGTTCGAGTCAGTACCACCCAACTACCCACTTTACACACGATCGTTATGTCGGCATGCAATATGCTCAAGGCTCCATGTCCAGATCTTTTCATAAAGCAGGATCCCACCCTAAATGCTTACACCATGGGCACCAATCAAGACCATATTGTAGTCATCCATTCGGGTGTCCTAAACATGTTTGAGCCGGAAGAACTGGCATTTATCATCGGCCACGAGGTAGGACATATCGCGAGTAGACACGTTACCTATATGACCATGGCGCGGTTGATGGCATAGGGGTTAGGCATACTGGTGAGACCACTTTTCACCCCACTCGCTGCAACCCTTAATGCCTGGAGCCGTGAAGCAGAATTGACTGCCGATCGGGCGGGCTACCTGTGTTGCAGAGGGGATGTTGAGCCCGGGCTCCGGGCTTTGCTCCTGTTGGCCCTTGGAAGCAGAAAATACTTGAATGAGATAAATCTTTCAGATTACTTGTGGCAAGAAAACGGGGTGGAGGGATTCTATGGGAAATTAAACTTATGGTTTGGAAAAGGCGGCTTTGGCTACGATCACCCTTACCTTGTTCAGAGGGTTAAGAGGCTGATTGAATTTGCCTATAGTGACGTCGGCCAAGCCTTGTCAAGGAAGTCCCAGATCTTGACAAGGGCTATGCCTGCTGGTACCTTGGGGCCTGCCCCCACAAAAAAACTTATGGAAAAACCTATAGAAAAAGCGGGTGCTCGAAAGCAGACTGAGCGACGGGCTCGGTTCTGCAGGCATTGCGGATTCGAAATTGGCCTTTCCGGTGGTCAGAAATGCCCTGTCTGTGGGTCGGATGTGAGGTGAGTTTTGTGGATTCATTCGGATCAGTTATACTCGTCGGCGTTCTTATAATTATGAGTTTGATCTGGCTTACATTTATTATGCCATATGCTGAATCCAAGAAGAGTGAGGAGCTGGATGCGGAAGAAAAAGACATAAGTCGTCAATATGAGGCTAAGGTGACTCAAAGAGAGATAGAGTTCGCAGGAGTGCCTAATGCTCTAGACTGGAGCATGCAGATCTGCCAAGACTGCGGTTTTGTCAACATTTGCAGGACTGGGACCTGCCTTAGATGCGGCGGCACTCTAACTACTTAAGTGGGAGATGATTTTGGCATGGAGGTTGACTTTGGAGATTACGGCTTTTGCCCGTTATGCAAGACAGTTAACCTAAAGGAAGCTGCTGTGTGTCGCAGTTGCGGTAAGGAGGTGGCTATGAAGCCCATCTCCGATTTGAAGCCCGGTGGCACTGCCGGTTGCCTTATAATGATATTCGGCATTATCTTGCTTTTTATTGGCTTTACCGGCTCATTCCCTTTATCCATGCTAGGAATCGCCATACTGCTGATTGGTTCCGGGATCTCAAATTACGAGGGCAATAAGGTTAAGATCCTGGAAAATGAGCTAAAAAAACAGGCAATAGCACTATTTGAATCAACTACCGGAGCCCAACTGGAGGCTGCCACGCAGGCAGAATCAAAGGGTATGGAAGCCGTCCGGTCTGGCCGATTCGCCGACGCACTGAGCCACCTTGAAGATGCCGTACAGCTTGGTAAGACTAACCCATACACGCGGTTTATGCTTGCTGTCAGCTATTATAACGCTGGCCAATATGCCTCTGCGATTCCTATATTTGAAGAGTTGAATCACGCGCAAGAAAGCAGCCAGGAATACAGAAATCTGGCTTTAGTGCCAGAATTGCTGGCGAGGTCATATATGGGTGCCGGTATATCAAACGAGGAACAGACACGTTACCTTTTAGATTTCATGGGTAAGTCTGGCCCAAAATTAAGAAATGCTATAGTAATGAATCTTGCGAAACATTTCGAAGAGACCCATGCCTATGACGATACAGCGAAGAGCATAATCCTCGAGGCTATAGAGCTGGACCCGAAGGCTCCGGTTCATAGGGGTGCAATAGCGGAATTGCTACTTGCGAGAAATGATGCTCATTTAGCATATGAGTATTGTCACTCTCTATCAGTAGAGGAACACAATGATTATAGCATCAAGCAATATGCCCGTGTCCTTACCGCACTTAATGAATATGGAGAACAGGCCATCCAGGTCTATGAACGCCACCTGGCTAGCGAGCCTTTAGATACTGATAGCAGATTGCGCCTGGCCCAGGCATATATCAGGCAACGTCAGTTTGCCATGGCCATACAAACATATCGTGTAGGGCTCGAGCATGATCCTGATAACATTCAGTTACGGTATCATCTGGCTTTAACCAATATGGTTGCAAATCGACTCGATGACGCTATCGCCGAGTTGCAGGCGATCATGAGGATAGAGGATTTTGAAAGCTATAAATCAAAGGATGATATTCTCCGTCTTTTGGGACGCTGCTTTGCCAAGAAAGGTATGCTGGAAACCGCCTTAAAGTTGTATCTCCAGGCTAATCGTTCCGAAGAAACGCTAGATCTATTATACGACCTCGGGAAAGAGTTTGAACGCGCCGGAGACAATAGAAATGCAAGGACATGCTGGGAAGAAATCTTCGCGACTGACGTCCGTTTCCGCGATGTTGCCTTGAAGATCAGTTGAGACGTCATGCGGGCATTTGAGCCTGTCGCGACCTTTCTCATTAAATGTTAAATGCAGTGTTCATCAAAGGTCTCCGTGCCTTTTATATCTGGAAATGTTGTAAATCTATACTAAAGGGGGTAAATCATGTTATGGCTAGCTTGGTAAGCGCTCTTTTAGGAGTTATAGGCGGGCTGATCGGTATATCCCAAAGTGTCTCCATTATAGAGGTACGGGACGAGGTACTGATGAGGTGGGTGGATGGGGAGGATATTCTTGGACCTGCGTATAATCTGCTCGTCCTATTCGTCGGTTGGATACTGATTAGCGGGTATCTAGCTCTGGGGAACCCTACGCACCGGCGGTCACGGTTCCTGGGATGGATTCAGTTGGCTGCCGCTATAGCTCCTTTCCTGGTGATATCGCCGTGGACGACTGTTAGGGAATATAGTCGCTATCTGTTCCTCGGGCCACATATGATTAGAGTATTACAGGCTTGCCTATTATATTTTTTGGCAGCGCTGATTACCCTTATTTCTACGTGCTCAAAGGCGAGATCTCGGGATACTTCCGTTCCGAGTCGGCCACCATTCCCGCCGGCAGGAAAAGGGAGCTCTTAGCCCATTTTCCGGTGCGCCGATTAAGATCGGCGCACCGGAAGTTGGGCCGTCCCAGGAAGGAGCCGTATCCCAATCAGCTTGCGCCGCGTCACAGGGTAGACAATATCGCGAAGGATCTACCGGAGAGTGCATGGGAGACGATAACCTGGCGCGAGGGCAGCAAGGGTCTGTTAACGAAGCAGTTCGCTTTCATGAGAGTTCAAAGGACCACCGATCGCAGGGGCACGGGGCCCATTGGATGGCTTATATGCGAGCGTCCCCTGCCTGGTCATGAGGGTGACTGGAAGTGGTATTTTAGCAATTTACCGGGGGATACGTCTCATGAGCGGCTGGTCCCGCTTGCGCCCAGGCGCCATGAAATCGAACGGTATTACGAGGATGCAAAGGATGAGCTGGGACTTGACCACTAGGAAGGGAGGCTCTGGCACGGGCTACACCGGCATCTTAGCCTGGTGATGTGGGCGTACTCATGGCTTGCGCTAAGACGGAGACCAAAGGTGGAATACGAAGCTAATAAGGTGGACGACAGGATAACGTCGAGCGACCGACCTGTAGAGGGGGGCTTTTCCCCCCTACAGGCTTGTTAGGCTGAGCATTTCTGAGGTCAGGAGAAAGTTCTCGCCAAATTGGCCCTGGCCGCAGCTGCCTGGATGCTATACAAACATGAGCAGAGCCTTTATCAGGTATTTCGTATCTAACAGAGTAGTATTAAGCATTATCTAAAATTCTTGTCGAATATATTAGCGATAATGCCCCATCCATTTTGAAATCTACTATATATAAGCATATGACTGATATACTCAGGGGGTTTTTAAACGGTCTCATAAGAGCCTATCCGTTCTTGCGAAACCAGGAAGCACAAAATCCCTGAGCCTAAATGCGGAGATGGAACTCATTCATAATCAACCGAGCTCCAATCAATACTGTCTTCAAGCTCACTCCCTAATTCTTCCTGCTCATCCCGCCAATATTCTTCCTTAGATTGACCGTAATAGTCAAGATCAACATCGTTTACATAATCCATCCCTGAATCGTAGGCCGAATGGGTATATCTATAGCTAGCCTTACCATATACGGGATCCGATTGTACTATTGAGAACCTCACTATTAACCTACTATACGGATCCTCCGGAGTACCCCTGATGATCCTGGAAATTACCCCTTCTGAACGGTAGACTCCAGCTTCGTCAAACAATGGCGCGAGTATAGCTTCCCGTTCTCGACTTAGATACCCGACAGTCCGGGAATCCTCAGTAATGACCCTAATGCGCTTCCCATCTTTATTGTTTTCTCTACGTAGAATTATCCTATCCCCCTCCCTAAGTTCAGCCAACATAGCTTGTTTCGGTTTACTACGCAAGCCCACTACCTCCTCCTCGAAAGTTATATCACTCACCAGACGAGTAACCTTAGATGGTTTTGCTTCTTCCCGCACAGTATCCGGTAGGTTTTCGCTTGCGAGACTAAAACTAACTTTAACTCCACGAGTTGGAAAGCGGTCTGTACCGCCTATCAGTTCATAGACCTTTCCGACTATCGAGCCACCTGCCCGATCGAACATCGGCGCCAAAAGTGCTGCCTTCTCTCTCTTTAGATAACCTATCTGCTTTCCGTCCGAAAGACGTTCAACTCGGATTGCATTCGAATCGTAAGGGTTATTCGGCTCACGTTTCAAAACAATCGTCTCTCCCAATTTAAGATGAGCTATCACTTGCTGCCTGCCTTCATAAGTTACTCCTACTACCTTTTCCACATAACTCCACTGACCCATTCGACCGAGTGATCCACCAGAGTTATTTGTTACAGAGGGAGCTGGCGGTGGATACGGCTCAGCCTTCACGGAACTCTGACTTAATCGGAATTCGACAAAATCTTGCTTCGGACTCTTGTTATCCCTACTCTCTGGCTGTTGAATCTCATGATATGTAGAGTGACTGGTCGGGACCCAATCCTTGAAGAATAACAAATAAACTATAATGAGTATAACTATCACAAGCATTCCAATTCCCCCATAGCTAAAAGTGATAATATAGTAAAGAAATCGGATATATCCTGCTTGGACCATCAGGTCCTGACGTCGTCCCAGCCGAAGCCGCAGGGGATCACAGCAATCTGGCGTGCTTTCTCAAGAATACCATAGTCGATGGAGATGGGGTCCAGATTCCGATATTCTTCATAAAGGAGGGAACCCTTTCCCAGCCTTCTCAAGCTAGAGGTGGACCGCACATCGCCTTCTCTACCGCTCGAAGGCATGGAGGCCATTATAGAACCCCTCGCCCTTGACAAGAAAGCCGCAACTTGCGGCATATGGTTTGGGAACTCAGCAAACAAACCGATTGTTGCCACGAGTTCAGAAGTTGTTACAGCAACAAGTTGAACCTTACACTCACGGAACATCTGCTTGGCGCGGGTTTGCAAAGATTCTGGAGAATTAGTAAAGGAGTGGGAGAGTACCAGAAAGGCGTAGGGTGAACCAATAAGGGACTCATAGCGCTGCTCAAAGTCTTTCACATATGAACCAAATTGTCGGACATCATCGAGAGATATAAAGTACCCTCCTTCACATGCCTTGCAGTCATATAAGACCATAGTATCTCTCTGAGGAAAGGCTACTCCATCGGGTAATGCCTCGAAGAGCCTCTGGTGGCCATATTGGGCCACCCGGCTGCAGAAGATAAACTGAAGTGCATCTCTAACTGCATCTTCAAATAGCTTATCCGGCTTCCCCTGGAGCCCTGCTGGTAACTGATTTTGGCCCAAACTAGAGAGAAGCTCTGCAAAACCAGGTTCGAGGACTGACCAACAAAGAATCGGCCCCCCAAGGCGCTGAAGGAAATCATCTCTGGAGAAGCTAATCTGTCCAGGCATATGACCATCGACAACAAAAATGGGCCTACATCCTCTTTTTTCAGCTTCGTATACCACTCGATCGAGTACTTTAGGCGACAAGTTGTCAAGGCAGATAATTACCTGGTATGGAACCAAAACCCCAAATTCATCGCACCGTTCGAGGTCCAGGCTTACATATAGAGGAGTTCTAACATATAGAGGAGTTCTAAAAGCTTTCTTTAACATGAATCCATTAGCCAATAGCGTCCGCACACAAATGCTAATCGTTTCCTGTTCTTCCATGGTTGGACGACTCACCTCACTACCGAGATAGCCTTCATAGCATTCCAATTCGAATGGTGAAAAGTCCTCACTATGCGGCAATTGCTAGATGATGTCATCTTTCATAGTCCCTAGATGCTAGGATTCATGTTTCACCAGGGTTTCTCGACGAATATAATCACACCTCCTTGCATAATGGTAGACTCCCATCGCTATTCGTATTCGACTAGTACTCTATTTCATAAGTTTTGATAGGGTATCAAGCTACCAACTCCAGTGATTTAAGATAGCGGTATAGGTCATTTCGTGTGAACCGCCAGTTAAATGGCTTGGCAACTCGGCTGTATAGGTTTTGAAACCCGATGATCTTTCCGATAAGGTCATCGACTGAGTCGGCGAGGTGGACCCCGACGTCAAGACACAATTTAGGGTAAGTTTAAGCTATAGTCATCTCCCTTCTGCATAAAGGTAGCTCGGGAGGGTAGTACCCGCTGGAGCGGGAGGTACCCCGGAGAGGGAG
>DUMQ01000064.1 GCA_012839815.1 Bacillota bacterium | reverse complement strand
CGTCCTCTACCGAGAGTGTATCATCCGATGTCCGAACCAGGTACTTGCCATCGAGCTTCTCCTCTTCGCGAATCTTCTCATTGTCTATCTTCGGTAGCCCCTTCTTCGTATCCTTGAGATACCTCCCTGGGCCCAAGGAACCGGCTGCCACTTGGGTTCGGTCGTTTGCTTTCAAGCCCGACTGGGCTTTTGCCAGTGAAAACTGGGGATGCGCCAGGGGCGGCTGCGGTGGATTTTAGGTGGTATATGTTTCCTCCACCAGTTTCCCCAGAGTTGTCTCAACAACCAACTGTTAGCCGAGTCCTCTCAGGTTTACGGGCTCGGATAAAGGCGCTGGCCAGGGAACCGCTGTAAGATGCCGGTTCTCCTTCCATTTCACTGCTTGAAAATCCCTCCGGCAGATCAGACCGGTCAAAGACACGGATTATCTTCAGTTCCACATCGATAAAACCCGCTTCTTCCAACAGCCGACGGTATTCCGTCTCCGTCAGGGCGCCGGCAACGCAGCCGGCCCAAAGCTCAACGTTTTGCCGCAGCACGGCGGGCACCTCCCGCCGCAATACCATATCAGAAACGGCAAGGCGGCCGCCAGGTTTGAGCACACGGAAAGCTTCCTTGAGCACCCTGGCTTTGTCCGCGGCCAGATTGATGACACAGTTCGAGATGATTACGTCCACGCGATTGTCCGGCAACGGGATGTTTTCCATATCGCCCTTTAAGAACTCCACGTTGGTCAGCCCGCTCTGGCGTCGGTATTCTTCCGCCAGGGCCAACATTTCGTCAGTCATGTCTAGGCCGTATACCTTCCCCTTTGGGCCTACCCGCCGGGCGCTCAGTAAAACGTCCAGCCCGGCGCCGCTGCCTAGGTCCAGGACCACCTCTCCCTTCTTTAAGTCCGCCAGGGCGGTGGGGTTACCGCAACCAAGAGAAGCATGGAGCAATTCGCGGGGCAGGCCCGCCGTTTCCTCCAGGGTATAGTTACAAGCACCGAAGCACCCTTCATAGGTACAGCAACTTCCCGCCTTGCCCGATTGGACCATCCGGGCCGCCGCGGCGTATTTTCCCTTTACGGCTTCTTTCAAAGAATCACTCATGGGCAACAGCCTCCCTTTAGTTTTTTCGTTGCTTCAACAAGCAGGTCCAGGCCCTCCAGGACGACCTGCCGTTTTTCCGTGGGTATCTGCCTTAAAATCTCCTGGACGTACTCGTTCATGCCCCGGTTGATAGTCTCCACCAGTTCCCGGCCGGTGTTCGTTAAAAACAATGCTAACCGGCGGCGATCCCAGGGATCGGCCTCTCTTTTCAAAAGCCCCCGGCGCACCAGGCCGTCGGCTACCCGACTGACGGTGCTCAAATCCAGCCCTAGTGCTGCGGTAAGCTCGCTCAGGGAGGTCTCCCCTTCCTTTCGGCTGGAAATCTCCAGCAGCAAGTGGCATTGGGAAAGGGTTACCCCGCAGCAACCCACTTCACTTTTTTCCAGCAGCTGCACGGCCCGGACCAGCTCGACCAGCAACCGGCGCAGACGGATGGACGGCAGTTCATGTTCCATGTCCTTTCACCCAGAATAATTGTAGCATGCATGTGTTGCATTATGCAAGTATTGTTTCAACCGGCGTATCCCCACTTTTTTGCTAGGGAGGCCTGCTTTGGCTTGAAAGCGAGCGACTAAACGCGAGCGGCGGCTAAACTTAGAGAGGCGAAAGACGGAGGCAGGCCCGAGGCCATGGGAGGCCGAGGCCGGCAATTGAGGCAGGAGGCCGAATTTGCCGGGAAGCCTGCCGGAGCCTTGAACCGAGCACTAGTTTGGCCCCGCGAGGGTTTTCGGAACGAGCGAAATCCAAAGCAGGCCTCGCTTTAGGATCTTATTAGACGTGGCAGGGCGTTTAAGGGCTAACTTGTAATCAGCAGGTGGTGGCTTCGAGTCCCATCGTCGGCTCCAGTATTTTCTCTTGTATTTTTGTATTTTCAAGGGCATATCACTTCGGCAATATCCAGGAACCGTTCCACAACCTCTACTGCGTCGCCCCCGATGACTACAAAGAGCGGCTCCTTCCCCCATCCTTCTGACTCATAGAATATCTCGGGCACCTTCCCATCCACCAATGCCTTGGCAATCTTCCAACCCATTGACCGGCCGTCTATTGCCCTCACTTCTTCAGGTTCGCTGGTCCGGTCAATCCTCCCAAGCGTCAGACCATGTTCACTACAATATCGCTCGACTCCTTTTAGAATCTTGCTATCGTACTTGAAATTCATACCTGCACGTACTCGGGTATCATAACGCCTTAATTCTATTATCGCCCTGGCCATATGATCGGATGCCCCAAATGCAGGGTACCCGCCTGGTATAATACGCCCTCTTACTGCTGTGATCCTCCCTGCGATCCCTGCCACCTCGTCGGGTGTTTTAGCGTCAGGAAGGGCATATACAAGGTTGATCCTCACCTCCGGCATCAACCTCGTCAGATCCCGGGCGCCCTCCAGGAGTTCGACAGCTCTTACAAGATTTCCGAGAACACGATCGCGCTCTTCGAGATGGCCTTTCCTGGCTTCCTGACCTTTTCCTGGTTCTTTTCCTGCCCCTGCCCCTGCCCCTGTTCCTATCTCTGTCCCCATCCTTGTTAGCATATCTTCACTATCCCCTTCCCAGCTCTTGTTTTCCCGCTACTACCGGGTGAGCTTCTACCCTGTTTCCCGTTGCGCTGCGGTCGCGCTACGCTAGCGCATGGCTCATCGAGATCTTGCAGGTCATTGCTCCAGAGAGCGGAAGTAGGCATCCCAGAAAGGATCAACCTTTACGGGAACTAAAGCCTCTTCCTTTCCGTTCCTTCTTACAAACACCCGGTCTCCATCGGTAAACTCGCCTACCACAGCGGCGTCTATACCGTTCCTTCCGAGCTCTTCTATTAGCTTCGGGGTTTCTGCCTCTCCTGCCGCCATGACGAGGGTACCTTCGCTTATAGAGATGAGCGGGTCGATGGCGAAATAATTGCAGACTGCCTCGACCTCATCTGTGAGGATTATCTTGTCCTCGTAGACCCTGACGCCGGTGCCCGAAGCCTGTGCCATCTCGTAGGCCGCATTTAAGAATCCGCCTTCGGTGGCATCATGCATGGCATGGACAAGGGGGGCCGCAATGAGCGCATCCTTGACAACGGTCATATCCCATAACCTGGCCTTTGCCTTCTCAACGACGGCGTCCCCGAGAGCGCCCCTTAGCTCCATCTCGGCCTGGTGTGCAAGAACTCCCGTCGCCTCTATAGCCAGCCCTTTAGTCATGATGAGACGGTCTCCTGGACGGGCATTGGAGGCAGGGGTCAGCTGGTTCCTCGTTCCGAATCCTATTACGGTGCACCCTCCATTTAAAGGATAGCTTATGCCGGGGTAAATGCCGGTGTGTCCACCGATGATAGAAATCCCGAGCTTCTCGCATTCCTGGTCAATCTGTTCCCAGATGGTCTTGAGGGCATCTGGGGATGTACCTGGCGGCAAGAGGAGGCAGATCGTCATGTATTGAGGAGCCACACCCAGCGTTGCCACATCACCCGCGCATATATGTACTATAGACCACCCGAAGTATGGCATAAGGGCCGGCATGCCGAAGGTCGGATCCTCCGCTATGACCATAACCCGCTCTCCATCATCGTCCTCGATTACCTTGACAGCGGCTGCATCTACCCCATGCTGCGGCCCGATCACTACCTCCGGCCTTTTCTTCCCGAGACGGGCGAATATTAACTTGTCAAAGGTTTCCTTATCTACCTTCCCGATAGCCGGCAACATATCCATCCCTCCACACGGCGAAAGTAACATCCGAGTTTAGTAAAGTAACATAACATCCAAGGTCTAATTGGGAAAAGACCACAGATCAACAACACAATAGATCAATACAGATCAATTGGGGAAAGATCGATTAGGGGGAGACCATAGAAAGTAAAACCGCAGGCCAGCTTGTGGTCTGCGGTCAATCTTCCTCTGATGAGAGATTAACGGCATCACACTCCCTACGCTGGCGTTACCCAGAGCGCCGGTCTCCTGGCTCGTATCCGGCGCGGACCAGGTTCCATGGGTCTACAGGTTCTACCCTGTACTCTCAGCCTCGTCACAGAAGCTCCCCCGGTGATCCCGCAATATTTACTTGTTGTCGTGATAACTAACCTATTTGAGGCTATTCTTTGCCCAAATCTATTGTAATCTGTTGTAAATCTTATTGTGAATTGAGCAGTAAGGGTTCAGCTCCTTTTTATCTTTATCTTATCGTGGTGTTGTCGGGGTGTCAATAGTGCTATGCTTGATTGCTTGATCCTAAGGTTTTGACATAAAGTACCAAAGGATGCCGGTTGCTTGATCGTTGGTGGTTTGTTGCGGCCATCCTGCCAACATTCTTGGCAGGATGGCCCCGGTCACGGGTGAGCCTGCCTACTTTCTTAGCACCGTTCACGCGATCATGCCAAGTATATTGCCACACGAGATTTCGAAGCTGGCATCCTATGGCACCTTATCTCAAAACATCAGAAAGGACGAAAATGCCTCTTGCCTTTTTGGGGTGACCTTGTTATAATATCCTTGGCATCGGTGAAAACCGTAGTTGGTCACCGGCAGGGGATATTGAGCCACGGCATCACGGCATAAGTGCCGGTAGGCATATCCTCAAGAGTTGACAATAGCGTGGAGAGGTTCCCGAGTTGGTCAAAGGGGGCAGACTGTAAATCTGCTGGCTCAGCCTTCAGTGGTTCGAATCCACTCCTCTCCACCATAGCTATTATGCGGGAATAGCTCAGTTGGCTAGAGCGTCAGCCTTCCAAGCTGAATGTCGCGGGTTCGAATCCCGTTTCCCGCTCCATTAATTAGATTTCTAGAATTAGATTTTAGATTAAATTTATCAGCTAATTTATCTTTATCAGCGCGGGGTAGAGCAGTTGGTAGCTCGTCGGGCTCATAACCCGGAGGTCGTTGGTTCAAGTCCAGCCCCCGCTACCAGACGCCCACATAGCTCAGCAGGTAGAGCACATCCATGGTAAGGATGGGGTCACCGGTTCAATTCCGGTTGTGGGCTCCATTTTTTCTTTTCTGGGGGACGTTGCTGGATGTAGCCTGGCAGGCATAGCATACAGCATACCTGTCAGGTATAAGATATATTTGATATATTTGGCTATCTTTGATTTGGCGGTTCGGACCGCATGTCCGGGCATGTCCGGGTAGCCGGGTAGGTGCTATATTGACACCCTAAGTTGAATATGCTAAAGTTTCAAAGGTGGCATGTTACGAGGTTGCGGGGGTGTATGCGTTGCGGGAAGGGATAAGGCTCGAGTGCACGAAGTGCAAGAGGAGAAATTACACCACTAACAAGAATAAGCGAAACGACCCTGACAGGCTTGAAATGAAGAAGTACTGCAAATTCTGCAGGGAGCACACCTTGCACAAAGAGGCGCGATAACGGCGTCAGGTCATTGCGTTAGGTCGTCAGGCGAGACCCCGTATAAGTCGGGTTTGAGGAAGGGGACCGGTATGGGAGCCGCAAGTGCTATAGGACGCGTAGGCAGGTTCCTGAGGGATGTCAGGGCCGAGCTCAAGAAGGTCGCATGGCCCAACCGCAAGGAGCTCACGTCATACACAGTTATCGTTATCGTATCGGTAATGATTGTGGCCGCCTTTATAGGCCTGATCGATTTGGTATTTTCACAGGTACTGAGGTTAATTATAAGGTAATGAGGATAAGGTAATTAAGAGATAAAACGGGAGGGGTGGGCAAGGTATGAACGACCCCGATGTTGAAGTTCAAAGCTCAACCCCGGAGAGTGACGATCCCAACAAGAAATGGTATGTTATACACACCTACTCGGGTTACGAGAATAAGGTCAAGGCCAATCTCGAACGTCGCGTGAAGACCATGGAGAAGGAGGATAAGATCTTCCGGGTCCTGGTCCCCACCGAGGAAGAGTACGAGATTAAGGACGGCAAGAAGAAGATTTCAAAAAAGAAGGTCTTCCCTGGATATGTGCTCGTTGAGATGATCATGGAGGATGATTCCTGGTACGTTGTGAGAAATACACCAGGAGTTACTGGATTTGTCGGCTCAGGTTCGAAGCCGATCCCCCTTCAGGATAAGGAAGTAAGGCTGATCCTCAAGCAAATGGGCGTCGAGGAGGCAAGGCCCAAGGTAGATTTCTCGGTCGGGGAGGCAGTAAAGGTAGTATCCGGACCGTTCCAGCATTTTTCAGGGATTATTGAGGAAGTCCATCCTGACAAGGCAAAGCTAAGGGTTTTAGTATCGATGTTTGGGCGGGAGACCCCCGTAGAGCTGGACTTTGCCCAGGTGGAGAAGATATAGGGTAGGAACCAAGGAGGCATCGGGTCAATGCCTAAGAAGGTAACGGCTGTAGTGAAAGTACAAATTCCTGCGGGTAAGGCGACAGCGGCTCCACCTGTCGGGCCTGCACTGGCACCATATGGCATAAATATAATGGAGTTCGTCAGGTCCTTTAATGAGAAGACGGCAGCAGATGCTGGCACCATAATCCCCGTTGAGGTTACGATTTATGAGGACCGGTCCTTTACATTCGTCTTAAAGACCCCTCCTGCCTCGTTCTTGATTAAGAAGGCAGCAGGGATCGAGAAGGGGTCGGGCAAGCCCAACAGGGAAAAGGTTGCGAAGCTCTCAAAGGCTAAAGTTAGAGAGATTGCAGAGCTCAAGATGCGTGATCTTAACGCCTTTGATATTGATGCTGCCATGCGTATGGTAGCCGGCACTGCCAGGAGCATGGGAGTCGAGGTAGAAGAGTAAGGTCAAGATCCGGAGCCAAAACGGAGACCGGAACGGGATACGGTGGGAGGAGCGTGCTCCGTTTGGACCACAGGAGGTGTATGGATTATGCCGAAGAAAGGGAAGAGGTATTTAGAGGCTTTAAAATTGGTTGATCGCCAAAGGCTTTATGAGCCGCGGGAAGCGGTCGAGCTGGTGAAGAAGACTGCCACGGGGAAGTTTGATGAAACGGTTGAACTCGCCGTGCGTCTCGGCATCGACCCGCGTCGGTCTGATCAACAGGTACGAGGCGCTGTCGTCCTGCCTTACGGTACGGGCAAGGTTGCCAGGGTTGCCGTGTTTGCCAAGGGCGAGAAGGCGAAGGAGGCGGAGGAAGCCGGCGCCGACTACGTAGGCGCTGAGGACCTGGCCGAGAAGATCCAGGGTGGGTGGATGGATTTTGATGTAGCTGTCGCAACCCCCGACATGATGGGCATCGTCGGTAAATTGGGGCGAATCCTGGGGCCTCGGGGGTTGATGCCTAACCCCAAGACCGGCACGGTCACGTTTGAGATTGCCAAGGCTATACGTGATATCAAAGCCGGTAAGGTGGAGTATCGTGTAGATAAAGCAGGGATCGTGCATGCCCCGATCGGGAAGGCCTCATTTGATTCGGAGAAACTCGCGGCCAATCTTTCGGCTTTAATGGATGCCATAGTCAAGGCCAGGCCCGCGGCTGCCAAAGGCCAGTATATAAAGAGTGTAGTCCTTGCAAGCACCATGGGGCCTGGAATAAAGCTAAATCCTGTTGCCGCCGCCACTATGGCCGCTGAAAGGTGAAATTACGCCGAAAGGTAAAATTAAAATTCATGGTGCGATGGCCTGAGACAGCAGGTGCTCATCTAGAGCCTAAAGGACCGAGGGGTTCGCCTGCCGAGGTCGAAGTCAAGCAAGTCAAGCTATTGATGCCGGCTGTTTCCGCCGGGTTTAACCTTCTTGACTTTTACTTCATGACCCAGGTGGTGTGTCTGTTCTGCCACGCCTGGTAGAGACCCCCGTCTTAGTCCATCGACGGGGGTCAACTTTATTATCGAAAGGAGGTGCCCATGGTGGCTAGACCTGAAAAGGAGGCCGCAGTCGCTGATATAAAGGAAAAGCTCGAACGCTCGAAGGCAGTAGTACTTACGGATTATCGCGGCCTGAATGTCCATGATATCATGGAACTCAGGCGCAAGCTCAGGGAAGCCGGGATCGAATACAAGGTAGTAAAGAACACCCTGGCCCAGCTTGCTGCGGAGAAGGCAGCGATGAGCGATATAAACACCTACCTTACGGGTCCGACTGCAATGGCCTTTGGTTTCGGCGATCCGGTCGCGCCAGCCAAGATCATCTCGGAGTTTGCCAGGGAACATAAGGAACTTGAGATCAAAGGCGGGATGCTTGAAGGAAAGGTTATAGGCGCAGCCGAGGTGAAGGCACTTGCGTCGCTACCGTCGAGGGAGGTAATGCTGGCTCGCGTAGCCTCGGCCATGCAGGCCCCAATTGCTGGCATTGTCGGCGCTCTCTCCGGTTGCATAAGGAATCTGGTTTATGCGCTCGATGCGGTTCGCAAGCAAAAAGAGGGCGCGGCCGCTTAGTAGATCGTGGCGAGACGCCCTGGAACTAAGTTAGTGCGCAAAAATCTCTGCCCTTTTTGGCACTCGCATAGGGTGTCTCGCATCTCTCCGCCCGGCGGACGCGGCTAAGTGTAAGTTCGAAGATTATCGCCGTTTTGCCAGGGGGATGCCGGTGCTTGCGTTCCGGGGACGGCGCGCTTGCGGCGCGCCTCCGTTGAAATTTGGCGCGAGGGCCTTGCCAAATTTTAAAAGGCCCCGTCACGCAAGCACCGGCAT
>DUMQ01000063.1 GCA_012839815.1 Bacillota bacterium | reverse complement strand
TTTCCAGGGGTTGCCGGTGCTTGCGTGACGGGGCCTTTTGAAATTTGGCAAGGCCCTCGCGCCAAATTTCAACGGAGGCGCGCCGCAAGCGCGCCGTCCCCGGAACGCAACACCGTAAGTCCTGGGATGTGATGGTAAACTAGCACAAATTAAGGAACCTACACTTAGGGATTCAGCCTTCTTCGGGGATGAAAATTGGTTGCGTCATGCCGAAATATATAAGTGATAGGCAGAATACATATGAGAGACATATGAGGAGGGTCAGATAATTATGAAGATGAATCGAATTGTAGCCTCAATGGTAGTGGTATGTTTATTGGTCTTAATGCTGGGCGTTGCCGGTACGTGTTTTGCACTCCAAGGATCCGATACCGGGACCGATCCATATGACGCCGTTTTCACCTCCAATATAATAACCGCTTTCCCTGATCTCAATCTCTCAGCTGAGGCCATTCAGGAGCTTCGATCAAGAGGTACCGGCTGGGGCGAGATCACAATCGCCGCAAGTCTCGCGTCCGCTTCCGGCAAAACGTTGGATGAGATTATAGTCATGGCTGATTCGGGGCTTGGCTGGGGTGAGATGGCAAAGACCCTTGGCGTGGAACCAAAGTCCCTCGGCCATGCAGTAAGTGAGGTCATTGGCGGTGCAAAACCCGGGCACGTTGATAAAAGCACCCTAGAAAACGCCGCTATCTCGAGCCTGCTTGATTCCAACTTCGGCCTTGAAGATTCTGAAGTTGCAGCCCTTGCGCGGTCCGGGATAAAAAAGCAGGATATCCTTATGGCACTCTCGGCCGCTGCTGCCACAGGCGATCCAAATATGTTCGATAAGGCCCTCGCGCTGCGCCAGGAGAGCCGCAACTGGAATGATGTCTTCCAGGCCCTCGACATAGACCCTAAAGGGGTAAGGGACATGAAGACGGTTATGGAAAGAAGTGAGATCAAAGATCGGCTTCGCGAGAGGGTGAGGGACTTACAAAAAGGCCCCGGGAACCAGGCCCTCGACGAAGATGAGAACAATGAGACCCAGAAGCAAGAGGGCGTTATGGATGACAAGGACGATAACGATGATAAGGGCGACCAGAAGCTCGAAGACGACCATGGTAGCGATAAAGATAAGGGCAAGAATATGGGCGCTGGTCATGATAATGAGAGCGGGGAAAAGAAGAATGAGAAAAGAGAGGAACGTGATAACGAGAGGGCCCGTCATAAGAATAAAGAAAAAGACTGAAAGTAAAAGACTGAAATTATCAATAAGTAGAGGGGTACCCCCTTCTTGCGGTGCCCCCTTCCTATTCTGTGTGGACAAGCTGTCCGGTGCCTGCATCCACCTTGACATCGTGCGCGATTATAGTCTTCCCGCCATAAACCTGCTCTCCCACCCTGGCCACAATCTCGATATCATCCCCTGGGATCACGAGGTCCACCTGGGAACCCCGTTCTATAAACGAAAGCTTCTGCCCTGCCTTGACTACCTCCCCCTCGGTCACGAAACACCTGATCTTGTTGACGAACTTATCAGCTATTTCCACCACAGCTAGCTTAAGCCTATCTCCCTCAATGAACACGGTATTTCGCTCGTTCAATAGATGATATCTGCGGCCGAAGAGGTCAACCACTTTCCGGAGATATGTGAGCCTTATATACTCCCACATGTCCACCATCGGCAGGTTAAGAGCGGCCTGAGTACGGACTATGCGGTACACCTTTCCTGATATGGGAGCATAATTAAAGTGTACATCCAGTGGTGTCATATATATCCCAATTATCCAGCCCGATTCCCCCATAGCGAAATCCGTCTTTGAAATCTCAGATATGGGAATCTTCTGGCCGAGTTTTTCCGAATAAACCTCGCCGTTCTCGAACCTGCGTACGTAGATCAGCTTCCCGTCCGCCGGGGCAAGTATAGCGTCCGCGTCATCAGGCGGGATCCTCACAGGATCCCGGTAAAACCAGATGTGCCTCAAAAACCACGTAAGTCCCAGAATCAAAAGCCCTATAGCGATGAGTCCTGCTAACACTATGCTCAATGTTCCTTCAGACCTTTCACAACGATATATGGAAGCTTGATCGCATAATAGAATATAAGCCCTGAAGCAGCCCGGAAGACCCTTTCCCCAAAACTCCGGGTTGCCAGTCTGCGCGCTGCCTCCGCCGGGATTTCCGTCTCCGGGTCAAAGACGCCATTTCTATATGCGTTATCTACGGCAAAATAGGTTCTGAGCGTGCCATGCTTCTTCCAGCATTCATAGAGTTCATCAGAGGCCGTGCGGCGAAAAAGGCCCTCGTCGACCTCACAGAATTCTCGAAGCTCCGAATACAATCTTCCCCCGTTGTCATAGCCACCATAGCCCGTTCGTGTGACGATTTCCCTGCAGTCCTTGTAGGAATCCTCGTCCCAGGTAAATTGCAGGCCGGTTTTGAGGATGGCCTCAATGCACCGGAGGAGCGTCCGCACCCTCTTGAGATCCCAAACCGGGTCGAATATCCTGAGCTCGATAGTGCCCAGGCGCCTGGAAACAATCATATCCTGGAATCTATATTTTTCGTTTCCCTTCCGGAGCGGGCCGATAGCATATGACTTGGCGATTCGAAAAGACTGCCCAAAGTATCTCCCCCTTGCCAGGGGAGAGCTCGCAGTGAGAAGCGCGAGCAGCGGCAGGAAGTGCGCGAGGTTTGAATAGATGCGCTCAGTCTCTCGACCTGACACTGGCCCCACATGTATGTGGAGGCCACAAGTGTTCGTAGGAGCTTCAAGGTCAAAGAGGTGGCCGATGGGAAGGATCAATCCATCACACACTGAGGCGAGCTCCTGCCTTCGCGCGGAGAGGTCCTCAATGAGCGAATCAATTGAAGAGTGAACCCCGGTGGATACCTCAACCCCGCTCATCACCGCCTGGCGCAGGTCCCTGCCCCGGGCGAAATTTGAGGCCGAATGGGTGTAGTAATACGAGGGGTTACGCCACAAGAGCCTTGCAAGGTAATAAAGGGAACCGATCGATGGCAAGACGGGTTCCGTAACGAAAACCTCTTCCTCAAGGCCCAGGAGAATGGAGCTGCTATTAGCCTGCCTAGTGAGCTGCTCAGTCTTCATGTTCCATCCCCGTCCCCACGGAGATTGTAGGCATAGGCCCTTACGCGACAATTATAGGCCTTCATAGGGTTGAAATCAAGATCGGGTCAGATCGGGTCAAGATAGACAGATTTGGTCAATGACAACATTTTCTAGCATGTGCAACTGCAGCCTTATGCGCCCTGAGTTCCATTCCATCGTCGAGCGACGGGAGCTTGACCTCGCCGTGCCTCCTGCTCAGGGCCTTTTGGATGAGATAATCGGCAAAGTGGGGATTCTTTGGCAGGATGGGGCCATGAAGGTAGGTGCCGAAGGCGTTTTTGTATACGCAACCCTCTAGACCATCCCGCCCGTTGTTGCCATGTCCTACAATTACCCTCCCGAGCGGGCGTGTTTTATCTCCGAGATATGTTCTCCCAGAGTGATTCTCAAAGCCCACCATGGTTGGCGCTCCCCCCAGAGGTAATTGCGATTCTATTACAACGTTCCCGATGAACCGCCCGCTTCCCGCCTCTGTCCTGATATCCAGGGCTCCTACGCCCGGCAGCTCCTCGCCCCCCGGGGTACGGTAATACTCCCCCAGGAGCTGATAACCGCCGCACACGGCCAGGACAACGACGCCATCCTCGATGGCGTCAATCAGAGAACTTCTCTTTAGAGTTATAAGGTCCTGGCATACGAGCCTCTGCTCCTTATCTTGTCCCCCGCCGAAAAAGATGAGGTCGAACGCCCCGAAATCCGGGCCCTCCCCTATGGACACGGGGATCACTTCGACCTCGATCCCACGCCAGGACGCTCTCTTATAAAGCGTGATCATATTTCCCCTGTCACCATAGGTATTCATGAGGTCCGGGTAGAGATGACATATGATGAGTTTCATAGATATCTATCCCCTCCAGAATATTTACGCCCTCCAGAATTCCCTGACGTGGCTCCTTCGTCTTACGTGCTCCCTGATCTCGAGCATGGCTGTATATGTAGGAAGGACGTAGAGGGTCTCGCCGGGGGCTAGTTTCCTGAGGCCGAGTTCGAGCGCTCTATCGAGATCGGGTTCGATGCATATTTTCTCCTGGTTTATTCCCGCGTATTTCAGGCGAAGGGCTATATCCTCGGCCCTCGTGCCCGAGGCGACTATGCTCCGGATAAACGAGGGATTCCTTGAAAGCCGCTCCATATCTACATCCCAGACCCATGAGACATCCCTGCCGTCTGCGAAGTTATCGTTCAGGCAGACTATGAGGGTTTTATTCGAACCCTCCGATGCTATTGTCCGGATCACCTCATTGAATCCCACCGGATTCTTTACAAGAGCAAGAAGGACGCTTCTGTCCCCGATCTGTATGGTCTCCATCCTGCCGAAGGCGCTGGATGATTTCGCGATTCCTTCTTCGATAATCATCTTGGGGATACCGAGCAGGAGACAGCAGGCGATAGCCGCAAGACAGTTATAGACATTGTAAAGGCCTGGGAGCCCGAGCGAAGCCCCGATAGAGTCATACTCCGAGTCATGCTCGAACCCTACGGCGAAGGTAAATCCATGAGCCCCTTGGGCCACCACATTCAGAGCCGGAAAATCAGGTGCGGGGCGCGAGGAAAGGCACCTCGGGCATCGATACTTACCGAGGTGGCCATATGTGATAAGGGAATACTCATAGTATGCCCCACAGTTTGGACAACTTCGGGCATCGTGAGGTAAATATTCTGACGCATTTATATTTGACGCATTCATATCTGACGCATCCATATTCGTATTCATGCCCATATTCATATTCGCATTCATATCGGTGACAGTATTTCTATCCTGGGTGTAACCTGAAGTCAAATCCAGGCTCTCAATCCCGTAAAACATGGTCTTGCACCTGCTCCCGGAGGCAAGGCTTGCAACCAGGGGGTCGTCGGCGTTCAACAGGAGGGTACTTCCTGGAGGGGCATCCTTCAGGGCCATGCGGATGAGTGCAAGGGTCGTATCAACCTCTCCGTAACGGTCGAGCTGGTCTCTGAAGCAGTTAGTCACCAGGATGACTCCCGGTTTTATATCGGCTACCACATGCCTTAGGTTGGCTTCGTCCACTTCTAGTACAGCAACATCTGCGCAAAGCCTCCCCCGGATGCTACACTTTTCGATGAGGGCTGAGATGATCCCGTTTACCATATTTGCGCCCGACCTGTTCCACACGATACGCAACCCGCTATGCTTCAGGACCTCAGCCACCATCCTGGCTGTGGTTGTTTTCCCGTTAGACCCTGTGATGATGACAGAAGTCAGGGCAGGGGTAGCCTTCTCAAGAAGCCGGATCAGTATGTGCGGTTCTATACGGCGCGCCAGGGAACCCGGGAGGGATGAGCCCCCTCCTCGTTTAAAGAACCTGCTTGCAAAGGCGCATATCTTTCCGACGATTATCGCAAGCCATAACCGCATACCAGAGGACTCCCTTACTGCATGTAATACATGTAATAGAAGATTAGCTATACATTCAATAAATTTACACCACCGTCGCCGTCCATATGCATGCATTATGTTCTGCTATTCTGCTCTAATTTAGCAGGGACAGATTAAACCAGCATTAAAACCATAAGAATAGTGGGCGAAGGCACCCTGGCTGGGAACCGATTTAATATCCTTCACGTTTAGAGATTTAGGCCATGGTTAAGAGGTTGGTTAAAAAGTATCTTCTCACTATGCTTCTCAATAGTGGGCCAATTACGATAGTGGGTCAATCACGGGGCCGGGTTGAGGGTTGAGGTTGAGGACTAAGGAGGTCTATAGGGTGGGGGATTCGAAATTCTTAAAGCATTTGGGTCGGGTTTTGCCCGACTCAAATCAAGTTTTGCCCAACTCGAGGTATTTAGTTCCAGTGACTGTTTTTCTCCTGCTCATTCTTTATACTGCTGTATTCCAAGCTGACGTCCAGGCAAGAATGCTCCATGACGATGAGGCGAGAATAAGCTCCCCTGGCATCCCCAATGTATTCCCCCCAAGATACCATGATTGCGTTGTCGTGCTGATGTATCACCAGATCGGTTTTCAGCATCAAAGAAGAGGAGTCATCCCTCCCCAGCTCTTTGATGCCCATATGCTTTACCTTAAAAAAATGGGATTTAGCCCGGTCTCCCACGATACCTTCGCGAATTTCCTGGATGGCAGGGGTAAGGTTCCGAATAACGCCGTTCTCATCACCTTTGATGACGGGTATGAAAGCTTCTACAGGTATGCTTACCCTATTCTCAAGAAGTATCGATTCCCGGCCATAAACTTCGTTATTGTGGGAGATACCGGGAATACAAGCCACAGTATGAATATGAAGACCCCGCATCTTTCATGGGATGAGATGAAAGAGATGGAGAAAAGCGGCCTTGTTGCCTTGGAATCTCACACTTACGGCTCGCATTACTATGCACCAGTTGACAGGTTCGGGCACAAGCGGCCCGCCCTCGTGGCACGTCTCTATGATGCCGGGCTCGGAAGGAGGGAGAGCAAAGACGAATATGAGACGCGCGTATGGTGTGATCTATGGCTCTCAAAACATCTCCTGGAAGAGAACCTGCATGCCAGGGTAACGTCTTTATGTTTCCCATACGGTGCATATAATTCAACCGTGATCAGGCTGGCCCGTGATATAGGTTACCGGTACTTTTACACAATCAGGAGCGGTGCTAACAGGCCTGGTCGCGGAGCGGCGCTCGTGCGAAGGATCTCTGCCGGCGACTCCTATGTGACCATACCGGAACTCAACAGGCGAATCTCGTATGCTCTGTTACCAGCACCCTCGCTTTTCAATGTAGTCACAAGGATAAAAGCAATATCGACAGGAATATCGACAGGAACATCGACAGGGCTTTCCCTGAATTCAACCCGTGCTATCCGTCGCAGATTTTAAGAACACGCCACGTAGTGCGGTCGATAATAATGCCCTGAAACCTGCTTTCCACCCCCAGGAAGAGCCTTTGGGGGTTACCGAGGAGCCCAAGCGGTATAGCTACTTCGATGATTTTGTCCCGGCTTGCGGCTCTGATCCCTTCAAGCCTGGTGTTGTTGCGGGCCGGAGCGACGATATAGACTGGTCCGCTTTTCTGGGGTCTGAAGGTGAAATCTATATCCCCCTCTGGCCCCTCGTGGCCGCGAATTCCTACCGAATGGAGATGAAGGCGGTATAGAATCTCCCGGGATGCTCTGGTCCTGAGCTTTATAGCCAGGTAAAGATCTTTTCCGTCCTTCCCCACCAGTACGCCTGCGAAATCGCCTCCGCCTTCTACTTTTCTCACTATACAATCCTTGATAGGCTCCTCCATCGGCTTTATATCATGGGACCAGTCGTCAAGCATGCCATCGATGATAAGGCCTGGCCAGGGAATATCGGGCACAGGAGTTACAGTAGCTTCGGCAAACAACTCATTGGTGCGCGCGAAGCTCAAAAGATAACGAGCCATAATGGATACCTGGCTTTTGTACTTGCGTATTGCCTCGCCCTTTGTCACAACTGCTTCGTTTGAGAGGCGATATGAAAACCAGTTAAACCCCACGCCGGTTAGGCCCTTCGGGGGCAAGAGCTCGGAATTCGGGCGGAATCCCTTGGGATGAGGCCATTCCCCCCTGTGAACCAGGTACCACAGCACCCGGGGTTTTGGAATCGGCAACATACCCTTCTGGTCGAGGTGTTCGACGGCGTAAAGGGTGAAATTATATGTCGCCCAGTGATCAGGGTGCATGTCGACCGGTGACGCGGTCAGAATGATAGTAGGGTGGACCTTCAATATTATGTCCTCGAGGTCCCTGACTACATCCTCGCCAGAATAAATGGCATCAGGTTGGTAGCTGTTGAAGTAGGGACTCTTCGAGGTTTTCGTATATTTAGATAGATAAGGGCTGGACATGGACCAGTGTTCATGCCACATAAGCGAGAGGCCCTTATCTGGGTAGCCGAGGAAGAATATATCTTTCTCAGGTACACCTAGGATCGTGAGTGCATCGAGGGATTCCCCCTGGCGCTTATACCCCAACTCCACGAACTTCCTCGAAGTGGCGCGGAGGGTACGAAACTCCCTATCAGCCGCAAGTGTAAACCCATCGCCGTTTGTCATCAAGACCACATAAGCCGTGGCCCCGCATCGCACGGCATCATAGAGGAATCCACCAGCGCCTAGGGTTTCGTCGTCGCTGTGAGGTGCGATCACAAGTATCCGGTCCCCAGCCGATGGGTATATGCCTTTGAATCCCCGGACAACCTCCTGGGCGCGGACAGGCTCGGAAAGGGTGCGGGCGTGGCTCACCGGGATTATGAATATATGTGAGCATAAGAGGAGGAAAGCCACCACCGCTAGGATAGTCTGAACGATATGCGGAGTGCTCTTTTGCGAATTAAGGGGTATCCTTAGGGGTAACTTTAGGTATTGAAAGAGCTTCATATAAACTCCCAAACCTTGACAGTGATATTTAGGATATTTAAGGATGTACCGGATATGCTGAACCCTCGGCCACCCTACCAACATTTTTTCTAGGCAGGTCCGACGCACAGCTGCCTAATCTGTAGCCAGGTTGGACGCCGTCTCATGCCGGCGCCCGGCGAACATACCAAAGGCACTTTATGTCAAAACCTCAGAAATATGCTCCTGAGTTGTATTAACGTAGGTTCTTCGCCTTAGGTTCCTTTTATCACAGGGTGACCATGAACTATTTTTTCACTCATTGTGCGCCGATAGGCAGCTTTGCTGTATAAATCCTATAATGATTTGTGTAGATCCAGGTATAAGCGGGTCTTGCAGGGAGTTACGTTAAAATGCGATCATCATGGGCTTACCAGGTGATTTGAAAAGTGCTATATTAACAATCGGTGATTGGAATATGACCGTACATCCGAAGATCTTGATAGTGGATGACGACCGGTACGTGACTGAGCTCCTGGAGATATACCTGAAGCGAGAGGGCTTCGAGGTCCGGAGCGCGAGCGATGGGGTAACCGCTCTTTCCCTCGCCGCTGACATCAAGCCCGACCTTGTCATACTTGACATAATGTTGCCCGGAGTATCCGGCTGGGAGGTTTGTCGTAAATTGCGGACATCAAGCGATGTGCCGGTCATTATGCTCACGGCCAAGGGTGAGAAGCTGGACAAGCTCAAAGGTTTTGAGCTTGGGACAGATGACTACGTCACAAAGCCCTTCGACGCTGACGAGCTTGTAGAGCGCGTAAAGGCTTTCCTCCGGAGGGCGAGGCCCGATGCCTTCGGGGGCGGCGATGAGGTAAGGCATGCCGACCTCTACATGAATAGGCGCTCCCGGTCGGTCGAAGTCAAGGGGCGTGAAATTACCCTGTCGCCGAAGGAGTTCGATCTCCTTTGGTACATGGCAAGCAACCCCAATAGAGTGTTCAACCGGGACGAGCTTTTAGAAAAGGTATGGGGGTATGAATACTTCGGAGGCGTTCGAACTGTGGACACGCATATAAAACAGCTCCGCCAGAAAATAGAGGAGGACCCGGACGCACCTCGTTATATCCATACCGTGTGGGGGGTCGGCTACAAATTCAACCCCCGGCCGTAGAATATAGCTGTGGAATATAGAATTCCATCTAGCCTCCATCCAGCCCGGGGCAGGGAAGCGAGGCGAGAACACCTTTGAGCATGCGAGGCATGGCTACAGGTAGACTTAATACCAATACGGTATTCATGAAGCTTTTCAAGGTCAACCTGGCGATCGTACTGATGACCCTGACCGCCCTGGGGCTTTTGCTCTCTTATTCCTTTGAATCTTTTTACCTGGATATCAAGGCGAGGGAGTTCATGGCACAAGCCAGCCAGATAGCGCAGCAGGTGATACAGTTAGCCGGGCAACCAGGCGAACAACCGGGCGGGCTATTTACCGGGCTACCGCCTTCCCAGCAAGGACGCGTGCGACTGCGGCTCTCAGACTACCTCAACTTAACCAGCCGTTTCATCGACGGGGAAGTATGGATAGTGGACAAGGATGGGCTCATCCTGGCCGGCTCCTCGGGGGATAAAGGTCCTGTTGGGTCAAGGCTTGGATACACCGAGATCAAACGAGTCTTATCAGGCCATCGAGTCGTCCACAAGGGGGATTTCCCATATTTCGGTGAATCTGTATTATCCGTAGCGGTTCCGATTGTCCGGGGCGAAATGGGGAAGAAACAGGTTACTGGTGCGGTCTTCGTATGTACCCCCGTAGCGGGGGTAACATCCAGGATGGGAAGGGTTAAAGAGGTTATTTTAAGAGCGTCCTTGATTGCCATAGTGCTCGCGATACTTTTTGCGGCCGCTTTATCCAGGAACTTTGCCAGGAGGCTTATAGAGCTGGATAAAGCAGCTCTCGAGATGGCCTCGGGTAATTTTGAAAAGCGGATCAAGGTCAAAGCCCCTGACGAAATCGGGAGACTTGCTCAAACCTTCAATTTCGTTATGGAAAGACTCAAGGCTACCGTCGAGGCGCTACATGAGGAGAGAGATAAGCGCGACTATATTCTAAAAAGCATGAGCGAAGGCGTTATCGCCATCGACCGAGACGGCAAAATCATGCTCGTTAACCCTGCGGCCGAACGCATGTTTGGAATAAATTGGATGGAAAGTGGTGGTAGAGAACTTAGCAACAGGAGCAATAAAGGAAGCAAGGGTAAGACCGGTAACGACGGTTGCGGGACCGGTGAGGTTGAGATCAATCAAGTAGAGGCGGGTGCAGATGTAGCCCCGTGGTTTTCAGTGCTTCAACGGAGCCTCTTCACCGGGGACCAGGCTTCCGGCGAATTCTCGCTCGATGACGGGAGCATAATCCTGGCCCGGGCGGCTCCGGTAATGACAAGCGGCGGCGAGGCCATCGGTTCGGTAGGGGTATTTCGAGATATAAGCGAAAGTCGAAAGCTGGAGCAGTTACAGCGGGATTTTGTAGCTAATGCATCTCACGAGCTGAGAACCCCACTTACGACAATTAGAGGTTTTGCGAAGATGCTCCTGGACGGGCTGGTCGCCGAAAGGGGGGCCCAGAAGAGGTATATCAAGATAATCGTGGACGAGAGCGATCGCCTGACGAGGCTGGTAAATCAGCTTCTTGACCTGTCGAGGATAGATGCGGGACGTCTTGAAATTGAAAGGAAGCCGGTCAATATCAAAGATCTAGTTGAAAGAACGATCCGGACTGTACGGGCCAGGGTCGCTGAAGCGCACATCTCATTGAGCGTTAACATTCCAAATGACCTCGGCCTTATCCTGGGGGATGAAGAAAGACTTGAGCAGGTGCTGCTGAATCTCATCGACAACGCCGTAGAGTTTACTCCTGCAGGTGGGCGGATATCCGTTGAAGCGTCAAAGGATGCCGGCGGGGGGTTCGAAGGGGTTATCATAAGGGTGAGAGATACAGGGCCGGGGATACCCAGGGAGGAAATCGACAGGATATGGGACAGGTTTTACAGGGTCCAGGGGATCCCGGGTCGATCGTCATCGGGGACGGGCCTGGGATTGGCGATCGTCAAGGAAATTGTGAAGGCTCACGGCGGAGAGGTTGGCGTGGAGAGTGAGACCGGAAAAGGGTCGATGTTTTGGGTGAAGCTGCGGTCCTGAGGCGGCGAAGGCTGAGATGGCGAAGGCATAATGGATTAAGAAATTCTTCATCAATGGTTGGTGTTCTTAGAAGGAATTATAGTAGCTCTGACGAATTAAATTTATAGTCTATAGTTCGTTGCCAATACGAACAAAGTAGCCAGGGCCTTTAGCCTTTAAAGTAGCTAGAGCCTTTCAAGGAGTTTTTAGAGATATGGCAGAGACGAGAAAGAAAGGCAGCCACGATCTCATGAAAGAGATCAATACGCGGTTGATTTTCAACCTGATCAAGCAGCGTTCCCCGATCTCTCGTATCGAGATAAGCAAGGCGACCGGGCTGAGCAAGTCCACAGTCTCAGAAATCGTGGACTCGCTTATACAAAAGGATATTGTCAGGGAAGGCGGCAGCGGCGATTCAATTGGTGGGCGGCGCCCTATCCTGCTTTATCCCAATTCAAGAGGGCGCCTTAGTATCGGGATCCAGGTTGATGACTACGGCGAGCTCCATGGGGTTTTGTGTGACCTGGATAGCAATATCGTAGCTGAGAAACGAGGTTTCTGTCTCAAACAGGAGGGGCTGGTAGACCGGCTTTGCGAATTGATCGACTTCCTTGCGGAGGGGACGGGAGCAAACGTCCTGGGGGTAGGGCTCGCGGTCCCTGGCGTGATAGACTACGAAGCCGGCTCCATAGTCTCAGCCGTGAACCCAGGATGGGTAGATGTACCGCTGGCGGCGCAGTTGAGGGCCAGGTATGATATCCCTATTTACATCGAGAACGCTACCGGGGCAGCCGCCCTCGGGGAGAACTGGTTCGGAGCGGGAGCTGATTTCGAGGATATGATTTATATATGGCTGGGATCCGTTGTCGGTGCGGCCATCATCATTCATGGTGCTCTGCACCATGGTAGCAGGGGTAGTGCAGGGGAGCTGGGACATACCGTGATAACTAATGAGAAGATCAAGTGCAGGTGCGGGCGATATGGTTGCGTTGAGAGTCTGATCTCGAAGCCGGCGATATATCACAGGCTGGTGCAGGAGGATGCCTTAGCCGGGATCATACCCCGGATTAGCCCTTCTGCTGTATTCAAGTGGCTGGTGAATGCGGAGAGGAAGGAGGATATCCTGGAAAGAGAATTCAGCAAAAGAGTCCTTGACGAAATCTCGACGCATTTAGCAACTGCTGTGGCTAATCTTGTTAACCTATTAGGCCCTCAGGCCGTGATCATCAGGAGTGACCTGACTGAGTCGCAGTATTTTATGAGAACCTTGACGGACAAGGTCCAATCCGAGATCCTCCCCAGGCCGGGGGGCAAGGTGGAGGTTCGAAGATCCGTCCTCGGCGAGAATGCCGTCATTCTCGGCGCGGCTGCGCTTGTCCTCCAATCCGCTTTTAGCGTTTCTGAGGCAAGCAACAGCGGGCTATCTGTTCAAAGCATTTAATTCAAATCAAACCATTTAACTCGCATCATGCGAGACATGGGTACCTGGGTCGATCTATAGAAAACATTTCTCTAAGAAAAATCAATAAGAATCAATAAAGTAATATTGATATTGGAAATATACTGGAAAACTTAGATAGGGAGCTAAGGGAGTCAAGATTTTAAAGAACCCCTGTAGACCCCATGGCAGATTACATTTTATATATCGCATATTCGTTGCCTTCCTGTGCTTTGAGGAGTTAACATTAGACCAAAACTTCCAGGCCGTTACAGTCGATATATCACGTTACGGCAAACACATTAGCAGAACGCACCAATAACAGAACACATCAATAATAGTGATACCCCAATAATGACATTGATGACATCGATGACATTGACGAGATCTTGACTTTTGCCGGCTATTTTAAGGAAAAGGTGGAGGGACTGTCTTATGGAGAAAATCGGGTTTGCATTGATCGGGGCCGGGTTATGGGGGCACGCGCATGCAAATGTCTACGCTACTCACCCTTACGCTAGGCTGGTAGCCGTCTGCGACGTGGTAGAGGAGAAGGCGAAGGATCTGGCCCGGCAGTATGGGGTTCCCTGGTATGTTGATTACAGGGAGATGCTTAAGGACCATGAGATTAAGGCCGTCGGTATCGCAACTCCTGACTTTGCCCATTGCGACCCTCTGGTGGAATGCGTGAAGGCAGGGAAGGCCGTCCTCGTGGAAAAGCCGCTGGCGACAACCAGGGAGGACGTTGACAGGATAATGGAGGCTATAACAAGGTATTCGGGCAGGGTGATGGTTGACTTTCACGCCCGGTGGAGTCCTCCGATTGCTGTCGCCAAAGAATGCATCGAACGGGGCGAATTAGGGCGGATAATATCGGCATATTACCGGTTAAACGACACGATCTCCGTGCCAATGAGCATGCTCTCCTGGGCTGCTAAATCATCTATTCTATGGTTCCTGGGGAGCCACACTGTAGATACCCTGCGTTTCCTGTTGAGCGATGAGGTTAAAAGGGTCTACTCTGTATCCCGGTCAGAGGTTCTCGTAAAAAAGGGCATAGATGTCCCGGATATCTTCCAGACAACGCTTGAATTCAAGAGCGGGATCATTGCGCAGATAGAGAACAACTGGATTGTCCCCAATACCAATCCCAATGTTAATGACACTAAGCTGAATGTCCTGGGGAGCAAGGGCATGATCAACATGGACCTCACGCATAACCAGGCGTTTGAGCGCTACCTGGAGGATAGGGCGGATCACCCGGATATCCTGGTCAAGCCGCTTGTGCATGGGAAATACACCGGCTTTGCCTACGAATCCATCCGCGATTTCGTGGAACGCGTTGCAACAGGCAGGGATTTCCTCGTCACCGCTGAAGATGGTGCGAAAGTTACCTCTGTTATCCTTTCAATCATGGAGTCAGCGAAAAAGAGAGAACCTGTTGATGTGGTTTACTAAGTCAGGTGTGACTCCTATCTGGGATGAACAGGGAAAAGGAAACGCCTGGAAGCGTAGGAGGAGGTGGTTAATGATTTACGCTGGAAACCATGTTTCCTCGTTGGTCATGTCTTGCCTGAGACTATATTTTCATAGGGGGAGATGATTTTATTTATGAAGAAGTTTGTGTGCATGGTCCTGACTTTTGCTTTGCTGGTAGGCCTGGTTCCACTGACGGCCTTTGCTGCATATAGCGAAAGCGTCAACCAGTGGGCTTCAATGGTAAAGTCCAAATATGGCGGGATGACGATAACTGCTGCATTTGCCACCCATCCCGTCACAGATGCCATGCAACAGATGACTGCTGAGTTCACGAAGTTGACGGGTATCAAAGTCAGATGGGACGTGATGGAAGAAGGGTATTTGCGTAATAAGCTCCTCATCGAACACCAGGGCAAAACCGGCGTCTACGATGTATTGCTGATCGACGCTTTCTCCTTGTCGGAATATGCGCCTGCCGGGGTTGCCATTGACCTCCAGCCTTTCCTCCAAAATAAGGAGCTCACACCTTCATGGTATGATTACGCTGATATCATGCCAGCCTACCGTGACGGCATCGGCAGGTACAAGGGAGTAATCTACGGCATACCCGTGGCTGGCGAGACGAGGTATGTAGGCTACAGGAAGGATCTCTTCAAGAAGTACGGTAAAGAACCTCCGAAGACCATGGATGAGTTCCTTGAGCTGGCTAAATTCTTTAATGGGAGAGAGCCAAAGCTTTATGGAATTGCGATGAGGGCCCAAAAGGGAATTCATTTCTCCTCTGGTTTCATGACAACCATGTATAATAACGGCGGTCAGATATTGGACCAGAAGACATGGAAGGTCCTGATTGACAGTCCGAAGACAGTTAAGGCTTTTAAATACCACATAGAGCTGCTCAAGCAGGGTCCGCCCGACATCGGCGTATACACTCATGAGGAAGCAGTTTCCGCTTTCACCTCGGGACGCACCGCCATGTGGTTCGATTCGACGGCGCTAACACCGTGGATTCTCGACCCGACAAAATCGGCTGTGGCGGATAAGGTCGGGTTTGTCCCGCCTCCAAAAGGAGAAGGTGGAGCTTATGGCGCTCTTGCCGGTTGGGATGTCGGTATTTCCTCGGATATCAACCAGAAACGGCGCGAGGCTGCATGGGCCTTTATAGTGTGGATGACCAGCAAGCTCAAGGCAGAGGAGTTTGTCAATCTCGGCGGCACCCCCGTCCGCAAATCTATATTCACCAACAAGGCCATGATAGCCAAAGATTGGACCCTCCCGATCCAGCTTGAGTCTTTGGAGCGCGCGGGCAACATGGTTGCGGACGGCATAATGTGGCTGCCTCCTCACCCTAAATTCCTCAAGGTAATCGAGAGCCTAGGTTCTTATGGTTCCCAGGTTTTGGGTGGGCAACTTGGAGCTGAAGAAGCTCTCAAGCTAGCTCAGAAGGAATGCGAGCGCATAATGGCTGAAAAGTAATCGGTTGAGTTTCAGGGTGTTCAGGGTGTCTCCTGGGAGGGGCGGACCGGACGGAGAACCACCCCTCCCAGGACCTATTTAAAGTGGACTCAGGACCCGGCTGAAGATCCGGTAGGGTGAGAATTAGAACCATTAGAAATGGAGCTACAGGAAAGGTGATTGGTTTGAAGTCTGCGGACTACTGGAACTCGAGAAAATATCTATACCTGTTTGTCGGGCCGGCTATCATCTCCCTTGTTTTAATCGTCATCCTGCCTACAATTTTCCTTTGGTATGTGAGCTTCACCTCATACGACCTGGGCATGGGGTGGGAGAAAAGGACTTTTGTCGGTTTACAGAATTTCTACTTTCTTATCTCCGGGCAGGACCGGGAGTTTTGGCCATCGGTAATTGTCAGCCTTGAATACATGGTGATCAGCACTGTCATAGAGTTCATCCTGGGCTTCGCTATCGCGATCCTTTTTAATAGGAAGATGATAGGTAAGAGATTGTGGATGTCATGTTTACTGGTCCCGCTCACGGTGACCCCTGCTGTGGTCGCTTTAATGTGGAAACTTATGTATAATACAGAGTACGGCGTAATCAATTATATCCTAGGCTTCCTGGGGATAAGCGTAAATTGGTTAAGTTCAAGCATGGCACTAATATCGGTTATTATTGTTGACATCTGGCAATGGACACCGTTTGTGGCGCTTATCCTTTATGCCGGCCTCCAGGCGCTTCCCCAGGAGCCTTACGAAGCAAGTATGGTGGACGGAGCAAGTAGCTTGCAGGTTTTTCGCTACATTACTCTGCCGATGATGCGGCCCATGATCACCATAGCTATTCTCTTACGTTCCATAGATGCCCTCAAGGTATTTGATACAGTATATGGGCTTACCCAAGGGGGGCCGGGGAACGCAACCGAACTGCTGAGTCTACATATCTATCGACTCGGATTCCAACATACAGGGTGGATCGGTCGTTCCTCAGCAGCAGCGATCGTCCTACTGTTATTTACAACCGTTTTAAGCACTTATTTATTAAGAGCACTAAGGCGAGATTACAAAGCAGGAGAGGGGATCTAGCGTGAGATCATCGAGTGAGAGGTCTTTGCCGGGGGTGCAGCCAAAGGGGGTGCAGCCAAACATCCGCGCCAGTGCCAGGAGACGCGGTGAGCTGGTGATGCGGGTGTTAGTAGCATTCCTGGTCGCCGTTACAGTTATCTTTTGCCTTTTCCCTTTTGTTTGGATGATAATGACGTCCCTTAAGACACGCATTATGGCCATCGATCCAAGTGTCTGGGTATTTAAACCCACGCTAGAGAATTACCTGGCCGTTTTCACACGGCGGAACCTGGCTATGTATATAAAGAATAGTACAGTGGTGGTTATATTTACCACATTGCTGTCGATGATTCTTGCAGTTTTCGCCGCCTACGGATTCGCACGGTTCCGGTTTAAGCGAAAAGAAGACCTGGCGTTCTGGGTCCTCAGCTTGCGGATGTTGCCAGCTATGTCCGTAGTGATACCTTTTTTCCTGCTAGGAAGGTTTCTCCATTTACTGGATACCCATATATTGTTAATAATAGTATACATGAGTTTCAATATCCCATTTGCCATATGGATGATGAGGGGCTTCATTGAGGAGATCCCTCGAGAATTGGAGGAAGCAGCATGGGTCGATGGCTGCACCCTGTTTCAAGGGGTAGTAAAGGTGGTTCTCCCGCTTGTAATGCCGGGTTTAGCGGCCACTGCCATCTTTATAGTGATACAATCGTGGAATGAGTTTGCGTTGGCGCTCTTTTTAACGAGCTTTGCAGCACGCACGGTTCCTACCACCATAACATTCTTCTTGTCGGTAATGGGCGTGATTTGGGGCGAAATGGCGTCTGTGGGGGTAATAACGACGTTACCGGTCTTACTGTTCGCCTTATTTGTCCAGAAGTACCTGATACGTGGCCTGACGTTTGGAGCGATAAAGTCATGAACCGCCTCCGGTCAACCGCCAGAGGCTGATGCGCTCGAGTCAGCTTTCTGGGGTTGACTGGATTGATATAGGTATAGGTACTAGGTATAGGGTATGCGGGGGCGCGGAGAGGATAGGGGGGAGTTTTTTTTATTTTTCAGAAGGAATAGTGATTCCGATGTCTAATTATTAAATACAAACATAATAAAACGATGGACATTTCAAGTAAGCATTCATAGTGATATCCGGCATGCCATCTATATTCTCGCTTGAAAGCTTACTGCAGTAAAACCTTTCGACACATTAGGATATCAAGGCGGTTTACAACGCGACTACTAAGTGTAAGTTCGAAGATTACTGACGTTTTTCCAGGGGTTGCCGGTGTTGCGTTCCGGGGACGGCGCGCTTGCGGCGCGCCTCCGTTGAAATTTGGCGTGAGGGCCTTGCCAAATTTCAAAAGGC
>DUMQ01000062.1 GCA_012839815.1 Bacillota bacterium | reverse complement strand
TGGCACAAATTAAGGAACCTCCACTTAGGCGCATGGAGTGGCAAGAGTCTTACCGCCCTGAGGCTGCGATCCGGGCAGGAAGGCTGACAGGCACGCAGGCTAGCTGGTTGGCTGGCATGAACGTCCCCATCAGAAGGTCATAGGACTATGGCTAGCCATAGGGCTATAATAGATGGATGTAATTAGCCTGTAGACCACAATATCTCACATTCACCCCTGGGGATAAGGCGGATTGCATTATACTATGCCACGCAGTATAATGTTACCATGAAACGCGAGTTCGAGTCGAACAAGAAATCGTCTATCGTGCAAGTACCATGTAGTCTGGTGCCCAAAGTACCGTCGTAAGATGCTCGTAAGGCCGGTGGAAAACCGTCTAAAGGAAATCATCCGGCAAGTAGCGGCAGAACGACGGGCAGAGGTCATCGAATTGGAGGTTATGCCCGATCATGTTCACCTCCTGGTAAGCATGATCCACAATATGGCATTCACCGTCTTGTGAAGCAAATGAAGGGCCGATCTTCTCGGTCCTTGGGCCAGGAGTTTCCGTGGTTTAGAAGCCGTCTGCCGACCTTATGGACCAACAGTTATTTGGCTGGGTGCGGAACCGCTCCTGCGGGCGGCGTGGCAGCGGGCTGTAGAGAACCAACCTGCGAGTGGAAGGATTCCTCCCTCCTTCGGGTATACCCGGAGTCAGAGCGGGGCGTCCGCAGAAGGGGAGACAAGCGAGGCTAAGGCCCGGGATGGTGCAGCCTACTTGCAAGGGGACGGCGAGAGCCCGGGAGAGGCCCCCGCGCGGTTAGAAGGTGAGACTATGAGTCTTAATGACATCCTCCAACAGTTCCGATTGATTGTTTCATTTTATCTATATAATTTTCTCTCGATTATACGTCCATACTCGGCCATGATAGCTTCTCTTGCTACGATAGCAGGGGTTGTCCTTTTTCTTATCAACCTGCTTCTCCTGAGGCGTGTAATCCGGATAGGACGCCAGCTCCCTAACCAGCCAGCCGACAGTACAAGACGCCTGGAGGATGCTATCTACCGGATGCGGGAGGATATCGGCACACTTTCTCATAGACTTTCGGATCTCGAGGCCTTCCGTGAGCAGCGGGAACGTCAATGCCCGGGCTGTATACAGGGAATAGGCATTGTGAAGTTTAATGCTTTTCATGGTATGGGGGGTGAACAGAGCTTCTCTCTGGCCCTCGTTGATGGCAATGGTAACGGCGTAATCATCACGGCGCTCCATGGGCGCGACGAAAGTTGCATCTACGCTAAGCCCCTGGAATCAGGGTCATCACCTTATCCGTTATCTGATGAGGAGCGCGCTGCAATCGCGAAGGCTATCCACAGGACATGAGCTGAGGGGAGTTAGTCTATGGCCATATTGTGCTGGCAGGATCCCCTGAAGGGTAAACCCTTTCGGCCGGGCAAAGAGAAGGGCGCCGCCCGGCGGACGCGGCTAAGTGCAAGTTCGAAGATTACTGACGTTTTTCCAGAGGTTGCCGGTGCTTGCGTGACGGGGCCTTTTGAAATTTGGCAAGGCCCTCACGCCAAATTTCAACG
>DUMQ01000008.1 GCA_012839815.1 Bacillota bacterium | reverse complement strand
CCTTTTGAAATTTGGCAGGGCCCTCACGCCAAATTTCAACGGAGGCGCGCCGCAAGCGCGCCGTCCCCGGAACGCAAGCACCGGCAACCCATGGAACATGCTCGTAGACTGGCACAAATTAAGGAACCTCCACTTAGGCGCATGGAGTGGCAAGAGTCTTACCGCCCTGAGGCTGCGATCCGGGCAGGAAGGCTGAGAGGCAGGCAGGCAGGCTGGCTGGCTGGTTGGCTGGCAGGCAGGTAGGCTAACTGGCTGGCAGGAACGTCCCCATCAGAAGGTCATAGGACTATGGCTAGCCATAAGGCTATACAAGATTTATAGATGATTTATAGATGGATGTAAGTAGCCTGTAGACCATAATTCTTACATACACTCCAATATAACAAATTCGTTGCGTTTATGAGATTCCTGCTATAATAATGGAGATGTTTATATTAAATTCCTGGACTAGCATGCAAAGGGGGAAAGGGTAATGAGAACGAGGGGTTTCAAGCTGGCGACCATAGCAGTAGCGTTGGTGGTATTCTTATTGGCTGGGACAGGTTACGCAAAACAGGTTCTCAGGGTGGGGACGGATCCGACCTATGAGCCTTTTGAGAACAAGGATGATAAGGGGAACTTTTATGGTTTTGACATCGATTTGATGAGAATGATAGGTGAGGAGCTGGGTATGGAGGTCCACTTCCAGTCAGTATCGTGGGATGGCATAATCCCCGGACTGCAAAACGGGAACTATGATTGTTTGATATCTGCAATGACCATCACCAAAGAGAGGCAGGCCATGATCAACTTCTCCGATCCTTACTTCAGGGCCGGCCAGCTCATTTTGGTGCGACGATCAAATACCACTATCAAGAGCGCGAAGGACCTGGCCGGGAAGACCATAGCCGTCCAAAACGGGACCACCGCTGACCTGGAAGTCTCGAAGATCAAGGGGACCAGGGTTAAACGGTTCGGCACGAACCCCGAGGCTATCCTGGAGCTCAAGAACGGTGGAGCTGATGCTGCGGTTATGGACGACTTTGTCGCCCGGCGCGCTGCCCAGAGGAACCCGGATTTGAAGCTTGTTAGTGATGAGCCTTTCACCGCCGAGTACTATGGGATAGGCGTTAGGAAGGGCAATGACAAGCTCCTGGAAATGATCAATAAGGCCCTGGCTACACTCAAGAAGAATGGGAAGCTCGATGCTCTCTATGATAGATACTTCGGCAGGGACAAATGAATTTTAAGGCGGGCACGCGGGCGTATGGGCGGCGTAGCTGCGCTGTGCTACGCTACGTGTAGGGCGTAGCTGCGCCGCGGGTATAGTTAGTTATGCTTACTATGCTGAGTTATGCTTACTATGCTGTAGTGATGCATGCTATGCTACGTATGCATGCTATGCTATGCTGCACATGCCCTTTATGTGACCGCAGGTTAGGGTTGTATGAATCATATGATGAGAATTTGCTCGATCCTATTACGGGTTGTTGCAGTCTTAAGCTTAGTTTTATTCCTTAGCTTGCTCCCGGGCTCATCAATGAGCAACGCGGCCGGGGCGGGTTCTGCCCGCCTCTCAGTGACATCTACGCCCGAAGGGGCGGAGGTATGGATTAACGGGGAAAATACAGGATTTATAACCCCTCATACATTTGATGGCATGCGTCCCGGCACCTATAAGGTCGAGGTCAGGATGAGGGATTATAGGCCTGAGGCGCGCTCAATAAGCCTGGATCCTGGCGATGACAGGTCCATATCATTCTACCCTGCTATCCGTTCTCACATCTTTATCCTGGGAATCATACCTGCCCTGCTGACGGGGGCTCTCATGACCTTGCTACTCACTGTGATAGCCGTAGGTGACGGGATCATAATTGGCACACTCGTAGGGATAGGTCGGGTTGTTCACAACCGGATCTCGAGGGCGATCTGTGGCGCCTATGTGGACTTTTTCCGCGGTACGCCGTTGCTGGTCCAAATCTTCATGATACATTTCGGCCTGCCGCCGATCCTCGGGCGCCTGCTGAATCGACCCGAGCCCGTGCCACTCGACCCGTTCTTTTCGGCGATACTCGCCCTGAGCATCAATAGCGGTGCCTATGTTGCAGAGATAGTGAGGGCGGGAATTCAGTCCATAGATAGGGGCCAGATGGAGGCTGCCCGTTCCCTGGGCATGACTTATGGACAAGCGATGCGCCTCGTGATACTGCCGCAGGCTATGAAGAGGATTATCCCTCCCCTTGGAAACGAGTTCATCGCCATGCTCAAGGATTCATCACTGGTGTCCATAATCGGTATGGAGGAGCTCGTGAGAAAGGGCCAGATCATTGTCACGAGGTCTTACAGGCCCGAGGATACATGGTTTACTGTGGGAGTGGTGTTCTTGTTTATGACCCTCCCCTTCACCAGGCTGGTCGCCTATCTGGAGAGGAGATTGAGAACCGGTGATCAGGCTTGAGAATATCCATAAGAGATTTGGCCACCTTCACGTGCTCCGGGGCATCTCCGCCATGGTAAGCCAGGGCGAGGTTGTGTGCGTGATCGGACCGAGCGGTTCGGGAAAGTCCACCCTCCTGCGGTGTATAAACCTCCTTGAAAGGCCGAGCGCCGGTCGGATCTTTATAGGGGAGCGGGAGATAACTGATCACGCGGTCAATGTCAACGAGGTACGGCGCGAGATAGGGATGGTGTTCCAACATTTTCACCTTTTCCCTCACAGGAAGGTTATAGATAACATCGCTATGGCCCCGATTCACGTGCGTAGGATGTCAAAAGAGAAGGCTTACGCGAAGGCTATGGCCCTCCTGGAGCGAGTAGGACTCACATCCAAGGCCAACGCCTACCCCGACCAGCTATCCGGCGGTCAGCAGCAGCGCGTGGCCATTGCAAGGGCCCTGGCCATGGAGCCGAAGGTCATGTTATTTGATGAACCTACTTCCGCCCTGGACCCGGAGATGATCCAGGAAGTGCTCGATGTCATGAAGAACCTCGCCACAGAGGGCATGACTATGATCGTGGTTACACATGAGATGGGTTTTGCCAGGGAAGTCGGCGACCGGGTGATCTTCATGGATGACGGCGTCATTGTGGAAGAAGGCAGCCCCGAGGAGATATTCTCGAACCCGAAGAATGAGCGGACGAAGTCATTTCTGAGCAAGATTCTCTAAACGCTACCCCGAAAGTGAATATCACCCCAGCTAAAGCCGTTTTCATTCTCTGGTGGTGCCGCCTATGCGGCATGGGCGTTTATTCCGAGAATGACCCAGCTAATTCCAGTGTATTTTCATTCTCTGTGGCGCCGCACCGCGGCACGGGGGGTGCCCTGCCCTGGAAATGCTGCCCTGGAAATGCTTACGCCCTGAGCGGGCGTTTTCATCTCTCGGCCGGTGTGGCTCGAGGCGGCATGGGCGTCTGACGTCTAATCCGTGGTTGGGGACAATGATCAGGGACAATGAAAAGAGTCACTGCTATACTGATGCTTTTACTTACAGCCCTGTTCTGGGGCGGAACCTTTGTTATCGTAAAGGGCGCGGTATCGACATTCGATCCGTTTGCCTTCGTGAGCGCAAGATTTGTGATATCCTTTGCCTGCCTCCTGGTGTTATGGTGGGGGGAGATACGGAGGCAGTGGAAGGATCATCTCAAGAGCGGTATAATCCTCGGCATCCTGCTTGGGGCGGGGTTTCTATTCCAGACAATAGGCTTGCGCTATACCAGTGCGTCCTCCTCAGGCCTCATAACCGGTATGAACGTGGTCTTTGTGGCGATTCTTAAAGCACTGTGGACAAGAAAACTGCCGGGCCTCCTGACAGGAGCCGGCGTGATAAGCGCCACCGTGGGGTTGTTTGTGGTAACCTGGAAGGGAGCACCCACTATATCCTGGGGCGACGGCCTGACGCTGATATGTGCCATATTCTTTGCCCTTCACATTGTAGCTACGGAGAGCCTGGCTAAAGGGAGAAGCGCAGCGGTGCTCACCGTGATTCAGTGCGGAGTGATAGCATCCCTTTCGGCATTGATCTCGTTGGGCATGGAAGGGCTTGGCGCCGCAGGACTTCATATCAAGCAGGCCATCTCATCTCCCGCGCTTATGGCTTCGATACTCTACTGCGGGATTCCCGCCGGGGCAGCGGCCTTTCTGTTTCAGACCAGGGCGCAGCAGCGAGTGAGCTCCACCGAGACTGCTATATGCCTCTCTGCTGAGCCGGTGCTTGCAGCTGCCATCGCGGTTGGCGTCGGTGCGGATGAATTTGCCTGGAAGATCGTGATCGCGGCCCTCCTGGTCTTTGCGGGGATGATCTTATCATCCATTGAGAGCGGTTACTCTGAAGAACGGGACCCCGATTACACGGCCGCCAGGCAGTTGGGCGACTAAGTCAAGTTCAACCAGGTCAAGTTCAACCAGGCGGTTGAGTTGGGCGGCTTACTCTAGGTTCTTCTCGGTCTTTCGGGCGCCTTCGCGAGCCAGGGCTTTCTCGCCTGCTTTTACTAGTCTGCGGACCATCTTACCGCCTATCTTCCCCGCCTCCCGGACGCTCAGCTCATCCGGGTTCTTGAGGTCGTCGTCCAGGCCGAGCTGCTCCGCAGTTTCCCATTTTAGCTTATCGAGCGACCTCCTGGTTCGAAGCTCGTCATTATCCTTCCTGGGCGGCATATCGATTCACCTCCTTCGGCATTTCTCACGAGTTTCCTCGGAATGGGATAGATTCAAATTTAATTAGGATAGTAGATTTCATCATCGAGATTAGATTTCATCGTGATATTATTATTCCCTTTACATGGGGGGAACATGCACCGGATTGCGGCGCCGTAGACAGGTTGCGTGCAGGAATTCATGATATAAGCGAGAAGTAAATATTTAATTTTTGGTGGGGTATACCAATGAGATGCTGAAATGAGATCCTAATATGAGATCCTAATAATTAACAAGATAGAGGTGCTGAGAATTATGGCTGCTATGATGAAGAAGAAAAGGATTCTCAAGGACGATGGACGGTATTTGATTTATTATGAGTTTCCAGGAAGCGAATCCCACGGAGCCCCTGAAACTCCCGGGGCGCGCTCGGCCGGTGAGCAGGCCGGTGAAAAATCAAAATGCAAGGGAGAGGGCCGGAAGTAATCATGTCAGAGCTTAGATGGAACCCTATACTTGAAGAATGGGTTGTTACAGCGACGCACCGCCAGGAGCGGACCTACAAGCCCCCGGCCGATTTCTGCCCGCTTTGCCCCACGAGGGACCCTGCTCTTCCCACTGAGGTCCCGGCTTCGAGTTATGATATAGTGGTCTTCGAGAACAAGTTTCCTTCGTTTAAGCCCGACCCCCCTGTCCCGGCGGTGGAGCCCACCAGCCTCTACAAGGTTGCCCCGGCGCAGGGGGTATGTGAGGTTGTGCTCTATACACCTGAGCATAGCACGACCCTAACCGAGCAAAGCACGGAGAAGATCACCAACCTGGTGGAGGTATGGACCGACCGTTACCGGGAGCTTGGGAGCCTGGAATACGTTAAATACGTCATGATCTTTGAAAACAAGGGGGATGTAATCGGAGTTACCCTGCATCACCCCCACGGGCAGATATATGCCTTCCCTTTTATCCCCCCACGCCCGGCTAAAGAACTCGAGTCATCGGCCAGGCACATGAAGGAGACAGGACGCTGCCTTTTCTGTGATGTAATAGAGGAGGAGTTAAAAGATGGCAGGCGCCTCGTGGATGAGAATGAGGATTTTGTCGCCTTTATCCCGTTCTTTGCTCGCTATCCCTACGAGGTTCACATATTCCCCAGGCGCCACAGGACCAGCCTTTTAGAATTTGAAGGACCTGAGAGACGATCCTTTGCCGTTATGCTGAAGACGATAATGGGGGCTTACGATAATCTATTTGGATTCTCTCTACCCTACATGATGATAATGCACCAGGCGCCCACCGATGGTGGAGACTACGCTCACTATCATTTTCACGTGGAATTCTACCCGCCCCACAGGACTGCCACGAAACTTAAGTACCTGGCCGGGTGCGAGTCTGGTGCGGGCACGTTTATCAACGACACGCTGCCGGAGGAGAAAGCAGAGGAATTGAGGCGAAGCAAGCCTTTTGCGCTTTAACTTAGCTGAGACGGGAATTAAGCCCTATTCATGGAGAGCAATATGGCAGGTCTATGAAGAGTAGTATGGTAGAGTAGTATGGTAAAGTGTAAAGTCAAGGACACGACGAGGGGCACGAGGCGATGAAGGCGCACGAAACGATAAGCGCGCACGGGGGGCGATGAGGGGCATGAGGGACGACGGATGACAGAAGACAGCAAATGAAGGCAGCAAATAAGGTAGAGGGGAGCGAACGGGAAGATGCGAGCTATAGAGAAGAAGATGCCAGCCACAGAGAAGATGCCAGTTACGGCCGGATCTGTGCGCGCCGTTTTCTCGCGCATCTATGGCAATGCAGACGGAGTGAGGATCGCGAGAGCGCCGGGCCGCGTGAACCTCATCGGAGAACATACTGATTACAACGATGGGTATGTGCTGCCGGTGGCAATAGACCGCCAGGTCATAGTGGCCGCCCAACCCCGGCCTGACAGGGTTGTAAAGCTTTATTCCGTCGAATATGATATCCAGGTTGAGTTTAATCTGGACCAGATCCAGTATGATGTCGAACACCGGTGGACCAACTATTTCCGGGGGGTCCTGAAGATGCTGGAGGACCGGGGCATCCGGTTAAAGGGGATGAACGCCCTTGTAACAGGGGACGTCCCCCAGGGGGCAGGCTTGAGCTCGTCGGCTGCTTTTGAGGTGGCGAGCTGCTATGCTGCCCAATTGGTCAGCGATTTCCCAATGGATCCTGTTGAAATGGCTTTACTTTGCCAGCAGGCGGAAAATGACTTTGTCGGGGTGAGTTGCGGTATCATGGATCAGTTCGCCTCTCGCATGGCCCGGCAAGGGCACGCACTTTTCCTCGATTGCCGCACACGCGCTTACGAGCAGGTTCCGCTCCCTTCAAGGGGCATGAGGATTGTTATCTGTGACAGCGGCGTGCGCCGGGGCCTGGTTGATTCGGAGTATAACAACAGGAGGCGGGAATGCGAGGCCGGCGTAGCTTATTTTAGAAGCGTCCTGCCGGACATCATAGCCCTGCGCGATGTGCCCGTGGAGGAGTTCGAGGAATATGGCGGTGAATTGCCGCCAGTGGTGCGGAAAAGGTGCGCCCATGTTATTTATGAAAACACCAGGGTGCAGAGGAGTGTTGAGGTTCTTAAAGCCGGCGATATCGCCGCCTTTGGGAGGTTGATGTATGAATCCCATGAAAGCCTGCGCGACCTCTACGAGGTGAGCTGTCCCGAGCTCGATGCCCTCGTGGACATCGCGCGCGGGTTGAGGGGTGTCCTGGGCGCGCGCATGACGGGTGCGGGGTTTGGCGGGTGCACTGTAAATCTGGTTGAGGAGGACGCCGTTGATGGTTTTTGCGCGGCCATGCCGGAAGCGTATGCCCGCGCCGCAGGCGAAGAGAGGGCAGGGAGGCTGAAAATATATGTTACATCGGCCGAGGATGGAGCCATGGAGTTGCTCGTTTAAAGGCAATGCCGCGGCTTTTATTGTTTTTCTGCGAGGTTAGTTGTAAAATGGTAATAGGATCGCAAACCCCCAGGGCTTGCAAAATTCGGATAAAAAAGGAGGGTCCTGATATGAGCTGTGGACGCTAGCTGGCATTAATCTAGTTGGCATTAATAATGTAGAATATGATGCTGGTATGATGTAAGGAGAAAATGGGGATTACTATAGCTACATCAGGCATATCTGCCACCATCTAATGATATATCTGATATATCTTCTTTGTCTTTTCCATATGGTATATCTTGCAATGGCCGGTATATCATGCATATGGTGGATATGGATATGATTATGGATATAACGATCAGTGTTGCATAGACTTTCTAGCGAGGTGAAAGCTGTGCTAGGTAATGTTAACAGTGTCAAACGCTACGCCGCCGAGATGCTATTGCAACATATCGTTGAATACGTTGGACGTTCACCGGAAAGGAATCTGATGTGGCTGTTCGATCTCGGAAGGAAGTTCGCTCCAAGCCCGGCCCACAGGCGCCAGATTGCTGAACTCAAGCAAGCTATTCAGCTAAACCCCGCCTTGAAAGAATACGTAAGGCGAATCTTTGCTCAAACCAATCCCAATGTTATAAGGCGCCTTTTGGTGAACTACTTTGTCAACGCGATTCTTTTCGGGATTCCAAGGCAAAGACAATTAGCCAGCGAGCTGGGCGTACAGGTGCCATGGACCATTCTCATCGACCCGACAAGCGCGTGCAACCTGAAATGCAAGGGATGCTGGGCGGGGGAGTATTCGAAGCATGATACCATGAGCTTCGATCTCCTGGACCGGATCATCTCAGAGGCTAAAGAGATGGGCATTTATTATATCGTCATGTCAGGTGGCGAGCCCATGCTTTACCCTCACCTGTTCGAGATCGCTGAAAAACACAGAGATGTCGCGTTTATGCTTTATACTAACGGCACGTTGATCGATGATGAGATGGCCGCTAGAATGGTTGAACTCGGCAATATTTCTCCTGCAATCAGCATTGAGGGGAATCGCGAGCGGACCGACGCCCGCCGTGGACCGGGGACTTTTGATCGAATCATGAGCGCCATGGATAACTTGAAGCGTCATGGCGCCATATTTGGCTTTAGCATAACGATCACGAGCGAGAATGCCTACGAGGCCTTTAGCGACGAATTTATAGATCTCATGATCCAAAAGGGAGCCCTCTACGGGTGGTCATTTCATTACATACCTATCGGCCGGGATCCTGACCTCAGATTGATGGTCACACCAGAACAGCGAGCATACCTTGCTGAACGCGTGCCATATATACGGCGCACCAAGCCCATCCAGGTTGCAGATTTCTGGAACGACGGCGAGTTGACCGGAGGGTGCATAGCAGGCGGCAGGCGCTATTTCCACATAACAGCAAAAGGCGATGTTGAGCCATGCGCATTTGTGCATTTTGCTGTGGACAACATAAAAGACAAGAGTTTGAGGGACATCCTCCTATCCCCGTTGTTCAGGTCTTATCAGCGGCACCAGCCCGTGAGCGATAACCTGCTCCGGCCATGTCCTTTAATAGATGAGCCCAGGGTCTTGCGGGAGATTGTTAAAGAGACGGGTGCTCATCCCACTCACCCGGGTGCGGATGGGGTGTTTGATGACGATGTGGCGAACGCCCTTGATGAGCGGGCCGAGCGCTGGAAGGAGGTTTCTGACCCCATCTGGGAGCAGAGGGCAGCGAGGCGGCGAGGCTTGCAGGAACGGGAAGAGGTCGCGGTCCAACGCTAAGAATTTGGGAGGTGATCGGTAGGTTATGAAGGTTCTGCTCATTCAACCGAGGCAGGGAGCGGGGGTCGGGTTCAAGAGCATGTCCGTTATCGAGCCCCTGGGGCTCGAGATGGTCGCGGGGGCGCTCGAGCCCGAGCACGAGGTAAGGATCCTGGATCTTTTCGATAAGGGGAATCTCATACCGGTGGTTAAGGAGTTTTCACCGGACGCCTGCGGGATAAGCTGTTCATTTACTATTGATGTCTACCAGACCATATCTATAGCGCGCGCCGTGAAGGATACCCGCAAAGGAGTCAACATTTTTGTGGGGGGGCATCATGCCTCCCTGAACCCTTCTGATTTCCTTGACCCCTCTATTGATTTCGTCGTAGTGGGTGAGGGTGAAGCCACGACGGCCGAGGCCCTGCGCTGCCTCGAGCAAGGGGGGGATATCGCAGGGGTTAGGGGTCTCGTGATAAACAAAGATGGGTGTCAGGTGTTCACCGGCGACCGGGACGGTATTCTTGATATGGACAAGCTGCCAAAGCCAGCCCGTGACCTCACACATAGCTATAGAAACGCCTATTTCCTCGGTTTCCAAAAGCCGACGGCAGCCCTGGAGACGGCGCGGGGATGCCCCTACAGGTGCAACTTTTGCAGCGTTTGGAGGTTTTACAAGGGGAGGTGCCGCACCAAGAGCGCGGCGCGCGTCGTGGAAGAGCTTTCGGAGGTCGGCGAGGAGTATGTGCTTATAACCGATGACAACTTCCTGATGAATGTTGAGCGGGCTGAGGAGGTAGCCATGGGCTTGAGGAACGCCCGGATAAAGAAGAAAATTACATTCCAGGCCCGAAGCGACACCATCGTGAAACACCCGGATCTTATTCCCCTCTGGAAAGAGGCCGGGTTATTTAAGGTTTTCATCGGATTCGAAAAGGCAAGCGAGGACGAACTTCAATCCGTAGAGAAGCGGAATAGTGTCGCCAATAACGAAAAGGCCCTGGATATTTTGAATAAACATAACATCGGCGTGGTGGCGTCCTTCATCGTCGATCCCCAATATGATCGCAATGATTTCGCCAGGCTGCGGCAGTACATAAGAGACAAGAGAATCTATACCCCATCATTTTCGGTGTTGACCCCGCTGCCAGGAACGGAGCTCTACGCCAGGATGAAGGAGAAGCTAACCACAGCCAATCTTGAACTTTACGATTTCATGCACGCTGTCTTACCTACGCGGCTGAAACTCGATGATTTTTACAGGGAGCTGGCCCGGCTTTACATTTCCGCCTACCGGAGGCCCGAGTATATCCTCAAGAGCATGGGCCATCTCATCAAGAACCTTGCAACAGGGCGTATTTCATGGAAGCATCTTCTCAGGCTCTTAGAGTGCGGCTGGAGCTTCATCACACCATCCAGCTACCTTAATATCCAGGCAAGCCGCCCGTCTTGAGACCTGCAGGCTAAATTTACATAAATTTACACAAAACCTTGACACCCCTGAGACCCGAATATATACTTGTGTAGGTAATCAACCTCTATTGAGGTACGGGTCAGGGGGTAACACTGGTGCAAGGATGGTTTCAGGCGCTGGGTAATCTATCAGCCGGCAACCTCATTATGTTTGTAGTTGGTGGGGTGCTTATATACCTCGCCATAAAAAAGGATTATGAACCCATGCTGCTGTTGCCGATAGGGTTCGGTGCAATTTTGGCCAATATCCCCATGTCATCGGCCATTGGTAACGGCGGCTTTCTGACATTGCTTTATAACGCCGGGATCAAGACCGAACTATTCCCTGTTTTGATATTCATAGCCGTCGGCGCGATGATCGATTTCGGCCCGCTGCTGCAGCAGCCGGCGATGATTTTCTTCGGGGCCGCAGCCCAGCTCGGCATATTCTTGACGACGATACTGGGAGCCTCGCTAGGATTCAGCCTAAAGGAGGCGGCGTCTATAGGAATAATAGGCGCGGCAGATGGACCAACATCTATATATGTTGCGAACCTGTTTGCGCCTCAGCTCCTGGGCCCCATATCCGTTGCAGCATATTCTTACATGGCTCTCGTCCCGGTGATACAGCCTCCGGTTATAACAGCACTTACCACTCCCGAAGAGCGCAGGATGCGTATGGACCTGAATCTGGTTAGGGTGTCGAGGCGCGCGAGAATACTGTTTCCGATTATGGTGACAGTGGTTGCAGGTATACTGGCCCCTATGAGCGTGGCTCTCGTCGGCTCCCTTATGTTTGGCAACCTGATCCGGGAGTGTGGAGTGCTGGATAAGCTATCGAGGGCCGCCCAAAATGATCTTGCAGACCTCGTAACCTTGGTCCTGGGTATTACAATCGGTTCGACAATGACAGCAGACAGGTTTCTCACACCTGCAACCTTGATGATACTGGGCATGGGGTTGATTGCCTTTGTGCTCGATACGGCAGGAGGCGTGCTATTTGCTAAGCTGTTGAACATCTTTTTGAAGCATAAAATAAACCCCATGGTCGGCGCCGCTGGCATATCCGCGTTTCCGATGTCGGCCAGGGTTATCCATAAGCTCGCACAAAGAGAGGACCCCCAGAATTTTATCCTCATGCAATCGGTTGGGGCCAATGTCGCAGGCCAGATAGGTTCCATCGTCGCAGGCGGCGTTATCCTGTCGCTCGTAGGTCCCATGGCATAGGGTAGGCCTCAGTATGGGAGGCTTTATGTTAAGGTACGGAGGGGTTGGTCGTGGTCGTCGCTCAAACTCTTGAAATCATGGTGCGTGGTATTTCGTTGACCTTTCTTGCCATGATAGTATTCTACGCATTGACGAAGATGATAACGCGCTTATTCCCCGGAGGGGGAAAATAGGTTCAAGTGTATGCTCATATCTATCTCGGTCCCATATCCTCGGCCACTGTGCGGCATATGAACCCCGGCCTTGCCCCTCGGCGTGTGAAGTGAAGGGGGCGTCTGCGTGGCTCAAAGGACTGGTGAGACGCATCGATGGTTGACCCGATATACCTCAAGGTCCTCCGTGAGATATGCACTCGACTGAGCGACAATAAGGTCAAATGGGTACTTACGGGTAGCCTCAGTTTTGCTCTGCAGGGGATACCCGTTAAGCCCAACGATATAGATATCCAAACCGATAGGGCCGGAGCATATGAAATTGAAAGGCGTTTTCCCGAGTTTGTGACGAGGAAGGTGGCCTTCTCCTCTGCGGAGAGGATTCGCTCGGATTTCGGGGTATTAATGATAGATGGGATAAGGGTCGAGATCATGGGTGATATTCAGAAACGACTTGATGATGGGACATGGGAGCCCGTGAATCTGGACTTACACAGGAGTATTATCGAGATTGACGGGATGCAAATCCCGGTCCTGTCCTTGGATTATGAGTACCATGCATATCTGAAGTTAGGCAGGCCGGAGAAGGCCCAGATCTTGAAAAGATATCTGCACGGCGGATAAAATGCCGGGCTGGCATTAACTGTATAGCCCATATCGGGTGGGCCATGAAGGGGTCACAGACCCTGCACGTCAAGTCCGGGACCCCGCGCAGTTGCAAGAGGTGGTTGAAATGGCTCTGGAGGTTGTGAGACAACTCCGGACTTTCTCGCCGATGCATCGCCAGTATATTGATTCGATACTGAGTGAGATCCTGCATTACTATGGGAAAAATCTTTCCGGCCTCGCAATATTCGGCTCGTATGCGCGCGGGGAAAATCGTAAGAATTCCGATCTCGACCTTTTGATCATCCTGCAGGAGGCGCCGCGGCGTCGGGAACGCCTGACGGAATTCATCGAAGGGATCGAGCTGAAACATGAGGACCTAGCCCAGCGCCTCTATGATGAGGAAGATATTCTCTGCGAGTTGTCACCCTATATCCTGACCGAGACCGAAGCACTCAAGGTCCAACCCATCTACTTTGACCTGGTGGCCCACCACATAGTGGTGAGCGATCCTAAGGGTATAATCGGACACATCATAACAGCCATGGCCGCCCTTTTGCGCAAGGCGGGGGCGCGCAAGGTCAGGCGCAACAATACCTGGGAGTGGCAAACGAACCGGTTTCTGGGGGGAGTAGAATTGTGAGGATTGATGAGCTCACTTCCGCGGGGCCGAGGATTTCATTCCCACGGAAGAATACGACCTCGCTGATGCTGAAGAGGCTATCAGGGACGCCAGCTTTGTATTGGAGACTGTGCGCCAGGCGCTGATTAGAGAGCAGCCAGTTAAGTGAGCGTTCGGTGTAGGGTGCTGTCGCCGTTCGTTCAGGTGTTGATTCTATGCGTAACTGATATAACTCCCTGTCCCTCAAGATACGCATCCCACGATGATCCCGGCGTGGGCCGGCCCCGCCAAAATTATTGCATCCATAAAGAAGGATTTTTGATGGGTATATAGAAATATATATTTAAGCAATCGATTTCAGAAATCCATTGCAGAAATCGATATCTTCTTAGATAAAACGATGCCCCACAGTAACTATCTTGCCTTTCATTGATTAATTCAATTGAAACCTATTAATCGGGCCAGGCAGAAAAATCATATCAAATTCTAACCCAGAGACGGTTTATAAGAGAGATAGATAGTTTATAAATAAATAGTTTATAAACTTATATATAACGCTTATAAATCGCTTATAAATTTATTTATAGAGCAAAAATGAAGCGAAGGGATCGGAAACCTCAATATGCCGGTCATCAAGGAAGTTGCCGAGCTGGCAAAGGTATCGCCGAGCACGGTTTCCCGGGTTTTGAATGGTACGGGCCAGGTGAGACAAGAGACACGGGAAGCGGTGCTGAGGGCCGTTGAGCAGCTAAATTACCGCCCAAACCCCCTGGCGCAGAGTCTACGCAACAAGAAGACTCGGCTAGTGGCGGTGTTGCTCCCGGATATAACCAACCCCTTTTTCCCCGAGATCGTCCGCGGGCTGGAAGATACCGCGAAGGGATACGGCTACAATATCATCCTGGGCAACACCGACGAGAATAGGGAGAAGGAACTTGAATACATTAAAGCCTTGAGCAACAGGTGGGTAGACGGCATGATTTTTTCCTCGGTGAGCGGGGGCAGGGAGGTAGAGAAGCGCATCGTCGAGCTTGCAAGGGTGCTGCCAGTTGTTTTGATCGACCGTAAACTGGAGGCCCTGTCTTTGAGCTCGGTCATCGTGGACAATTTTCGCGGGGCCTACGATGCAACAAGACATCTAATCTCCCTCGGCCACCGCCGGATAGGATTCATCGGGGGACCACCTGGCATACCGATTTTCAATGATCGCCTGAATGGGTACCTGAGGGCCCTGGAAGAGGCAGGTATAGAGAGGGATAATGATATCATCCAGGGTGGCGATCTCAAGATAAAGGGTGGGTGCCTTGCCACGATGCGGTTGCTGGAGCTACCGCACCCGCCAACCGCCATTTTTGCGGCCAATGATCTCATGGCGATAGGCGCCATCAGGATCATAAAAAAGCGTAAGCTTCATATTCCAGGGGACGTGGCGGTGATAGGGTTTGATGATATACCGCTCGCCTCGCAGATAACCCCGGGCCTGTCTACGGTGTCCCAGCCGTCTCATGAGATAGGCGCGCAGGCGATGCAGCTGCTAATGCGATCTATCAAGAGTCCCAGGGCCAGGAGCAAGCATATAGTCCTCGCACCAAAGCTTGTTGTTAGGAAGTCCACTGATATAAACGCCGAGGATGAGATCGAGGTGTTCCTTAGAGAGAATGGGGAGTTGGATTGAGAGGGTCGAGAGGGGTACGAGATCGGGGCGACCAGGGTCACCCGCAGGGCCACCCGCGATGTGAGCCAGGAAGATAGTAAGGGTTGGGGAGGTGTGTATATGGGTGAATCAGGGGCCTTTCTCGTGATGAAGAATATCTCCAAGACATTCCCGGGTGTTAAAGCATTAGACGGCGTAACGTTTGAGGTTCAAAAAGGCGAAGTTCACGCCCTTGTGGGAGAGAATGGCGCAGGCAAATCAACTTTGATAAAAATCCTCTCAGGCGCCTATCGTCCTGATGGGGGCGAGATCCTGCTCCGGGGACAGAGGGTTGAGATCAACACCCCCGGGCAAGCCCAACAGCTCGGGATCAGCGTAATCTACCAGGAGCTTGATCTCATCCCGCATATGACGATACCCGAGAACATTTTTGTGGGGCGTGAGCCAGCCAGGGCTCTGGGGCTTGTTGATTGGAGGGAGATGGGGAAGAAGGCGCAAGCGCTCATGGCTTCTGTTGGTATGAATTTGCCGTTGAACATCCCCGTACGAAAGCTGAGCGCGGCCCAACAGCAGATGGTGGCGATAGCCAGGGCGCTTTCGCTCAACGCAGATATCATCGTCATGGATGAACCAACGGCAAGCCTCACACAGAATGAGATACAGATTCTTTTCAGGGTGATCGAAAAGCTGAAGGCAAGCGGTGTCACCATCATATACATATCTCACCGCCTCGAGGAGATATTCCAGATCGCGGATAGAGTCACCGTCCTGCGGGATGGCAAATACATAGGAACCTGGCCCGTTGGCGAGGTCGGTGTCGATCACATCATAAGGTGCATGGTCGGCCGGGACTTGAAGGAGAAGTACCCGAGAGAAAGGGTTCCGCGTGGTGAGGAGATATTGCGGGTTGAGGGTCTTACCCATGAACCTTACTTTCGCGATGTGAGTTTCTCGCTCCATGCGGGCGAAATCTTAGGTATCGCGGGACTTGTGGGCGCGGGGCGCAGCGAGATCATGAGGTCCATCGTCGGGGCTGATGAAAAGGATTCAGGTGAGGTTTATCTCTTTGGCAAAAAGGTCGATATAAAATCACCTCATGATGCAATCCGTCTCGGGATCGGCCTCCTCCCCGAGGAGCGGAAGCTCCAGGGTTTGATTCTCCAGCTCGATGTCAGGAGTAATATCTCCCTCCCGATCCTGGACCGCCTGTCGCGATGGGGATTTATCCGCAGGCTCCTTGAATATAGGGCGGTGGTAGATATAATTGATCGCCTTGGGATAAAGACGCCAAGCCCGGAACAAAAGGTCAAGAACCTATCCGGGGGCAACCAGCAAAAGGTCGTCTTCGCTAAATGGTTCTTGCGAGGGTGCAGGGTCTTTATCTTCGACGAGCCGACCAGGGGCATAGATGTTGGGGCTAAATTGGAGATATACAAGCTCATGAACGAGCTGGTAAGGGATGGAGTTGGAATTATCGTAATTTCTTCAGATTTGCCAGAGGTACTGGGCATCAGCGACAGGTTGCTGGTTATGCACCATGGCAGGATCGCGGGCGAGCTCCGGCACGAGGAAGCTACCCAGGAGAAGGTGCTCAATCTCGCATTTGGAGGTGTTGCTTGATGACGTTGGATGCTAGGACCACCGCAGGAGCTGCGAGATCCGAAGACAGCCTGGCGGTTTCCGAGAACCCCGAAACCAGGATTTCGTTCTGGCGCGTCATGGTAGAGAGATACGCAATCTTGTTAGGGTTTCTTGTTATCTGCGCCATTCTCGCGATACTTTGCCCGAGCTTTTTATCAGTAGCGAATATCCTGAATGTGCTGCGCCAGGTGTCGATTACGGGGATAATGGCGGTCGGTGCAACATTCGTGATCCTAACGGGTGGCATCGACCTCTCCGTCGGATCCGTCCTGGCCCTCGCCGGAATCCTTGCAGCCGGTATGCAGGTTGTCCACCAGGCCGGGGTCTTCATATCCGTCCTGGTTCCCCTCGTTGTCACGGGGGCCCTGGGTATTGTGGTTGGCCTGGTTATAACCAAATGTCGTGTGGCCCCGTTCATCGTAACGCTTGGTGTTATGAGCGTGGCGCGGGGGGCGACGCTTGTTTATAGTAACGGCTATCCCATAAGCGGCCTTACGAGGGAGTTCCGTTTCATAGGAGGAGGACTTATAGGCCAGATACCCATCCCTGTTATAATCTACGCGCTTGTAGCGATAGCCGGCAGCATTGTCCTCAGCCAGACGAGATTCGGGCGCCACGTTTACGCTATTGGTGGAAACCAGGAGGCAGCACGGCTTTCGGGCGTCCTTGTCGAAAAGACCAAGGTAATTGTGTATGGGATTTCAAGCCTTACGGCAGGGCTCGCCGGGGTCATCCTAGCGTCGAGGTTAAACTCCGGTGAGCCGGTGGCAGGCATAGGGCAGGAGCTTGACGTCATTGCATCAGTAGTTATCGGTGGGACCAGCCTCATGGGCGGGGAGGGGGGCGTCTTCGGGACGGTAGTGGGTTCCCTGCTCATTGGGGTTCTCAATAACGGCCTCAACCTGCTCAACGTCTCATCATTTTACCAGCAGATTGTGAAAGGCCTTATAATCGTTGCTGCGGTGATATTCGATCAATTGCGGAGGCGCAGGTAAGGGCGCCGTATTGAGCCAAAGTATCGAGCCACGGGCCTACGCTTGCGGTACATGGTCCGGCGGGGCCGGCGAGGGGGTGGTAGGTGAGAAACAGGCGGGAGAGTGTATGGGGGCGATGGTATATACGCACGACTCATTCTTACTGGTCTGAATCAAATCTTCTATCTGAATCAAATCTTCTATCGGGAGGTTGCCAACAATGATAAGAAGGCTAATGCTCATCCTCGTCGTCGGGGTTCTCTTTGTAGGTCTCCTGGGTGCCGGGAGCGTAGCCGCTCCCAAGGAGCTCACAATAGGGTTATCAGTGCCCAGCCTGAGCATGACCTGGTTTAGCTTCTTGAAGGGTGCCGTTGAGGCTGAAGCGAGGAAGCTCGGGAATGTGAAGATAATCACCGTGGATGCCGAGAACAAGACATCAAAGCAGATGTCCGATATCGAGGATCTTATAGTCAAGAAGGTGGATGGGGTCCTCCTGGTCCCGATAGAGGTCAAGGCCTTGATCCCCGCTGTGGAGGATCTTAACAGGGCGAAGATACCCGTCGCCACTGTCGACCGGCGCATCGAGGGGTCCGGGCTCGATATCCTTGTGCACGTAGGCGCTGACAATGTTGAGGGCGGGCGCCTGGCGGCAAGGTACATAGGGAAGCTGCTAAACGGGAAAGGTAACGTTGTGGAGATCGAGGGTACGCCCGGCTCTTCACCGGCCAGGGACCGCGGTAGAGGGTTCAACGAAGTACTCAAGAAGGAATTCCCCAATATCAAGGTCATCTTTAGGCAGCCTGCAGACTTCCGCAGGGCGGATGGAATGAACCTGATGGAGAACATCCTTCAGAGCGGCAAGGATTTCGATGCCGTATTTGCGCATAACGATGATATGATCCTCGGGGCCCTCGAGGCGCTGAAGGCGCGCGCAGGTGGCAAAAAGGTTATAACCATGGGGTTCGACGCCATTGAAGATGCGCTCAACGCCGTCGAGGAAGGGACGTTGAATGGCACAATCGAGCAGTTCCCCGGGAAGCAGGCGGCCACGGCCCTCGATATCCTGGTTGAATACCTGCGGACCGGTAAGGCTCCCTCCTCCAAGGCTATATGGATAGAGCCCAAGGTGATAACCAAGGCCAACCTCAATGATGCTGAGAAGCGCTTGAAATAAAGGCGCCTGAAATTTGGTTGGGAAACTAACGATAATACCAAGATAGACCAAGATAATAACAGACCAGATAAACTAGGATAAATAGATAATGCAAAATAGAATAGATAATACAGGATAATAATTGGTGCTTAGTTGCAGGGCGGGCGTACCCGCCCTGCGTTATGGTTGGAGTTCCGGTACCAGCTGTGCCGGCTGGACATGCGAGACACCCCGGCCACTGTGCGGCACTGGTAGCTGTTACCTGCGAAAGGTCTGGTATTTTTGCGCACTAACTTAGTTGTAGGCTGGCAGCAATAATCCTGCGTTAAAGGAGGAATGAGCTATGAGTAGTACTGAAAAGGTTAAGCTTCTTGAAAACGCCCTCGATGAGGGCGGCGGGGTGGTCCGGCTCGCCCCCGCCTGGGTGCCGCGCTCGTTTATGATGCCAGGTGGAAGGCTCAAGCTGGACCCGAAGGACCTCTATGCGCTCGGCGCCCACAGGGGCGGGATCGATGAGAGATGGCTCGCGTCCACGACCAAGGCGGACAACGGGCCGGGGACCCCCGAGGACGAAGGGTTGAGTTACATCGTCACCGGGGATGGCATCGCCGGGGCCGGGGTCGAGGGTGCTGCCGGGACGACCAGGAAGATCCTCTTGAAGGAGGCCATCGAGCTGCTTGGCGACCGGTTCCTCGGCAAGGAAGTCATGGAAAGGTACGGCGGATGGCAGGTCCTGGCCAAGTTCTTTGATAATCTGGGGCCCATACCGCACCACATGCACCAGATGGATGAGCACGCGGCCAGGGTGGGCCGGAAGGGGAAACCTGAGTCTTACTATTTCCCGAGGCAGCTTAACTTCACCGGGAATAATTTCCCTTATACATTCTTTGGCCTTCGGCCTGAGACAACCAGGGATGACATAATAAAGTGCCTTAAGCGGTGGAATGAAGGGGACAACGGGATCCTGTATCACTCCCAGGCATATAAGCTCAAACCCGGGACGGGCTGGTTCGTGCCCGCCGGGATCTTGCACGCCCCCGGCTCGCTTGTGACATATGAGCCCCAGCGGGCGAGCGATGTCTTCGGCATGTTCCAGTCCCTTGTCGAAGGCAGGCCGGTGGCGTGGGACCTTCTTGTTAAGGACGTCCCGCCGGAGCTGGCGCACGACCTCGATTATATTGTGAGCATGCTCGACTGGGAGGGCAATGTCGACCCGGACTTCTCGAGGAAACACTACAGAGAGCCGCTGCCTGTCAAACCCGTTGAGGAGATGAGGGGAGAGGGCTACCTTGAGTATTGGGTTTCATACGGCTCAGAATACTTCAGCGCTAAGGAGTTGACCGTGTTGCCCGGCAGGAGCGTTGTAATAAGGGATAGCGCGGCCTACGGCCTCATAATGCTCCAGGGCCACGGCACCGTGGGCAAGATGAAGGTTGAGACTCCCACCATGATCAGATTCGGGGAGCTTACCAATGACGAGCTTTTCGTGACGGTCGAGGCCGCTCGGGCAGGGGTGAGGATAGTAAATGCCAGCGACCGCGAGGAGCTGGTCATGCTGAAGCATTTCGGCCCTGGCAACCCTGATATGCCTTTGGTGGCCGGAGCGTAAGAATCGGCGTGATTGCTGGGCCTGACAACCTGCCAGGCTCAGCTTTTATATATGCAGCTACTATATATGCAGCTACGATATGCAGCCACGACTACAGCTGTAGTTACAACTCTACGACCGCAGCCGCATACCGGCTAAGCTCCATGCCGGCCATATATAACCTTTATATAACATTGACAAATTGATAGCGGGAGTGTGGGCGGATGAAGAATATCGGGATCTATGTAAACAACTGGATATTCGGGAATTGCAGCCTGAGCGAGGTTGCGGCGAGGGCGGCCCGGATCGGGTTTGATGGCATCGAGCTTGTAGGGGAGCCGGCGATCTACCGGGTGGATGAGGTCAATAAGATCATGGGTGATCTGGGACTGAGGGTTCAATCGATATGCGGGATGCACCCCGGCCCCGACCCGTCAGATCTGAGGGCCCTCTGCCATCCCGATGCTTCCGAGCGCACGAAGGCTGTGGACTACGTCAAGGCGTGCGTCGATCTTGCGAAGGGCGTGGGCGGCCGCAGCGTTCTAGTTGTCCCCGGGCTCGTCGGGCAGCCCGCATACTTTGTCTCGAGGGAAGAGGACTGGAAGCGTGCCGTGGAGGCGCTTGCGAGCGCGGGTGCTTACGCCGAACAGGCCGGGATACTGCTTACAATTGAGCCGATCAACCGCTATGAAGTCGGCGTGGTTTATTCGATCGATGATGCCATCAGGATGGCAAAGGAGATCGATTCACCCGCAGTCAGGGTAATGGGGGACACCTTCCACATGCAAATCGAGGAGGGGGATGGGATCCCGGCCGCGATCCGCAGGGCCGGTCGCTACTGGCTGCAGCATCTCCATGTCGCAGACAACACGCGGGAGGCCCCCGGCATGGGGACCATGCCCTGGAGGGAGATCTTGAGGTCGCTCATGGAGATCGGGTACGAAGGCGGGATATCGTGCGAACCCCTGCCCAGGGGGTCTTCACCGTATGATGCGCGGCAGGGCAGGATTCCCGCGGAGAAGCTCGATGCAGAGCTCGCCTATGGGCTCCGGTTCCTGAGGGAGGAGGCGAAGATCGCCGGCCGGTTTCTCTCCTGACGGGCTGGTGCGCCCTGCATTCCGCCTGGCACAAGGGGCCCATGCGTCTGTTCAGGGTACCCCTGCTATATGATAGAATGATGCTGGTGGCACGGGAAGTTACGTGTAAGGCCGCACCGGCCCAACGGTACGAGCATCCGGGCGAGGATAGATTTTGGCTGGAGGAATTGAGCGGCTGATGGCGAAGTATACTTCGATTGTGCCACTTTGATTATATTTTGTGACGATGGGGTGAGCGCTTTGAGCAAGTATTCCATTGGCGTGGATTTTGGGACGGAATCGGGCCGGGCGGTCCTTGTGGATGTCGCGACGGGCCGGGAGGTTGCGACGGCCGTTTACAAATACTCAAACGGCGTGATCGATGAGGTGCTGCCGGATGGCAAGACCAAGCTGCCCCCGGATTTCGCGCTTCAGGACCCCGCGGATTATCTAAGGACGTTTGAGGTCACTATCCCGGCGGTCCTCAAGGAGGCTGGCGTCGATCCTCATGACGTTATCGGGGTCGGCATTGACTTCACCTCGTGCACCATGCTCCCCACCTACAAGGATGGGACGCCGTTATGCTTTGACGAGCGGTTCAAGAGCAACCCCCATGCATGGGTCAAGCTATGGAAGCACCATGCGGCCCAGCCAGAGGCCAACAAGCTGAACGCCATAGCCCGTGAACGGGGAGAGGGGTTTCTCGCCCGCTACGGCGGCAAGATATCCTCTGAATGGTTCTTCCCGAAGGTATGGCAGATATTAGATGAGGCGCCTGAGATATACCAGGCTGCGGACCGTTTCATCGAGGCTGCGGACTGGGTGGTCTGGCAGCTTACCGGTGTTGAGACCCGCAACTCGTGCACTGCGGGATACAAGGCGATATGGAGCAAGAGGGAAGGGTTCCCGGGCGATGATTTCTTCAAGGCGCTGGATCCCAGGCTCGAGCATGTTGTGGACGAGAAGATGTCCCGCACGATCCTGCCGTTGGGGACGAGGGCCGGTGGCATAACCCCCAAGATGGCCCAGATGACGGGGCTGATCCCCGGGACCGCGGTTGCGGTGGCGAACGTAGATGCGCATGTGGCGGTCCCGGCAGCGACAGTGGTCGAACCCAATAAGATGGTTATGGTCATGGGGACCTCCATCTGCCATATGGTGGTGGGGGAGGAACTCAAGATCGTCGAGGGCATGTGTGGGGTGGTCGAGGATGGCATCCTGCCCGGATTTTACGGGTATGAGGCGGGCCAGTCGGCGGTGGGTGACATCTTTGCCTGGTTCATCGAGAACTGCGTGCCCGAGCGGTATGAGCAGGAGGCCCGCGCTCGCGGCATGAACATCCACGAGCTGTTTGAGGAGAAGGCCAGGGGGCTCCGGCCCGGCGAGAGCGGGGTCCTGGCGCTAGACTGGTGGAATGGGAATAGATCGATCCTCGTTGACGCCGACCTGACGGGGCTGCTTATCGGGTGCACGCTTGCAACGAAGCCCGAGGAGATATACCGGGCCCTGATCGAGGCCACGGCGTTTGGGACGGCGACGATAATCAGGGCTTTCGAGGAAAAGGGGTTGCCGATAAAGGAGCTCTATGCGTGTGGCGGGTTGCCTGAGAAGAATAAGCTTCTCATGCACATCTACGCGGATGTTACGGGCAAGGAGATCAAGGTATCCGCGTCATCCCAGACCCCGGCGCTCGGCTCGGCGATGTTTGGAGCCGTAGCGGCAGGGAAGGCCGCCGGTGGTTATGATGATATAGTGGACGCGGCAAGGCACATGGCCCACCTGAAGGACGAGGTCTTCAAGCCTGACATGGCGAACCACGAGGTATATAAGAAGCTCTTTGCGGAGTACCGCAAGCTGCATGATTATTTCGGCCGCGGAGCCAATGATGTCATGAAGGTCCTCAAGGCAATAAAGACCGAGGTCAGGGGATGAGACTCAAGAGGAGATTCAGCGACACGATTCAGAGACATGAGGGGTATGAAACGAATAGATGGAACTGGGACGTATAGACATGGACCTTTTAGGCAGGTCATTCCGATGTACCTGCGGCAGGGAGCATCACGTGCCCATACGCCGGGTGGTTGTAGGGGATGACGCGATGGTCCGCATGGGCGAGTTCGCCAGGGACGAGTTTGTTGCCCGCCCTGGCCCCGGGAACACGGCGGGTGGTGCGAGGGCTATCCTTGTGGCGGACCGGAATACATACGCGGCCGCAGGGGATGCCGCAAGGAGCGCCCTCGAGGGCGCCGGTTGCGACGTCGAGGTCCTCGTCCTCGGTGGAGATGGAGGGAATGGGCGTTGTGTCCAGGGCGTACTCGAGGCGGATGAGGAGGCGATAGGAAGGGTCCTCGCCCGGCTTTCGGGTTGTGGGTCTGAATCTGACGTGGCGTTGTCTAAGTCGCCCGAACCGGCAGCCGGGGTGGCGGTATCGGCCGCGGCCCGTAAGACGTTTGCCGTTGCGGTCGGTTCGGGAACCATCAATGATATCGTGAAGTATGCCAGCTTCAAAGCCGGCTGCCCGTATATCAGCGTCCCTACGGCCCCATCGATGGATGGCTATACTTCATCGGTGGCCGCGCTCCTTCTAGGCGGCTTCAAGAGGACCTTGCCGGCAGCTCCTCCGCTGGCGGTTTTTGCCGATCTGGGCGTCCTTTCGCGGGCGCCCTCTAATATGGTGGCGGCCGGATTCGGCGACCTGCTCGGGAAACTCACGGCAGGTGCGGATTGGGTTCTGGCAAGGCTGGTCAATGGTGAGTATTACTGTGAACTCGCAGCGGAGCTTGCCAGGTCGATCGCCCTTGAATGCCTGGAGAGGGGTTCTGAGATCGGGACGCGCACCAAGGGTGCGATCAAGAGCTTGACCGAGGGGCTGATATGGTCGGGGATCGCCATGCTCATGGTTGGCAACTCGCGTCCTGCTTCGGGCGCGGAGCACCATCTTTCACATTACTGGGAGCTGAAGAGCCTTCGTGAGGGGAGGCCCCAGCCCTTCCACGGCACTAAGGTCGGCGTGGCCACAATCCTCATTGCCGGGGTTTACGCCGATATCCTGGGGCGCGATCCCCGGGGGATCGATCTTGCCGACCTGAAAAGGAGACACCGCTCGCGGGAGGAGCGAGAGGAGCGGATACGGCGCTTTTATGGCCCTATGGCCGGGGAGGCTATCATTGAGACGGCCGGCAAGTATCTCCCCTGGGAGGAGAGGGAGAAGAAGCTGCGAGAAGTTGTGGCCCGGTGGGATGAAATACGCGACACTCTGAGGGGGATCGTCCCTGGTGCTGATCGGGTGAGGGATGCCCTGGAGCAGGCAGGCGCGCCCGCCACGCCGGAGGCTATAGGTTTCAGCAGCGACTGGGTCTGGGAGGCCCTGGCGAATGCGAAAGACCTGAGGATGAGATTTACGGTTCTGGATTTTGCGGATTTGCTGGGATTCCTGGATGAGATCGCGAGTGCCGGAGCATACAAGAGAAGTCAGGGAGGTTCGTAGCAGGATGCTGGAAAAGCTGCGAGAAGAAGTTTGGAAGATGAATCTGGAACTGCCGAAGAACGGCCTCGTTACTATGACAAGCGGCAACGTGAGCGGCCGGGACCGTGAAACGGGCTATGTCGTGATCAAACCGAGCGGGGTGAGGTATGAGGACCTGAGACCGGAGGATATGGTTGTGGTGAACCTGGATGGCGAAGTGATTGAGGGGCGTCTCAAGCCTTCTGTCGACACGTCGACGCACCTTTATGTATACAGGCACATGCCGGAGGTTGGTGGGATTGTCCATACACATTCGCCGTATGCGACGGCCTTTGCCGCCCTTGGCCGGCCGATTCCCGTGTATCTTACGGCGATGGCTGATGAATTCGGCGGTCCGATTCCTGTCGGCCGCTACGCGAAGATAGGTGGCGAGGAGATCGGCCAGGTCATCGTCGAGTCGATCGGCAAGAGCCCGGCGATTCTCATGAAGAACCACGGTGTTTTCACGGTGGGCCCAACGCCTGCGGCGGCCCTGAAGGCGGCCGTGATGGCTGAGGATGTAGCCCGCACCGTCCACCTGGCCCTCCAGCTCGGCCAGCCGGATGAGATACCTCCTGAGGAGGTCGAACGGGGGCACCGGCAGTATATGGAGAAATATGGACAATGAGCCAATGAGCCGGTAGACCCCATGACAGCTACGGCCCGGGTCGATTCGCTCGCAGGGCTCACCATGGGCGCTATCAAGTGAGAAGTGAGCCAGAAGCCGGAGATAGACGAGGGGGTATATGAGTTGAAAGCAGCTATTTTCGCAGGTAACGGGCGCTTTGAAATCAGAGAGGTCCCCCTTCCTGAGATTCCTGAGGGATGGGCCCGCGTGAAGGTGGGCGCGGCCGGGATTTGTGGGTCCGACCTTCATATTATCCGCGGTGAGCACCCCGTTCTCCCGGACGCTGTAGGCCATATCCTCGGGCATGAGAATGCAGGCGTTGTCACTGAGATAGCGGGAGATGGCCGATGGGGCGGGGGCGGGGCGGCTATAGCTGAAGGTGACCGGGTTGGTATCGAACCCCTGACCACTTGCGGGGAGTGCGTTTATTGCAGGACCGGGTACTATTACCTGTGTGAATCATTGAAGCACGTTGGTATAGCCTACCCTGGCGGCTTCGCCGAATACACCGTGGCCCCGGTTAATAAGCTTTACCGCCTCCCTGAGGGACTTGCCTTCACCCTGGCATCGCTCCTCGACCCTCTGGCGGTTGCTGTGCATGCGGTAAATGTCGCCGACGTCGGAGTATCTGATAGGGTCCTCGTATATGGGGATGGCCCGGTGGCATTATGCATAATCGGCGTTCTCAATGTCATGGGGGTCCGTGATATCTCCATCGTCGGGCACCATGACCGCAATCTGAGGAAGGCTACCTCCATGGGCGCGGTATGCGCGGTAAACTCCAGGAGAGACTCCTCACGGGACGGTGTTTCTAATGATGTCTCAGGTTATGGTGAGGCAGACGCTGGAAGCCATGATAATGGCGGCGGAGCCCGGCCTTGCGGCAATGTTCGTGGTGCGAAGCGGTTTGATGTAGTTTTCCAATGTGTGGGTGGCGGTGCCCAGGTCATGAGGGATTTAATCCCGCGCGTGGAGAGGTTGGGCCGCGTGGTGCTGCTCGGAATCGCCACAGATCTGCAGCTGGTACCGGCATTCGAGGTTATGGCCAGGGAGATCCGGATTATAGGCTCCAATAGTTACGGGTATTTCAGGCAGAGACCGGAGTTTGAGATCGCCCTCGAGATGCTGGATGCGCACAAGCTCCTATTTAGCCATGTTATAACTCATGAGATATCCCTTGATGAAATAGAGAAGGGATTTGAGATGTTGACGGAGAAAGATAAATCTGGTGCAATAAAGGTGGTTGTGGTGCCCCGGTAGTCGCCTGCGGTGGTAGGCTATGATAGAGTTTCCGGCAGGAGATTTTATACGCGCTAACTTAGATAGCCCGGATACCCCGGATACCCCGGTGGATTGGGCATGGGGCGGCACCATGTCTACTGCCCGTCTTGGTTATTTGGCCTGTTGAGTGCTTAGTGAATACTTTTCATACTATAAAGAGAAAGGAGGCAAGCCGCAACTTGCAGTGCCGGCGCCAGTTTCGTGGGGGCAGGGCATGCCTGTTGCGGTGTTATTGTAGTTATGGAGCAAAAGATGAAAGCCGCCGTGCTCGAGCGGCCAGGAGTGATTAAAATTGAGGAGCTTGATAAACCCTCACCCGGGCCCGGCGAGATCCTGGTACGGGTTAAATCGGTAGGCGTTTGCGGGTCTGATATCCACTATTACAGGCATGGCAGGATAGGCGCCTATGTGGTCGAGAAGCCGATCATCCTCGGACACGAATCATCGGGTGAGGTGGCGGAGGTCGGCGAGGGGGTGAATTCCCTGAGGGTTGGCGACAGGGTGAGCCTGGAGCCCGGCATTCCCTGCAGGAAATGTGTATTTTGCAAGACGGGCAGGTACAACCTTTGCCCCGATGTTGTGTTCATGGCCACCCCGCCCGTTGACGGGGCCTTTGTGGAGTATGTTACCTTCCCCGAGGACTTTGCATTTAAGCTGCCCGATAATGTATCGTTTGATGAGGGAGCCCTGATCGAGCCCCTCGCCGTGGGGGTATATGCATCCGAGCGAGCAGGGGTGAAGCCCGGGCTCAGTGCCGTGGTGCTGGGAGCCGGACCCATTGGCCTTGTGACGTTGCAGGCGGCGAAGGCCTATGGTGCGAGCCCTGTGGTGGTGCTGGACATAAGCGATTTCAGGCTCAACATGGCGAGAAAGCTCGGGGCTGACTTTGTAATAGATTCCAGGGATACGCAGGCCCTTGAAAAGGTGCTCGACGCTGTGGGCGGCGGGGGAGCGGACCTGGTCTTTGAGGCTGCCGGGGCCGTTCCGACGATACAAATGACCACCAAGATCGCGAAGAGGGGCGGTAAGGTGGTCTTTATAGGGCTTTCCGCAAAGGACATGGTGGATTATAATGTAGTGGAGGTATCGGGTAAGGAGCTTGACGTGCTTGGGATCTTCAGGTATGCGAACGTCTACCGGAAGGCAATAGACATGGTCTCAGCGGGTAAGATCGACCTCAAGAGCATGATCACTCACCATTTCCCGCTTGAAAGGACGCAAGACGCCCTTGATCTGGCGGATACTAAGAAGAACGAGGCCATAAAGGTTATAGTCAACCCGTAGACAACCCCTAGAACGGGTCGTTACCATAAGCTCGGATAACTTTGCCGAGGCAAACATTACCCTGTCCCGCAGTCCCGTAGTCCCTTGGTGCCGGCGGGTGGTCAGAAACCGGAAATTGGTATGGGGATTGGGACCGGGGCGGGCTATGAATACTTTACCAGGATTACAGGGGGAGATAGTTGTGCTGGCGGCAGTTATAAATAAACCTAACGATCTGGAAATGAAGGAAGTCCCGACTCCGGTGCCCAAGCCCAATGAGGCGCTCGTGCGGGTCAAGGCGTGCGGGGTGTGCGGCACGGATGTGCATATTTTTAAGGGGGAATTCATATCCCCCTATCCTATTATCCCCGGGCACGAGCTTGCGGGCATTGTGGAGCAGGTTGGCGCCGGGGTGACGAGGGTGAAGCCCGGCGATGCCGTGGCGGTGGATCCATCGTTATTCTGCGAGAACTGCTATTTCTGCGTTCAGAACAAACAGAATCACTGTGAGAACTGGAATGGCCTGGGAAACACCGTGGCGGGCGCCTTCGCCGAATTCGTCGCGGTCCCCGAGGCCAACCTGTTTAAAACCACGCTCAAGGACTTAAAACATGCCGCCTTTGTGGAGCCGCTCGCCTGCGTGATCTATGGCCACGAGAGGGCGCGGATGTCCATAGGGGATTCGGTTTTGATATTTGGTTCCGGGCCTATAGGCCTGTTGCACTTGCAGGTGGCCCTCAAGGCAGGGGCCTCGGCGGTGGACGTTGTCGACTTGAAACCCGGCAGACTTGAGATCGCGAGGTCGCTTGGTGCGCGCAACACCTTCAAGGGGGATGATCCTGATCTCACAAAGGCCCTGCGGGATGTGGAGCCCCGTGGTTACGATCTCGTTATCGATGCCACCGGCGTGCCCAAGGTGGTTGAGAACGCTATCCAGTACGTTAAGAATAGCGGCAAGCTGTTGATCTTTGGGGTCTGCCCTCCGGAGGGAAGGATAAGCATAAGCCCCTTTGAGATCTACAAGCGAGATCTCGAGATAATAGGCTCATTTGCCATCAAGAAGACATACCTGGCCGCCCTGCGCATGATGGAGAGCGGGTACATCAAGGTTGACCCGCTCATTGGCGGCGTATTCCCGCTGCCTGAGTTCCCGACGGCTCTAGAGCTCATGGCGAGCGGCCGGGCCGACATGAAGCTCATTGTGACTCCATAGAGGCATAGATGTGGATAGATAGATGCGCATAGATAACGCATAGATAGATGTGCATAGATGGTTGAGTTAGGCCGTTGAATGAGGCCGGCCTCCTGAAAGGGCCGGCCTTCTTCGGGGAGCCGGAGTCACAGGGCAGGAAGTCATGGGCCGGGGGCCATGGCGCCGGGAGGCGCCTGGAGGTAAGCAGTAGGCAAGCGCGGTGGGGGGAGGACCATTGGATTATAGGGATCGTGATTATAAGGATTATAACGCGGTCTATGATGCTTTCAGTGAAATAAGCGCCGGTCTTGAAACTGAAGCTATGAGGATCACCGATACGCATGAGCATTTGAGGCCTGATGATTTCTACCAGGACATAGACCTTGAGAAGGTCCTGAAAAACAGCTATGTCGACTGGTGTGGAGTTGAATTGAAAGGAAGCGACCGCGCTGCGCGGGCCCAGTTTCTCGAGAAGGTGCGGGTTAATTCATACTTTCGCTGGCTCCTCCGCTCGCTCCAGCAGCTCTACGGATTCGAGGGCGAGCTCACGGCGGACAACTGGGATGAAATCTCCGCCCGCATCAGGGCGGCGCATGCCGATCCTGGTTGGAAGTTCAAGGTGCTCACGGAGAAGTGCCGGATAGGGCGGGCCATCCTGGATGCATACTGGGACCCGGGGAACGACAACGGTCATCCCGAGATATTCTCACCCACCTTCAGGATCAATATGTTCCTGTTTGGGTATAGTAGGAAAGCCGTCGATCATAACGGCAACAGTCCTTTCCGGTTGGCCGAACGGTACGGGTTCGGGATATCGGATTTCGAAAGCTACCTGGCCTTCATCGACTTCGCCATTAGGAAGGCCAGGGAGGGCGGCGCTGTCGCATTGAAGTCGGCCCTGGCCTACGATAGGGGTCTGCACTTCGACTATGTAGCCCGCGACAGGGCTGCGAAGGTGTTTGAAATGGATGACACAAGCATTTCGCCTTGCGATGAGAAGGCTTTTGGTGATTATATCTTTCATTTTATCTGCGAAAAGGCCGCAGAGTATGGACTCCCGCTGCAGTGCCATACCGGCCTGGGCAAGATATGGGGTTCCAACCCGATGAACCTTGTTCCCGTAATCGAGCGCCACCCTGAGACGAGATTTGTGCTGTTTCACGGGGGCTATCCCTGGTTTCACGAGTGCGGGGGCCTGGCTCATAATTACAAGAACGTTTACCTGGATCTGGTTTGGTTGCCTCTGATCTCACCAAGCGCGGCGAGAATGGCGTTAAGCGAGTGGCTGGAGGTCGCTCAGACGATAGATAGGATCTCATGGGGCGGCGATACCTGGACCGTCGAGGAGTGCTTCGGGGCGGTAATCGCTGCAAAGCATGTGATAGCTCAGGCCCTGGCCGACAAGGTCGTAGACGGGTACTTTGATCTGGAGATCGCCATTGATGTTGCGAAGAGAATTCTTCGCGTAAACGCAGAGGAACTATATCGCCTCGCGTAGGTTATTTCCTTCTTTCAGACGGCCGTTTGGACCAGGCCTGATGGCGTAGTGTATAAGGAGGATGCGCCTCTAACACTAATGCGTTCGCCTACCGGCCCGTATCTTATCACCGCAACATGGTTGCCGCTACACCGGCCGGTTGCCTTTGGGATGCCCCCGGCTGCCGCGTTTCCCGGCATATGGACAGTGGATGTGAGGCTAGGCGGCTACACGTTAAACCGGAAGTTGATGATGTCGCCGTCGGCTACTACATAATCCTTGCCTTCCAGCCGGTATAACCCCTTCTCTTTCAATGCCGCAATGGAGCCGTGGCGTTTCAGGTCATCGAAGCCTGCCACCTCGGCCCTGATGAAGCCCCTTTCAATATCTGAATGTATCTTGCCAGCCGCCGCTTTTGCCGTCGTGCCGTTCTTTATCGTCCATGCCTTAACCTCATCCTCCCCCACGGTGAAGAACGATATGAGCCCGAGGGCGTCGTAACAGGCTCGCGCGAGTTTGCTAATACCGGGCTCACTTATCCCGAAATCCTGCATAAAGGCGGCCTGGTCGTCTTCATCGTCGAGGCTCGCGATCTCGGCCTCGATCCGCGCCGAGAGCTCCACCAGTGGTGACCTCGCGTTCGCGGCCCGCAGTCTGAGTTCAGCCCGGCCAGGGTAATCGCCCGTCTTGAGATGTTCCTCGCCCATATTTATTACGGTTACGAGGGGCTTTGCCGTGAGAAATCCAAAGCCCTTCAGCAAGAGAAACTCTTCGCCGGTGAGTGAGGCATCCCGGACCGGCTTTTCGGCTTCTAGCGCAACCCGGCATTTCTCAAGCGCCTCAAGCTGGCCCGGCTCCAGCTTGATCTTTTTCCGCGGGCCGGCAGCTCCGCGCCCGGCGCCACCCCCTCCACCATTTACTCGTTCGAGGGCCTTGTAGACTATCTCCAGGTCGGATAGAATCAGCTCCATATTCACGGCATCGAAATCCCGGACCGGGTCCACGCTGCCATCCATGTGTGGAATATCTGGTGAAGGGAAAGCCCGTATGACGTGAACTACAGCATCGACACCCTGGATCGATTTGAGAAACATATTGGCCTGGCCCCGAGCGTTATCCCCTTTTACGCCAGCCGAGCGCACGAGGCCGGGAAGGTCCGTTACGCGAATCTGGGCGTACGTGGTTTTCCTGGGTTTGAACATGTTATGCAGGTAGTCGATTCTCTCATCCGGCACCTTGGCCATACCTATGGTGCCCTCGTCCCTATTTCCCGGGAAATCGGCCCCCGGGCCCGCTGGCGCCCCCATTCCCGTAAGTAGGTTAAATACCGTAGTTTTACCGGCCATCGGCAGCCCCACAATTCCGATTTGCATAAGAGTCCTGCTCCTTTACTCTTAAATACTCTTAAAATCTTCCATTTATTGTAGCATAGCATTATCTATAGTAGTCATCTATCGTAGCATCATCATGTCCTTAATAGTTAGCTGGTCAGAAGGATAGGTTAGAGCGGGAAACCGAGTCCCCATGGTTCCCATTGAGATTATAGAACCCCGGCGCCCTTTATGTCAAAAGGGAGATGCCGATCTGCGGGAGGAAATAAGGAAAGCTCTCGAAAGGCGTCTTAAATTTCGGTTGAGGGGATGCATGTGTCAACGTCGGTGGTCAACGGGGAAATGATATCCTATTTAGGCTGGACGTAATCGCTGCTGAATCAGAGGTCGCAGGGGCCTAGATCGAGCTCGGCAAGGCCGGGGCCAACTTATCGCTCCATGAGAGGGCCGAATAGTTCAGTATTCGCCTGGGTGGGTCGGGGGTGGGTGCGCTCCCCCTGGCTTAGATCGCGCAGGCCATGATCTTTTCTTGCGTCGCTTCTTCCCGGGGAAATTCGGCAACTATTCGTCCATTGGACATCACCATAATGCGATCGCTCATACCGAGGATTTCAGGGAGTTCAGATGAGATCAGAATTATGCCCAACCCTTCCTGGGCCAGTCGGCTGATCAGGGAATGCACCTCGGTTTTAGCTCCGACGTCGATTCCACGGGTTGGCTCATCGAGGATCAGGACCTTGGGATGGAGTGTCAACCATTTCGCGAGCACGACCTTTTGCTGGTTCCCGCCGCTCAGGTTTGCTGTTATTTGCTCGGGCCCCGGGGTCTGGATCCTGAGCTTCTCGATAAACTCCCGGGCAGCCTGTCTTTCCCATTGCCAGTTGAGCCGCGAAAAGCTGCGCGCATTTCTCTCGACCCCAGCGAGGCTTATGTTCTCCCGGACAGCCATTTGGAGCACGAGACCTTGTGACTTTCTATCTTCAGGGACGAGCCCCAAGCCTGAGGCTACGGCATCCTTTGGGGAACGGATATCTACCTTGCGGCCCTCTATATAAATTTCGCCGGCGATCTTGCGGTCAATGCCAAAGATCGCGCGGATGAGTTCTGTGCGCCCCGCTCCGACGAGGCCGGCAAACCCAAGTATCTCTCCTTTTCTCAACGTGAAGCTGACATCTTTGATCCGATCGGTTGTGATATGTCTCACCTCCAGGACGGTGCCGGATATCCTGGCTTCCTGTTTCGGGAATTCCTTGAGGGGACGCCCGACCATCAGCTTCACGACATCTCCTATGCTCGATTTCGACGGGATCAACTCTCCTACGCGTTTGCCATCGCGCATTACGATGATCCTGTCACCTATCATGAATACCTCCTCGAGCCGGTGGGAGACGAAAACAATGGCGATCCCCTGGTCCCTGAGCCTTCGTATCGTTTGAAACAGGATTTCTGTCTCCCTGCTTGTCAGGGTCGCTGTAGGTTCATCCATGATAATGAGCTTTGCGTCCTGCGATAGAGCCTTTGCTATTTCAACCATTTGCTGTTCAGCGACGCTCAGATCTTTAACCAAAGCATCGGGGCTAACCCTTACCCCCAGGCGTGATAGGAGCGCCCCGGTCTTTTGAGCCATGGAGGCGTTATCGATGGTATGAAGGCGACCTTTCGTGAGCTCCTTACCCAGGAATATATTGGCGGCAACGGTAAGGTTGGGCGCTAGATTGAACTCTTGGTATATCATGGTGATTCCGCTTTGAATAGCTTGCTGCGGGGTTTTAAAATCCACTTCTCTGCCTTTGAAAATAATGGTTCCGGAATCCCTGGCATGCACCCCGGATAGTACCTTCATTAACGTCGATTTGCCGGCACCGTTTTCGCCCACCAGGCAGAGAATTTCCCCGGGAAAGACCTCAAACTCAACATCATCCAGGGCCTGAACGCCTGGAAATGCTTTCGAGATTCCTCTCATTACGAGGACAGGCTCTTTCTTTAGTCCATCCCCCGGTTGCATCGGTTGCATCATAAAGCCATCTACCCATCCTTCTCTCACGAGTAGTGAGGCTCGTGAAGTTGTATCTATCGGGGCACCGGTGCAGGACCGCAAGTATGATTCCCGCACCGGTGCCTGGAACCTGTCGAAGCGTGTAGGTGGATTTACCATTTAACGGGGATACCCAGGTTCTTTAGAAGCTTCTTATATTCCTCGAGGTTTGCCCTAGTAACGACATCCACGCCGGTATCGATGTTCGTCTTCGGAAGCATCTGGAGCGTATTCTTAACGCCGATTTTGTTCATATTGTATAGAACCGCGACGCTCAGGTACCCCATCATGTATGGCCTCTGCCCGATGGTTGCGTCGATTACCCCTTCCTTGATCCATTTTATAATATCAGGGGTGGTATCAAAACAAACCACATGCACCTTGCCGGCCTTTCCCGCGGTTTTTATAGCGCTCGCAGCCGAGGGGCCGTTGTAGGCGTACACACCGAAGATCGCGTTTAAATCAGGGTAGGTTTGGAGGACTGATTCCGCGAGGGCCAGAGCTTTCTGAGCGTCCTCATTATCGGATTGAATCGTGACGATCTTGATCCCCGGATGCTTCGCAACGGCATCCTTGAAACCTTGAATGCGTTCGAGAGAGTTTCGCGCGGTAAGGGAGCCGGTGAGGATAGCTACTTTGCCGTTCCCATTGAGGATCTTTACCATTTGCTCCCCGGCTTCCTTGCCGGCCGAATAGTTATCGGTTCCTATATAGATATAGCGTCCGCTATCCGGAGAGTCCGTATCAAGGGTAACCAGAGGTATGCCCTCCTGGAGCGCCTTCTTTGCTACGGCCTTCAAGGCGTCAGGATCGGAAGCCGCAAATGATATTCCCTTGACGCCCTGAGCTATAAACCCCTCCATGGCCGTTACCTGTCGAGCTATATCTTCGCGCGGCGGAACAAAGAACGTGGCGTCGATGCCGTATGCCTTGGCGGCAGCCTTGACACCGAGCTCGACCTCGCTCCAGTAGGGGTGGACGGACTTACCTAAAACTGCGAGCTTTATCTGCTCTGCAGCCATGGTGGGCACCCCGAGGGCAACCAAAAGCATCAAGAATAACCAGATAGCAACCAGTCTTTTCATCGAAGCCAGCCCTCCTTGGAATTAAAGGTTTTTAAAACCCGGTCTGGGTACCAGTCCTACTTTAACCCTGCACTCACACCTCCTCCCGGATTTTTCCCTGTTATGAGTTTAGCGATTAGGGCCCTTCGCGCCCCCGCCCTTCGTTGCAGGACATCAGATAGCACGGCTATGACAACCACGCAGCCTACGGCGATCTGATGCCAATACGCCGAAACCTCGAGCAAGACGAGGCCGTTGTTTAAAACACTTAGAATGCTGGCGCCTATCAAGGCGCCGAGGACCGTGCCGGATCCCCCCTGCAGGCTCGTCCCTCCGATGACGGAGGAAGCTATGGCGATCAGCTCGTATTCAGTGCCTACAGCCGGTTGGCCCTGGCCAAGGCGTGAAGCCACCACGATACCTGTGACGCCGGCCAGGACCGCGCTTGTTATGAAACAAAACGTGATCCTTCGATTCACATCTATTCCTGATAGTCGTGCAGCCTCGATATTCCCGCCAATTGCGTAAATATGCCTGCCGATAACGCTGAAGCGGAGGATATACGTGGCAAAGACGGCCACGGCCACAGCTATTATGACGGGGACGGGGATGCCGAGTATGATGCCCTGGCCCAGGAAGAGAAATGATGCCGGTATATTGACGATAGGCCAACCTTTCGTGATGACGGCGGCCGCGCCCCGTGCTATGCTGTAGGTGCCGAGTGTGATTATGAATGGAGGGATTCCGAGGCGAGTCACTGCGAGCCCGTGACCCAATCCGATCAGGGCCGACATCGCGAGGGTGGCTATGATGGCAAGGGTTACGGACCACCCGTTAGCCATCGCAAGCGTGCAGATTATCCCGGAAAGGGCCGTCATCGAGCCGGGCGAGAGGTCGATGCCCCCCGTGATGATGACGAACGTTTCACCGACGGCTATCACTGCGAAAAGAGCGATCTGCCTTATGAGGATCTGGATATTGTAGGGTGACAGGAATCTGGGGTTTAAGACGGCTATTATAGTGCTCAGAACGATAAGGGCAATTAGGACGTTTACCTCCCTTATCATTTTAAATGAGCGTCTCGCCTGTTTCCCGGGCGCCTGGGCACGGGCCAGTTCCATAGGGGCTTCACCTCCATTTACCATTTACATTTAAGAGCAAGATTCGTGCCGGGTAAGTGGAGATCAGATTCACGGCAAGAGTCAACAAGCGTCGACGGGGATAGAAATCCCTGATTATTCAGCCTTCAAGACCTTATAAGGATATTTAATTTATCTTTGACTATTCTGAGTTGAAGGTGGATTCCGGTAAAACATTTCCGAAATCGGTTACTGGATTACCGGTAAGGTTATAGTAAAGGTTGTCCCGTGACCGACGCGTGTATTCACGTTTATGGTGCCGCCATGCGCCTGGACGATGCCGAAGGTTACAAAGAGGCCGAGGCCTGTCCCCTGGCCAACCTCTTTTGTAGTGAAAAACGGGTCGAAAATATACCTGAGATGCTCGTCGGCGATGCCCGTGCCGGTATCACTAAACGCAATGTGGCAAACCTTGCGATGATCCTCGTCGTCTTCACTCAGGCTTGTTGTGACGACGAGAGTCCCCCCGTTTTGCATCGCTTGAAATGCATTGATGGCAAGGTTGAGGAACGCCTGTTTCAATTGATTCGCGTCGCCCAGTGCGGTAAGGGGTGAATCGCAATACTTGCGAATGATGGTAATCGTCTCCGGCAGATGTTGATATTCGACGAGCCTCAGCGACTCATCGAGCACATTGTGAATATCGACGGCGTCATAGTGCGGCGGCGACTGCCTTGCAAAATTCAGCAGATCTCTCACAATCTGGGATATGCGTCTCGTTTCAGTTTCAACGCTCCTAAGATACTCACGCGCTTCCGCATCGTCCTCGTCCAGGAGGAGCGTTTGGACGTAGTTTATTATCGTGCCCAGCGGGTTATTGATCTCATGTGCGAGGCCAGCCGCAAGCTTGCCGACCGAGGCTAGCTTCTCCGATCGTATGAGCTGCTCGACCAGTTGGGCCCGTTCGGTAACGTCATCGATAAGGATTATCTTCCCCGATATTTTGCCAAACCTGTCGCGCAACGGGGAGGCTTCGATGTTATATATTTGAACCTCATCGCCGATCTTTCTGGATACGTCATTGATCTCCCTGTGCCCGGGTGCCCGGGCGATTTCCAGCAGGATATCTTTAAATCTCGCGTCCTCATCCGGCCCGAACAGCGATGAGACATCCTTACCGATCAGGGAGTCCTTCCTGAGGTTAAAGCGGCGTTCGAGGGCGGCATTGGTGGCGAGCACCCTCGCGCTGCTATCGATGACCAGGAGCCCCACGGCTATACTTTCGACAATGTTTTGATTCAATTCCTTAAGATACGAGAGTTCATCCGTATTTTGCTTCAGGGAGCGCGTCATCATGTTAAACTGCGTCGCCAATTCGCCCAGCTCATCCCGCCGGCCGGTCTCGATTTGTTCGTCGAGCTTGCCAGCCGCCACTTTCTTTGTGCTCTTCACGAGCATATTTATGGGCTCAGTCACGTTTCCGGCCCAAATATATGTGAATATGGTGCTTATGATTATCCCGAGAAATGCCACTAGAAAGATTGCCCGGACGGTCTGGCGCGTGTTTTGGATAGTATCAACGTTTGAGATCCCCACTACTATCATGGGGCTCCGTGGCCGGTCGCGTTGCAAGGGATAGACGGCGAGGTTGTAGGGGTTATTGTCGATACGAAGCTGAGTTGTGATGAGTCCTGACTTATTCCGCGCGTCAGCGAGGATCCCCGCCGGGATCGTGAAAGGAGGCAAAGTTCCCATCACATACTTACCCGCCGTGAAAAATGCAAGGTCGGTTCCCGTGGTCCTTGCCATTTCGGTTGCGAAGTTGCCGTCAAAGCTCTTACGAAAGATGACAGCTCCAACAGTTCGAGCTTTATGCGTAATTGGCGCTTCAGCAATGAGCAGGAGATTGGTGCCCTGAGTCTGGAAGCGAACCCCGGCCTCGCGAGGCATGGTAAACGGCGCCTTTAGCGGGAGCCCTGACGGGATCCTGAAAATATCCTTGCCTGACTTCTCCTCCAGATCCTTCAGGGTTTCGATGTCATCCCCGGGCCCGACGGAGGCAAGCATTCGCCCTTTTGCGTCTATGAGATCGATGGTGTCCGCCTCGAGGCTCGCCTTATAAAAAAGCAGGGAGTTCCTGAGGGGCTGGACTATATTCAACTTTGTTCGGTCGGAGAAGACATCCCCGTATTGAAACAGTACGTAAGTGGAGTAGACAACTTCTTCCGTAGTAGCGAAGGCTTTGACCTTTGTAAGATATTCAGTTTCGAGGGTTGTTAGACTGTAAGCCAGCTTATTTGCGACGTCCGATATCCGCTGGCGGGCGTTATTTTCGTTTTGGTTCCTAACGAGATTGCTTACGACCAGGGCGGACGATAACATTGGGGTCAGGACAAGAATGGTCATAACCAGGACGAGCTGGTATTTCAGCTTCAAGACCGGCCTTAACTTTAAGACGGGCCATGGCATCGAATTTCATCCCTCTCCTGCCTTATATGATATTTTTGCATCTTATTGTAAAGCGTCTTTTCGCTTATCCCCAGGAGTCCGGCGACCTTCGCCTGTCTCCAGCCGCATTTAGACAGGGCATCCAGGATCACCTCCCGCTCGACCTCCTCCACCACCTCATCAACCACGTCCTTGAGGGTTTTCCCATGCTCAAAACGATGCCTGCGGCCATCCGGGCAGCTGGTGGTTATCTCTTCCGGCAAAAGGTCGACTGTAACTAAATCGCCTGTGGCAAGGACGACGCCCCTCTCTATAACGTTTCTCAGCTCCCTTATGTTTCCGGGCCACCGGTATGACATAAGGGCTTTCATGGCATCGGGCGCGACCTGGGTAACATGCTTCTGGTGAAGCGCGCAGAATTCCTTCAGAAAATAATCCACGAGGAGGGGAATATCCTCCATGCGCTCCCGGAGAGGAGGCATGAATATGCGGATCACGTTGAGGCGGTAATAGAGATCCTCACGGAATCTCCCCGCCAGCATCTCCCTTTCCAAATCTTTATTTGTAGCAACTATTATCCGGGCATCAGTCTTGATGGTCTGGGTGCCGCCGACGCGTTCGAATTCGCGTTCCTGGAGCACGCGGAGGAGCCTGACCTGCGTGGCGGGGCTGATATCTCCTATTTCATCAAGAAAAATCGTTCCCCCGTGAGCAAGCTCGAAACGCCCCAGCCTTTGAACTGTAGCCCCTGTAAAGGCGCCCTTTTCGTGGCCGAAGAGCTCGCTATCCAGGACGCCCTCGGGAAGGGCGGCGCAGTTCAATTTGATGAACGGCCCGTTCCTTCTCGGACTGTTGTAATGGATGCACTTTGCTACAAGTTCTTTACCTGTACCGCTTTCGCCAAGTAACACCACGGTCGCGTCCGTCGGTGCGACCTTGTCGATTAGATCGTAGATTTCCTGCATCTTGGGGCTCTTGCCGATAATGCTGCCGAGCTGAAACCTTTCCTGGAGGGCGCCCTTCAGGTATTCATTTTCTTTAGCAAGGGCTTGAAGCTTGAGGGCATTTTTGACGATGGCCTTTATTTGTGTCGTCTCGAAAGGTTTGGTGACATAGTCGAAGGCGCCGAGTTTCATGGCCTCTACTGCGGTTTCGATGCTGCCGAATCCCGTTATCATGATCACAGGGATATTATTGCGAAAGGCCTTGATCCTTTTCAGGGTTTCCAGGCCATCCGGGCCGGGCATCTTGAGATCGAGTATCACAATTTGAACTTCCTCATCCTTGACCTTTTCCAGGGCGGCCATCCCATTCTCGGCGCAGTAAACCTTGTATCCGTCATGCCTTAATGTAACGGCGAGGCTTTTTCTCATCCCTTCGTCGTCATCCACGATGAGCACAGCGCCTTCATACATCGCTCCATTTCCCCCGTCCCGTCAATGTAATTCGGACTTGTTGTTACTGTACTCATCCGTGAATTTCATGGTATTCGCCTTCGTTATGCTGGCTCTAAGCTCTCTCCTTTGCATCTCTATTTGAATTTACAGCCTGGCAACGTAATTAGGTCAAACATAATCCTACTATACTTCCAGCTATATTACAATAATCTTCAGTTGTACGGGTGTATGTAAGAATTGTGGTCTACAGGCTACTTACATCCATCTATAGCCCTATGGCCTGCCAGGTGGTGACATTCCTGCCAGCCTGCCCAGGTCGCAGCCTAAGGGTAAGTTCGAAGATTATCGCCGTTTTGCCAGGGGTTGCCGGTGCTTGCGTGACGGGGCCTTTTGAAATTTGGCAAGGCCCTCGCGCCAAATTCCAACGGAGGCGCGCCGCAAGCGCGCCGTCCCCGGAACGCAACACCGG
>DUMQ01000061.1 GCA_012839815.1 Bacillota bacterium | reverse complement strand
CCCTCCGCCGCCATAATAGGCCACGAGCAGGATAGCGAACCCGGCAACCCCTCCAGCCACGGCGCCGAAGGCTGCTCCGGCGGCGGAATACTCGATACCCCTTGGAAGCAGGACATAGGCCAGGCCTATCATAAAAAATACCCTGACAAGCTGCTCCCCGATTTGCGAAACTGCACTCGTCTCCATCCTTTGAAGGCCCTGAAAATAGCCCCTGAAGCCGGACATGACGGATAGGATCAGGACTGCGGGCGCGGTAGCGTAGATTGAATATACCGCGCGAGGGTCCTTGAGAACCACCCTGGAGAGGTAGCCCGCCGCCATAAACAGCACCGCGGTTGAAAAGATCCCGGTAAAAGCGAGAATCGATGTTGCTATCTTGAGTATGTGGTGCGTGCCCCGGCGATTTCCCCTGGCAGCCTGTTCTGCGACGAGTTTCGACACGGCAACGGGCACCCCGGCGGTAGAAAAGACAAGGAACATCGAGTATATGGGGTAGGCCATCTGAAAAAGGCCCATGCCCTCGTCCCCGATCATTGCAGGCAATACTATTCTCGAGATAGCCCCGACCACCCTGTTAGCTAAACCCGCGACGGCCAAAATAGCCGCGCCCCGCACAAAAGATCCCCTGGACATCCTGGCATCCCGGCCACCTTTCGACACGTTGACATTTATCGTTCTTCTATACTGCGATGCTGATATACTGTTCTACTGTTCGCCATATCTTCTACAGGCATCGCTATATCTTCTACAGGCAATCCGATATCCCTGCCGCCCGGTCAAAAACACCATCATCTCATTCCTTATGCCTCGTGCGGCATGGCATACCTCATGCGGCATAAAAAAACAGCAGGCCTTCAGGCTGCTGTTTTCAATATTATCTTGTCTGGTCTGATCCAGACCGCGGATCTCTTGCCCCGGCCTCCACGCTGCGCTCCTATTGCTCCATCTGCCTTGCAAGGAAGCCTGCGGCGGTCTCAGCGAGTTTAACCTCCAATTCCCCCATCTTTACATCGGGTGTCATAGATGTCAAAATAACTGCTCCAATTGGATCCCCTTCGGCAATGATGGGCGATATCACCTCCGCGGTAAACTTACATTCCTCGCCTTCCTCTATTACAGGACATGCCTCGCAATACTCATCCCGCCCAGGCTCATTGATGACCACGGTCTTGCGCGCCTCCATGGCCTTCTCTACGGCAGGGGAGATGCGTTTATCAACAAACTGCTTCTTGGGCGCCCCAGCGACAGCGATTATCGCATCCCTATCCGCTATGCATGCAATATGTCCCGTAGCCTCGTTCAAGGAATCCACGTATTCCTTGGCGAAATCCCCGAGCTCGCCAATGGGCGAATATTTTTTCAGAATTACTTCGCCATCGCGATCTACGAATATCTCAAGCGGGTCTCCTTCGCGTATTCTCAGCGTCCTTCTTATTTCCTTAGGTATTACTACCCGTCCAAGATCATCTATGCGTCTGACTATTCCTGTTGCTTTCATGGCCACCCCTCCTTTTCGCGATATTTGCGCAACCGGGCAACTAACTGTAGCCAACTAACGATAGTATCTATACAGTTTAACATTTTTATTCATTTTTTCCACCCTATTTCCCCAGCTCTCCAAGTTAGCGCACGGAAATACCCAGGACTTTCGCAGGTAACAGCTACCAGCGCCGCACGGTGGCCGGGGTCACATACATAGTATAGATTAACCAATTCAGGCTTAAATAATGCGTTACAGCCAGGCAAAAGGCACCAACAAAAGACCGGCCAAAGGCACCATCCTTAAACCTTAAAGCCGGGGTCGCCAAGGTGTAGACGAGGTCCGGGCCCGCCGCAAAGGCGCGGGCTAACCGCTGGCAACCTGTCTCTCCCCTATGCCTGAGCCCGCTAACATCCCCTCTATAAACCTTATGAGATCGAGCTCTGCCATTCCCCCAACCTTCACCTTGAGCACGGGCGAACGCCCAAAGCTCACCGTCACCCGCCCCCGGTTGGGGCGAACCACATTATTCATGAGCACCTCGCCAGAGATATGGGCGCCCACATTGAATCTTATAGATACCACATCCCGTTCTCTCACGATTGAGGCAACGCCCATCTCACGCGCGATAATCTTCAATCTCGCTATCCCCAGCAAACATTGGACGGGAACAGGCGGTTTGCCGAATCTATCGAATATCTCGGCCTCGAGTTCCTCTGCGTCACCGATGCTCTCCAGGCGGCTAATCTTCTTATAGATTTCGATCTTCTGCTTCGCGTCCGGGATATAGTTATCGCTAATGAATGCGCTGACTCCGAGCTCAATAGAAACCTCCGGAGCGGTCTCCCTGGAGCTCACACTCTCTCCCTTCAATTCACTGATGGAGTCCCTGAGCATTCGCGCATACAGCTCGAAACCAACCGAAGCTATGTGCCCGTGTTGTTCAGGCCCCAGGATATTCCCTGCCCCGCGAATCTCAAGATCGCGCATGGCTATCTTAAATCCCGACCCCAGGTCGGTGAACTCCTTTATCGCCTGGAGCCTTTTCTCGGCGACTTCGGATAAAACCTTCTCCTTACGATACATGAAATAGGCGTAGGCAACGCGGTTTGTCCTGCCTACGCGCCCTCTCAGCTGGTAGAGTTGCGCCAGTCCCAGGTGATCCGCATCCAGGACGATTAGGGTATTGACATTGGGAATATCCAGGCCATTTTCAATGATCGTCGTGCATACGAGTACGTCATATTCCCTATCAAGGAACTGTAACATCACACGCTCGAGATGCTCGTCATACATCTGGCCGTGCGCCACACCTATCCGCGCCTCCGGGACAAGCTCGGCCAGGCGTCTAACAACATTGTCAATCGATTGTACCCTGTTGCACACAAAATAGACCTGCCCGCCGCGGTCCATTTCCCTCAGGATGGCCTCGCGGATCAGGCTTTCGTTATATTCCACCACATAGGTCTTCACGGGAAACCTATCCTCAGGGGGCGTATTGATCACGCTCATATCGCGAATCCCCACGAGGGCCATGTGCAGGGTCCTGGGAATGGGCGTGGCCGTCAGCGTGAGAACATCGACAGAATGGCGCAGTTCCTTGAGCCTTTCCTTGTGGAGCACGCCAAACCTCTGTTCCTCATCCACTACGAGGAGACCTAGATCCTTAAACTTTACATCTGGCTGCAAGAGCCGGTGAGTTCCAATTACGATGTCTATCTCGCCCTTGCGGAGCTTCTTCAAGATCTCCTTTTGCTCCTTATTAGACTGGAAACGACTCAGGACAGCTATGTTAACGGGAAACCCCTGAAACCTGTCGGTAAACGTGGTGAAATGCTGCTGCGCAAGGATGGTTGTAGGCACCAGCATTGCCACCTGCTTGTTATCCATGACGGCCTTAAACGCGGCCCGTAAGGCTACCTCGGTCTTACCGTAGCCTACATCCCCACACAATAGGCGATCCATCGGCCGCGGCTTCTCCATATCGCGCTTAACTTCCTGAATAGCCCGCCACTGGTCGGGCGTCTCCTCATAAGGGAACGCATCCTCAAACTCCTTTTGCCACACTGTATCAGGGGAAAAGGCGTGCCCCTGTATCGTTTCCCGGGCGGCATAAAGCTCAAGGAGGCCCTTCGCTATGTCGCGGACAGACTCCTTGACCCGGTTCTTGACCTTCGCCCACTCGGTTCCCCCTAGCTTATACAGCTTCGGAGGGGAATCCTCTATTCCAATATATTTCTGCAGGAGCTCAACCTGGTCCGTCGGGACATACAGCCTATCCTCGCCGGCATATTTCACCACGAGGTAATCCCTCTTGGCGCCAGCTACCTCGAGTGTCTCTACGCCCATGTATTTGCCGATCCCATGATTTACATGAACTACATAATCCCCGGGGTTCAGGTCGAGATATGAGGCTATGCGGGCACCCTTCTCCACAGGGGCCAGTCTCACCCTCTGCTTCGAGTTCCCGTAAATCTCGTTATCCGTCAATATAATCAACCTGAGAGACGGGAACTCAAAGCCGCTCTCGAGATGCCCCACAGTTACAACTACGTTGCCCGGCTTTAACTCGTGACCGATGTTCCTGACAAAAATGGCATCGATCTCCTCTTCTCTAAGCGCCTCCACCAATCTCGTAGCACGTTCTTCTGTGGAGACCACCATAGCCACGCGGTACTTTTTGCGCTTCCAATTCTTGACATCCTTTGCAAGCAACTCAAACTTCCCGTGAAACATCTCGGCAGGTTTCCCCGAAAAGGCATGCACACGCTCTTTTCGCTGGAGGTCCAGACCCTTGGACATTAATATGAACCATATGGACTGCCGCCTGGTTATGCCCTCTAAAATCTCATCGGGTGTAGCAAAGATAGAGACTTGCTCCGGGAGAATCTGGCCCTTTTCTAAGAGCGATAGATAATCCTCGTGAAGCTCCCTGGTGAAACCGCTCAGGGCTTCCTTCAGCCGGGCGGGCTCATCAAGGATGACTATAGGATTGGTTGCGTAGTCGAGTAGCGACTGCATGCCGGGATAGAAGTAAGGGAGATACTGCTCATCCGAATCAAAATATACCCCTTCCTTAAATTTTTCAAGATGTTCAGTCACTCTCAACCTTACCTCGCGGCTCCGGGCGTGCGGAGCCGTTTTGTCCGAACTTGCTACCTCGCTCTCAATAGCTTTGAGCCCGGAGGCTCTTATGTCATCCCGCATCACAAACTCCCTGCAGGGGATGATGGTGACAGACTGGAGCGAGCGAATCGATCTTTGGGTTTCCTCATTGAATTCCCTGATAGAATCCACTTCGTTATCAAAGAATTCTATACGAAAAGGATGTTCCCCAACCACAGGATAAACATCCATAATGCCGCCCCTAATGGAAAACTCCCCTCGATTCTCCACCTTTTCTACACGCTGGTAACCCATGAAAACCAGTTCCAAGGCCATATCCTCGAGATTAACCCGGTCATACACGTTGATAGTCCGGATAAAACTCTTGAATACATCCGCGGGGATCAATTTCCGGGCCAGCGCCTTGATCGGCACAACTACCATTAGCTTGCGCTCACCCCGGAGGAGCGCCTCCTCAACCCGGAGGCGCGCGCCAGTTATGCCTATCCCCTCTCTCGTATCTTCATTGGGCAGCACCTCCCGCGATGGGAAAAAGAATAGCTCCTCCGATGGTAGGAAGGTCTTAAGGTCGGAAAAGAGCCTCTCAGCCTGTTGCGTGCTGTAACTCACAATGATGAATGGCCTGGAAGGCGCATGCATATAGAGGCCCGCCAGAAAATAGCTCTTCTGCGAGGAGGACAGGCCATATATCAACTGCTCGTGCTGCCCGTGGACGATACCATCCAATACTGCGCCAAATTCGCTCGACTCCGCAATGGCTTCAAGCAGGCTATTATGCATCTGATTCCCTCCTAAGGTACACGCCAAAAAGACACGTAAAGCCCCCTACGGGATCCTGAGGGTCCTGGGGGTAGGCTCTCGTGCAAATCATCTTGCGCAAACCGCAAACCTTGGGCAAACCAGAAAACCTCGCGCAAGCCAGCAAATCAATAAATAAACAGGTCAATAAAAGCGCGCCGTGGCCACAACAACAAAAACTAGCCTGCATACCAGCCTGCCGTTAATGCAACCTCGGCTCACCTATAAAACCTGCATCGGAACCTGGATCGAGATTTATACTGGCAAGGCAATCGTCACATAGCGAACTTATGAAAACCTTGCCCTCCTTATGGTTCAAGTCAATTATATCCTCCCGGCCCTCTTGCGTCAAGTCTCCGGCATCGCCGTCCCCGCCGGCTATGCCAGGGTTTACCTCATCCGCATCAAATTCAGCTATTAAATCCCCACAGCAATCACATATATAGCAAATCTTTACCATCTAAAATTTCACCTCCCCGGGCTTTAGACTAAATGTGGGATTGAAGATTACTGACGTTTTTCCAGGACTTACGGTGCTTGCGTGACGGGGCCTTTTGAAATTTGGCAAGGCCCTCGCGCCAAATTTCAACGGAGGCGCGCCGCAAGCGCGCCGTCCCCGGAACGCAACACCGTAAGTCCTGGG
>DUMQ01000060.1 GCA_012839815.1 Bacillota bacterium | reverse complement strand
CCTCCGTTGAAATTTGGCGCGAGGGCCCTGCCAAATTTCAAAAGGCCCCGTCACGCAAGCACCGGCAACCCATGGGACGTGCTGGTAAACAGGCACAAATTAAGGAACCTACACTCATGCGCATGGAGTGGCAAGAGTCTTACCGCCCTGAGGCTGCGATCCGGGCAGGAAGGCTGAGAGGCAGGCTGGCTGGTTGGCTTGCAGGAACGTCACCATCAGACAGGTCATAGGACTATGGCAGGCCATAGGGCTATAATCGATGGATGTAAGTAGCCTGTAGACCACAATTCTTACATGCACCCCCACTGCGGTTGCGGGTTGCAGTATTATGGCCTGGAATGTTATAATTGGCAGGGAGAAGCCAGGGGGAGATTTGTGTGCGACAGGGTTCGGTCAGGACAATACCTGAGAGGTGCAAGGCTTGCGGCTCATGTGTGAGCGCCTGCCCGAGCGGGGCAGTGGCCCTTGTAGGCCAGAGAGCGGTGGTAGACGACTCGCGATGCGAGGCATGCGGTAGGTGCATCACGGCTTGCCCAAACAAGGCGAAGAGGATGGTTTTCCCCAACCCTGAGCCCGAGGACATACGGAAGGCTCTCTTGCTCATGGGGCGGGTCGAGGCCAAGGACCAGCTCGACTGCGGGGCTTGCGGCTTCGCGACCTGCTGGGAAAAGGCTATATCCGTACTGAGGGGGCTGAGTTCGCCGGATGCTTGCCTTCCTTACGCTATTTCGGAGCGGCAGAACATGCTCCGTGTTAAGACTTGCAGGGAGGGTGAGAGGGCCGCTGGCGGGGTTGGGACATCACTTGACGCGTCAATCGTGGCCTACAGCGTGGAAATGGGCAGGGTTCTCCAGCTTGCAAGCAAGGTTGCCAACGTCAATTCGACTGTGCTGTTGCTCGGCGAGTCGGGCGTTGGCAAGGAGGTTGTAGCGAGGTATATCCATCGGACGGGCTATCGCAAGGCAGGGCCCTTCATCAAGATTAACTGCGGCGCCATACCCGAAACCCTGCTCGAATCCGAACTTTTTGGCTATGAAACGGGTGCGTTCACAGGGGCAAAACGCGAGGGCAAGCCCGGCATGATCGAGCTTGCCAGCGGCGGCACACTTTTCCTGGATGAGATCTCGGAGCTCCCCCTCAACCTCCAGGTCAAACTCTTACAGGTAATCCAGGAGAGACAGCTTGTTCGAATTGGGGGCATAAGGCCCATAGAGGTTGACATCCGTATCATCGCCGCCACCAACCGCGACCTCCAGGCTATGGTGCGCGAAGGAACCTTCAGGGCTGACCTGTTTTACCGGCTGAATGTCGTACCCATCAGGGTCCCGCCGCTCCGTGAGCGCAGGGATGATATCGTACCTCTCATTTACCATTTCCTTGAAAGGTTCAACCAGAAGTATCACCGGGATATGAGCATATCGGAAGAGGCCAAGGACCGGATGCTGGCATATGAGTGGCCCGGTAACGTGCGAGAGCTGGAGAACCTCATGGAGCGGCTGGTGGTCACGGTCGATGCGCCGGCTATCCTCCCGTGCCACCTGCCCGAAGAGGTGCGGGGAGAGGGGCGAGCCACGCCCTGCAAGGGAGCTGTTTATGTCAGGGGTATTGTGCCACTCAAGGAGGCCACGGAGGAGGTCGAGCGCCAGATAATCACCAGGGCGCTGGAGCGGAATGAGAGCACCTACAGGATAGCGAAGCTGCTTGGCGTTAACCAGTCAACTGTGGTGCGCAAGATCCGGAAGTATGCGAGGCCATAATGCGTTTTTGCATCACCGATGCTTTATGGCATCGGCCCGTGGCGGTCCGCTGGTCCGGGACATGCGCGCGCCGCGCGGTGAGCTGGTGGAGGCCGTCTCGTCCATGCTGGTACTGGCAATCAGCAATAATGCACGCCGGCATTAGAAACAGGAATGGGGCTGGCTGTTGAGTGTTGTTGGGCAGGTCCTAGCGGAGCCCTTGTGAAGGAATTCACAAGGGCTCCGCGTTTTTCTATTTCCCTTAGATACCCTCCGTGATGCCTGGCACGTTCCTTGCACTACTGGAAGGGTGAAACCGGGTGGGGCCATCTCATGGATTTGCCATTTGCTGGTTGCAGGATTTGTAATTTTATGATGCGGGAGGGTTTAATGCGTATGGCGTGCGAGGAGTGCAGGTGTTCAGCAGAGATCACACAGGACAAATGGGAGAAGCTCGATGAGATCATTGCAAAATACAAGGGAAGACCGGGGGCGTTGATCCAGGTATTACACGAAGCCCAGGAACTCATCGGTTACCTGCCCAGGGAGGCCCAGGTGCGGGTGGCCGAGGGTCTCGATATCCCCTTGAGCGAGGTTTATAGCGTTGTAACCTTTTATGCCCTTTTCTCCCTGAAGCCGAAGGGTCGCCACCAGATAAACGTCTGCAAGGGGACGGCATGCTATGTGCGGGGTGCCGACAGGATCCTTGAGAAGCTTGAGGATACGCTTGGCATCACGGAGGGCGACACCACGAGCGATGGGAGGTTCTCTATCGAAGTGGTAAGGTGCATGGGGGCGTGCGGCCTCGGGCCCGTTATAAGGGTGGACGATGATATCTACGCCAGGTTGAAGCCTGACAGGGTGCCGGAGATTCTGAAGAAATACGACTAAGGGTGGTGTAACCCATGTCAGGGTCTGTGCGGCGTATCAAGTCTCTCGAAGAGCTCAGGATCATCAGGGAAAAGGCCCGGAGATCGATGGGGGCTGTGGCAGGCTGGCCATCTGTGATTGGGCCGGAGCAGAGAACGCTGTCTGGTGGTGCTTCAACGGCCGGGCCGGGGCGCACCGGGACCAGGGTCACAGTCCGGCTCGGCTCGTGCAGTATCGCAATGGGAGCGGACAAGGTGCTGAAGGCGATAGTCAAGGAGCTTTACCGCAGGGGCATTTGGGATGTATCGGTGAAGAAAACGGGGTGCCCGGGGTTATGTGAGGGCGAACCCTTTGTTGATGTCGAGCGGCCGGGCTGTCCCAGGACTACCTATGCTTACGTGACTCCTGATATGGCCCGTCGCATAGTGGTCCAGCACATAGTCAACGGCTCCATCATTTCAGAATGGCTGGTCCGAAACAGCGTTTTTTGAGGCAAGGTTTCTATAGAAGGAGGAGAGCCTTATCATGGATTTTTTTAGAGCACACGTTCTTGTTTGCGGTGGGGCGGCATGCCTCTCGTCCGGGTGTAAGGAGGTCCAGGATGCCTTTGTTGAAGGATTGAAGGAATGCGGCCTCGACAAAGAGATAAAGATCGTAAGCACAGGATGTATGGGGCCTTGCGATCTTGGGCCTCTGGCGATAATCTATCCCGAGGGGGTGCTTTACCGGAAACTCAAGCCCGGGGATGCCAGGGAGATCGTTGAGGAACACCTGCTCAAGGGACGCATCGTTAAAAGGCTTCTCTACGAGGAGCCGGCTACCGGTGAAGCTGTGCCAACTTACAATGAGATGAGTTTTTTCAACCGCCAGGTCAGGATAGCGCTGCGCAACACAGGTAAGATCAACCCCCTCGTTATTGAGGAATATATAGCTCTCGACGGCTATGCGGCGCTAGCCAAGGTCGTTTCGGAGATGACGCCGCAGGAGGTCATTGACGTTGTAAAACGTTCGGGCCTCAGGGGCCGCGGCGGCGGGGGATTCCCGACCGGGCTGAAGTGGGAGTTTACGGCGAAGGCACGCTCAGACCAGAAATACGTGGTGTGTAACGCCGACGAGGGTGACCCGGGCGCGTTTATGGATAGGAGCGTCCTTGAGGGCGACCCGCACAGCATTATAGAGGCCATGGCGATAGCCGGTTATGCCGTGGGCGCAAATCAGGGCTATATCTATGTGAGGGCCGAGTATCCCCTTGCAATAAAACACTTGAGTCACGCCATAAAGCAGGCGAGGGATTACGGGCTCCTCGGGAAGGATATCTTCGGTAAGGGCTTCGATTTTGATGTGGATATCCGGGTGGGCGCCGGCGCCTTCGTCTGCGGCGAGGAGACCGCGCTCTTGGCTTCGATTGAGGGACGCAGGGGAGAGCCAAGGCCGAGGCCGCCATTCCCCGCAAATGAGGGGCTCTGGGGCAAGCCGACCCTGATCAATAACGTCGAGACGTACGCCAACATCCCGGTGATAATCCTGAAGGGAGCTGAGTGGTTCGCCAGCATCGGGACGGAAAAGAGCAAGGGGACCAAGGTGTTTGCCCTGGCCGGGAAGATCAACAACACCGGCCTCGTGGAAGTTCCCATGGGAATGTCCCTCGGCGAAATCATCTTTGATATCGGTGGCGGCATCCCCGGCGGCAAGAAATTTAAAGCAGCCCAGACCGGCGGCCCCTCGGGCGGGTGCATCCCTAAGGAATATTTGAACGTCCCGGTGGATTATGATTCGCTCAAAGAGCTCGGGACCATCATGGGGTCGGGTGGGCTCATCATCATGGACGAGGACACGTGCATGGTCGACCTGGCCAAGTTCTTCCTGGAGTTTACCCAGGACGAATCCTGCGGCAAGTGCGCGCCGTGCCGGATCGGGACCAAACGCATGCTGGAGATCCTCACGCGGATAACACGCGGGGAGGGACGCGAAGGCGACGTTGAGCGGCTTATAAAACTCGGCCAGTGGATCAAGGAAACGGCCCTGTGCGGGCTGGGTCAGACCGCCCCGAATCCGGTGTTGACCACCATACGTTACTTCAGGGACGAGTACGATGCGCACATACGCGACAAGAAATGCCCTGCCTCGGTGTGCGCGAGCCTTTTCGAATCGCCCTGCCAGAACGCCTGCCCCGCCGAGGTAGATGTGCCGCGGTATATCAGCCTGATCAGGCAGAGGAGATATGGTGAGGCGGTGGCGCTCATTAAGGAGAAGAACCCGCTTCCCGCGGTGTGCGGCAGGGTGTGCAACCACCCCTGCGAGTCGAAGTGCAGGCGGGGTCAGCTCGATAGCCCCGTTGCGATTTGCGATCTCAAGCGGTTCGCTGCCGATTGGGAGCTTGAGCACCCGCTCCCGGTTGAGGCTCCCGCGAAGCGGAAGGATGCCAAAGTGGCAATTATAGGTTCCGGGCCTGCAGGCCTGTCCGCAGCATATTACCTGGCAAAGCTCGGCTACGGCGTTACTATCTTCGAGGCCCTGCCTGTGGCAGGCGGGATGCTGGCCGTTGGAATACCTGAGTACAGACTTCCCAGGGACATCCTGCGCGCCGAGATCAGGGCCATAGAGGCACTCGGGGTGGAGATCAGGACGGGTGTCGAAGTTGGCAGGGACATAACCCTAGATGAGATCAGGCAGCAGGGCTACGGCGCCGTGTTCGTAGCGGTTGGTGCCAGCAAGGGTCAGAAGCTCGGCGTGCCGGGCGAGGACCTCACAGGAGTAATAAACGCCCTGACGTTCCTGCGCCAGGTGAATCTCGGCCAGAAGGTAGAGGTCGGTAATAAGGTTGCAGTGATAGGTGGAGGCAATGCCGCAATCGATGCCGCGCGGACGGCTTTGCGGCTGGGCGCCAGCGAGGTTCATATCATCTACAGGAGGACGCGCGAGGAGATGCCTGCTGAAAAGGGTGAGATTGAAGAGGCTGAGCGCGAGGGCGTGAAGATCCATTACCTTGTCGCTCCTTCCGAGATCATCGGGAGTGATGGGCGCGTTGCCCGTATGGAGTGCATCCGCATGACCCTCGGCGAGTTTGACAGGAGCGGCAGGCGGAAGCCGGTGCCGGTGGAGGGCTCAAAATTCGTGATAGACGTGGATACCGTCATACCCGCTGTGAGCCAGGTGCCGGATCTATCCTTCCTGGAGGGCCTGGCGAACTCGGGTGGCGTCGAGGTCACAAAGTGGTCGACGATCGTGACCGACCCACGGACGCTCGCGACCGGCGCGCCCGGGATCTTCGCGGGCGGCGATTGTGTCACGGGGCCGGATACTGTTATCCAGGCGATAGCGGCAGGGAGAAAGGCGGCGATGGCCATCGATAAATACCTTGGGGGAGACGGCGTGATCGAGACCCACCCGGATCTCGGGAGGGAGCTCGCCGGCGAGCTTATTGAACATGAGATGGCGAGACGGGTGCCGCGCGTCCTTCCCGTTGAGAAACGGTGCTGCAATTTTGATGAGGTAGTCCTCGGGTTAACGGAAGCGGCGGCCGTCGAGGAAGCCAGCCGGTGCCTGCGGTGTGATTCTAAGGACTAAGGTAGTGCGCACTAAGTAGTGCGCATTAACTCAGGTTGGCGCGGAGGTTGAGGTAAGCTGGCAGCCAGCCTGGCCAGCTCGGTGTGTTGACTCGATATATTGAACTGAACTTGAGGACGGGAGCGTGAAATATAATGGATTTGGTTACCTTGACCATTGACGGGCAGAGAGTCCAGGTTCCCCGCGGCACCACGATTCTGGAAGCTGCAGAGGCTGCGGGGGTTGATATACCCACCCTTTGTTACCTGAAGGATATCAATGTTGTCGGGTCATGCCGCGTGTGCGTTGTGGAGGTGGAGGGGGCCAAGTCCCTGCAGGCGTCCTGCGTCACGCCGGTGGGCGAGGGAATGGTGGTGCGGACCAACACGCCGGCCGTTAGGGAGGCCCGAAGGACGGTCCTTGAGCTGATCCTCTCAAACCACCCGTTTGAGTGCCTGACCTGCGTGCGTAATGGCAACTGCGAGCTCCAGGCGCTCGCTAATCGCTTTGGGATCCGGGATGTAGAGTATATGGGGGAGCGTGCGACCTTCCCACGTGACGAGTCCACGCCTGCCATTGTACGTGATCCCAACAAGTGCATTCTCTGCAGGAGGTGCATGAGCGTTTGCTCCAAGGTCCAGACGGTTTTTGCGCTCGCCCCGAATGGGCGCGGCTTTGACTCAATGATCGCGCCGGCATTTTTCGATGATCTCTCGAACGTGGCCTGCGCACAGTGCGGTCAGTGCATCCTGGTATGCCCAACAGGCGCGCTGAGCGAGAGGGATCATACACAGGAGGTCTGGGCAGCCCTGGCGGACCCGAGGAAGCACGTTGTGGTCCAGACCGCCCCGGCGGTAAGGGCGACCGTCGGGGAGGAATGCGGCCTGCCGGCGGGAACCCTTGTTACGGGGAATCTCGTGGCTGCCCTTCGCAGGCTGGGGTTCGACCGGGTGTTTGATACGGATTTCGCAGCCGATCTCACCATCATGGAGGAGGGCCACGAGTTAATAGAGCGGATCGAGCACGGAGGCCGGCTCCCGATGATCACCTCGTGCAGTCCGGGCTGGATAAAATTCATAGAGCACTTCTACCCTGAGTTGTTGCCGCACCTCTCCACGTGCAAATCTCCGCAGCAGATGTTCGGGGCGCTGGCCAAGACCTATTACGCCGAGAAAAGCGGCATCGATCCCCGGGATATCTTCGTCGTCTCGGTCATGCCGTGCACGGCAAAGAAGTTCGAGGCCAAGCGGCCCGAAATGACCTCTAGCGGGTATCCCGACGTGGATGCGGTGCTAACAAGCCGGGAGCTGGGGCGGATGATCAGGGAGGCCGGCATAGATCTCGGAGCGATAGAGCCCGAGGATTATGACCTCCCGCTCGGCATCTCCACCGGCGCCGGCGCCATCTTTGGGGCTACAGGCGGGGTCATGGAGGCGGCGCTGAGGACGGTCTACGAGGTCGTGACCGGTAAGGAGCTTACCAACGTTGATTTTGAAGATGTGAGGGGGCTCGCCGGCGTCAAGGAAGCCTCTGTTGACCTGGCAGGACTCAATGTAAGGGTAGCCGTGGCCCACGGCCTTGGAAACGCACGCAAACTCCTGGATAAGGTCAAAAAGGGTGAGGCGCCCTACCATTTCATTGAGATCATGTGCTGCCCGGGCGGCTGCATCGGCGGTGGAGGCCAGCCTATACCGACCAATGACGAGATCAGGGCCAGGCGTATCGACGCGATCTACAGAGAGGACCGCGGGATGAAGCTCCGGAAGTCTCATGAGAACCCTGTCGTGCAGGAGCTTTACAGGGAATTCCTGGGCAAGCCCCTTGGCCACAAATCACACGAGCTACTTCACACGCGATATACTGCGCGCTCGAGGTATGTAGTCTAGTTTGCTTTGGGCGATCGCATCGGGCGGGCCGTTCCTTGATTTCTGCCTGGTAGCCAGCGGGCGAAAACCAGAGAGCGGACCGCCCTTAGCATTTGCATTTTTCCCCTCAAAGAGTTACAATCTAGACGAAACATACCTGTAGACTGACTACCCGGTGGGAAGCTCGAGGGGGGCGTGGCGGTGAGGCGGCCAGGGTTCCCGGTCTTTGCCTTTGTTTGCGGCTCATTGTCGCTGGTAATCGTATTGACGGGGTCTTTTTTATTTCAATTGCCCCGATTATCTCCGTCCCGGTTGGCCCCGGCTGCTGCGGTTATTTCAGGTGTTTTGCATGCAGGTAGAGCCCAGGCGTCTTCGGGCCTTGTTATCAAGCTCGCGCCCAAGCCCGGCGAAACGCTGGACTATACCGTATTAATAAGCGAAACACTTTATACTGATGGGAGGAGGTCTACGACGCTTTACCGCGAGGACATGAGGGTCGAGGTCGTCTCTCTTGGCGACGACAGGTTACGGCAGACAGTATATTGTACAGGCACCGCAACAGTTGACGGGTCCGCCGTGAGGCAGCTCGTCCCCATCAAGTATAGCATCACCAGTCGCCGTGACGGTAAGGTTCTCCAGGTCGACGGCATGCGTCCTTGGGATTCCCGCCTGATGGAAACCATCTGGCTTGCTCAGGTTATGCTTGATAACGGTCCTGTGAAGCCGGGAGACTCATGGACCGTTAACGAGGAAATGTATGGCACAGCCGATGGCAAGCCATGGTTCGAGCGACGCGAGTACATCTATAAAGGGGTCGAAAACGTCGGAGGCGAGGACAGCTTCCGCATTGATTTCACAATCTCCCGGAGCGGCCGCCGGTATGACGGGTCCTCTACCTACCTGAGCAAGGGTTCGTTTTACATCCAGGACGGCAAGGTTTTGAGATTCGATAGCTCAGAAGTGATTTCGATCAGCGGCAAGGGCCAGGACAGTAAGGCTATAACCATGGTTCAGGTTACCTTGAAGAAAAGCTAGACGACTATTGCCAAGGTGACGGTATTGTTGGGATTGACAGAAACGAGGACGTCCTTTATGTACTCTCTGTTTATGACCTCGCCTGCCTTCTCTCGAGCCAGTTCCATTATCTGGCCGATGGTCGGTGGTGATGGGGAGCCCGGGTGATCGCCGTCATTTAGGGAGAGGGTTACCAGGAGAACGCCTTTTGTTTCTGTTATACTCATACCCATATCCCCCTTCGTCCGTTGCGCTGCCTGGCAGGTAATTTATTCTACATACAGCTAGTTTTTCCTTCAATCAACGAAGGGAAAGTTGCTAATTTTCTGATTGATCTGCTGCAGCATGGGCGGGGAGGCAGGGGCATATGTAGAATGGGGCCGAAATATAAACTTAGTGACGGGGACTCGATTCCTGAGTAGACCCCCATGTCCTGTCGCGGCACCACATCAATAATTTATGATAATGTCAAACAATTAAATATCGGAAGGATTTTCACCATCTAGCATCGAATCTATATATTGTATTAATGTGGGGGGGTTACAATCATATCCTCATATCATTGTCCGGTTCCAAATGTCTTTTAGCCAAGTATGTCTTTATGTCATGATGCTATCCGTCCTTTTCGTGGCGGAATACACATGGAACATATACCAGGTCACGGGATCATGTAAGAGGAATACATGATAGGAGGTGGAGGCTATGGCTATTAAATGCCCTGATTGCGGTACTTATAACCTGACTTCGGCGGAGGTCTGCAAGAAGTGCGGGGCGTCCCTCGGCCCGACCCTGTCAGAGACGCCAAAGACAACGACTTCCGCTCCTAAGCTCCCATTCATCAAGCGAATAGTTCCACACCGAAGCCAGGCAAAGAAGGGTTGAGCCCGGTTGACTTGATTGTGACGATGTGCTACACTAATGGCAGTATAGACGGCATAAGCTTTTGGAAAGACGATGAGAGGGAAGAGTAGACATCGCCGATGGTCAAGCGAGCCGGGGATGGTGTGAGCCGGGCACTTTAGGGGTGTCGAAAATCACCTTCGAGTCGCAGGTCGAAATCCTCCTGGAGAGTAGGCCGGGCCGGTTGTCCTCCGTTACCGGGAACAGGCATGGGAATGCGGGTGCATGTTCCGTGCCGTTTGAGTGGGTTGCAGCTTACAGGGTTTGCGACCAAATAGGGTGGTACCGCGGGGATATTTGCCTTTCGTCCCTAGTTTACACGGGGCGAAAGGCTTTTTATTTGACAGTTGATACTTACACACCTCCCCCCGGCAGGGGACGTCGAAGATAGAGAAGGGAGCGAGATAGGGACAATGTTCAAGAAGGTAAGCTCTAACACGGATTTCCCCCGCATGGAGGAGGAAATCCTGCGTTTCTGGTCCGAGCGCCAGATATATAAAAAGAGCCTCGAGCAGACCAAGGGCGGCCCGAAATTCGTATTCTACGAGGGCCCGCCGACCGCCAACGGCCTTCCCCACCCGGGTCATGTGCTCACGCGAGCCATGAAGGATATCATACCGAGATACAAGACTATGCTTGGCTCCTATGTGTTCCGCAAGGGAGGATGGGATACTCACGGCCTCCCCGTTGAGCTCGAGGTCGAGAAGGAACTGGGCATCAGCGGCAAGCCCCAGATCGAGGATTATGGCGTTGAAAAGTTCATCGAGAAGTGCAAGGAGAGCGTCTTCAGGTACCGGCGCGAGTGGGAACGCATGACAGAGCGGGTCGGCTTCTGGATAGACCTGGAGCACCCCTACGTGACCTACCACGACGAGTACATCGAATCGGTGTGGTGGGCCCTGAAGACGATCTGGGAGAAAGGCCTCCTCTACAGGGGGCACAAGGTAGTGCCTTACTGTCCTCGTTGCGGGACGGCCCTCTCGAGCCATGAGGTCGCACAGGGCTACGAGGAGGTGGAGGACCCCTCCGTCTACGTGAAATTCAAGGTCGAGGGCGAAGAGAATACATTCTTCCTGGTGTGGACGACAACCCCGTGGACCCTACCGTCAAACGTGGCGCTCGCGGTCTCACCGGATTATACCTACGCGACAATTGAAATCATCTCAACGGGCGAGAAGTTCATCCTGGCCAAGGACCTCATCGAATCCGCAGTAAAGGATGAATACAGGGTGAAGGAGGAATTCAAGGGCGAGGCCATTCTAGGTAAGCGATACCAGCCGCTCTTCGATTTCGTCGAAGCTGGCAAGGAGAAGCCCGCTTACCGCGTGATCGCGGCTGATTTCGTGACCCTTACCGAGGGCACCGGGATAGTCCACATGGCGCCGGCATTCGGCGAGGACGACATGAGGATGGCGGTGGTTCATGATCTTCCGGTGGTGCAGCTCGTCGACACCCAGGGGCGGTTCACGGATGAGGTAATCCCTTGGCGAGGGATGTTCGTCAAGGAGGCTGATCCTCTCATAATAGAGGACATGAAGCGGACGGGCAAGCTCTACCGGGCGGAGCTCTATCGCCACAGCTACCCATTCTGCTGGAGGTGTGATACGCCGCTCCTTTACTACGCCAGGACTTCGTGGTTTATCAAGACCACCGCGGTCAAGGACGCCCTCCTTAGAAACAACGCCAAGGTAAACTGGTATCCCAGTCACATCAAGGATGGCCGTTTCGGGAACTTTCTCGAGAACGTCATCGACTGGGCCGTGAGCCGGGAGCGTTACTGGGGGACGCCACTCAATATCTGGATATGCGGCAAATGCGGCTACGAGCACTCTGTGGGGAGCATAGAGGAGCTCAAGCGCATGGCGAGATCCCTGCCAGAAAGGCTTGAGCTTCACAGGCCTTACATCGACAGGGCTATCCTGGCCTGCCCCAAGTGCGGCAGCGATATGAGGCGCACGCCGGAGGTCATTGATACGTGGTTCGATTCGGGCTCTATGCCGTTCGCCCAGTGGCACTACCCCTTTGAAAACAAGGATGTCTTTGAGGCCAACTTCCCCGCGGATTTCATTTCCGAGGCGATCGACCAGACGCGAGGCTGGTTTTACACCTTGCTCGTCGTATCGACCCTGCTTTTCAATGAGACCCCCTATAAGAATGTGGTGGTCCTGGGGCATGTCCTGGACGCCCAGGGGGAGAAGATGAGCAAACACAAGGGCAACGTGGTGGACATCTGGCAAATATTCAACAACCAGGGCGCCGACGCCATGCGCTGGTACCTTTATACCGTCAACCCGCCGTGGAACCCCACCAGATTCTATATAGAGGCCATAAGCGAATCCCAGCGGAAGTTCCTGGGGACCCTGTGGAACGTTTACGCTTTTTACGTGCTCTACGCCAATGTTGACAGGTTTGACCCGCGGGCCTGGCATATCGAACCTCGAAAGAGATCGCTCCTGGACAGGTGGGTGATCTCGCGCGTTAACTCTCTTACGCGAAAGGTGCGGGAGGCGCTCGACGGTTACGACGTGACCAGCGGGGCCAGGGCGATCGAGGAATTCGTAGATGAACTGAGCAATTGGTATGTGCGCAGGTCGAGGCGGCGGTACTGGGGGCCTGAAATGAACGAGGATAAGGTCTCCGCCTATCTCACACTGCACGAGGTGCTCGTCACCATCGTCAAGTTGCTGGCGCCGTTTACACCATTTGTAAGCGAGGCTATATATCAAAATATCGCCCGCCACGGCGGGGAACGCCAGGATGTGCCTGAAAGCGTCCATCTGTGCAGCTATCCCGTGTGTGACGATGAGCTTGTTGACAGCGAGCTTGAGGAGAGAATGGACCTTGCGCGCAAGGTCGTCTACCTGGGGCGTGCCGCGCGGAACAAGGTGAATATAAAGAACAGGCAGCCGCTCTCTGAGCTGGTCTGCATTACCGCATCCCCAAAGGAACGGGATGAAATAAAGAGCCTCGAAGATCTCATTAAGGACGAGTTGAATGTCAAGACCCTGGCCTTCGCGGATGATATCGGTGAATTCGTCTCCTACCGTGTGAAGCCCAGGTATGACCTGCTTGGCCCCAAGTATGGTAAGCTCATGCCCGGCATAGCCTCGGCGCTGGCTGCAATGGACCCCGGGGAGGTCGTCTCGGCGCTGAGGAAGACCGGGAGCCTTACGTTGCAGCTCCAAGAACGGGTGACGCTCCTGGAAGAGGAGATAGCTGTCGAGGCTCTGGAGAGGGAGGGTTATTGCGTTGCCACAGATGGACCGTATTCCGTGGCGCTCAATACAACCTTGACCCCCGAGCTCGTAAATGAGGGCTTTGCGCGCGAGCTTGTAAACAAGATCCAGACCATGCGTAAGGAGGCTGACTTCGATATCGAGGACCGCATCAAGACGAGCGTATGGGCTGGCAAGCGGATTCGCGACGTGATCGAGGCGTATAGGGATTACCTTATGGATGAGACGTTATCCAAGGAGCTGACCTGGTGCGGGGAGCACTTTGAAGCGGCCCCGACCTCGGAAGACGTGGAGAAGCGCCCCGGGGGCAGCCCCTATATTAAGAGATGGAATGTAAATGGCGAGGATGTAACTATCAGTGTGATACGGGATTAGCTACCATGTGGTAGCTTGGTAGCCGGTAGTTGCTACCTGCGGAAGCCCTGAAGCCCTGGTATTCCTTCGCCACTAACTTAGAATATAGATCAGGAGTGGTTGGGAGTGATTGCGGGGGTGTGCGTAGCTGATCACGCAGCGGATAGGCAGGATGACGCCCCGCGGCGGGAGGTAAGTGCGGGCGGCGTGTTGATGTGGAATGGCAAGGTGTTTATACTCAAGAATCACCGCCTCGAATGGGTCCTGCCCAAGGGCAAGGTCGAGCCCGGGGAGACCCTTGAGGAAACGGCTCTACGCGAAGTGAGGGAGGAGACCGGGATCGACGCCACCATCGTGAGCAAGGTCGGCGAGACCAAGTATGTTTACATCTCCGAGGTAACGGGGGAGACGGTAGATAAGACGGTTCACTGGTATCTTATGCGGCCTTCAAGGCATGACTTCAAGCTTAACCGCGAGGAAGGGTTCACCGATGGAGGTTGGGTCCCGTACGAGGTAGCCATCGACAGGCTCACCTTCGATGGGGAGCTTGTTAAAAAGGCTTTACAATATATGGAAGCATATAGACATGAACGCGGGGAAATGAGCACCGGGGAACGGGAGAAATATTAGGCGCCCCGCGGGGAGGAAAATGAGGGGATCCGGCGAAGAATATTCTAGGATCATTTAGCGATTACCTGGCTGGCGACCATCTACTCAGCTTTCATGCCGGAGGTGCGAAATCAATACATGAACCGGATCCTCTCTTCTTTTGCCCTGGTACTGGCCTGTTTGATATGCTTGTCGGCCTTGACAGCAGCGCCCTGGTCAGCGGGCTATGCTGCGGAATCTCAGTCGAAAGCCGGGCCACCACGTATTGTAGCGGTTTACCCCTCTGACGGTATGACCGATGTGCCGGTGGACACGGGAATTCATATCATCTTTAGCAAGCCAATGGACCGCGAGAAGACGATGAATGCCTTCTCGATGTCTCCCTCGCCGGCTCTTGTCTTTCCAAGCAGCTGGAGAATGTGGAACGATGATACCGTCATGGTTGTTATGCCGGCCAAGGCTCTTCAATACGATACTCTATACGTCGTTACCATCGGGTCAGGTGCAACCGCCAGGGATGGGAACGAGCTTGGCACCGAATATTCGTGGGCATTTAGGACGGCAAGGAGGCCCGTACTACCATCGGAGCTTCCCAAAAACGGGGGTTTCGCCTCGGGCGATCTCTCGGGTTGGAATTTCTCATCCGAGGGGGCCCCAGGGGAGCCTGTCCCTACCTGGAAGGTTGTCAAGGATGGCGAGAGGCCCCACGCCCTCTTGATAGCTCGTGATCTAACATTTGATATGGGCAGGGCATCGATTGAGCAAGAGCTCGACGTTGACGTTCCTGCTTACGGTCTTGTATTCGTCTCGTTCGATCTGAAGCTCGGCAACTACACCAATAAGGTATATACCGAACATCACGCGTATCCTGCGAAGCTCATCGTGAGGTACCTTGGCCAGGACGGGAAGGAACACGAGTTCACCCGGGCCTACTATTACCACCCTCCCGTCGATGGCGGGCTGGACAGCTATGCCGAGTTCGTCGAGCTCAATAAGTGGACTTCAAGGTCATACAACCTCTCGACCTTGATCCCGAGGCCTGTGCGGATCGTCAAGATCGTTCTTGAATGCTCCGGCTGGGGATGGCTCACCTCATTCGACAACGTGCGGGTAGCGTGGTAGCTGAGCTGATGCCGTGACGCCGGGAGGGGGTTTCAGGGGATATGCCGGACACTGGGCCTAATGCGGCACGCGGCGCCGGTCGTCGTAGACGCAGGGGACCCGAAAGGCTCATCCGCCGGAATTTCCTCTATACCACGGCGGAGGGGATGTCAACCAATGTGGCCTTTGGGATGGTAAACCCTTTCCTCCCGGTTTATGCTATCGCCCTGGGCGCCAATAGTCTCCTTGTCGCACTCGTTACGGCACTCCCCGCGGCCGCGAATGTCTTCGCCTACCTCCTGGGTGCGGATATAACGGAGAGGCGGCCGGAGAACAAGCTTGCGACCGCCGTTACATGGGGACTGGCTCACAGGCTGCTATATCTCCCGATGGGTTTCATCCCTTTTCTCCCATACTTTCGCCCGGAGGCTCTCGTGCTGCTTGTAAGCCTGGCTGCGGTCCCGTTTGCGGTCTCGGTTACCGCCTGGACGGCTATGGTCGGGGATATGTTTCCCGAGAACAGGCGGGGCGAAATCTTCGGCCTGAGAAACATGTACGTGGGCCTGACCGGCGTGATGGGCACCATGGCCGCCGGCTATTTCCTCGACCTTGTCGCCTTTCCTTTCAATTATATGTACCTTTTCCTTGTGGCCTGCGGTTTCGCGCTTGTCGGGATGTACTTCATGAACAGGATGGCCGAAATCAGGGTCAGGAGGCGTCCAGTAGAGCGGAGGTCGCTTGGGCAGAGGCTTAGAGCTCTGTTTGAAGACCGCGACCTGGGGAGGAAGTTCAGGTACTTCTCCCTAAGTTGCTTCATGCTGTGGCTCGGGTTCGGTTTCACCGCTGCCATGTGGGCGATATACCACGTGCAGGTACTTCACCTCTCCAATTCGATAATCGGCCTTTTTACAGTGGTCAACGGGCTGGCCACAGTTGTGAGCTCCGTCTCGTGGGGCAGGATTGCTATTCGCAAGGGCGAGCGGCTGGTCCTGCTCACGAGCATGTCGGGGCTTGCCGCCATGCCGGCCCTGTACATGCTCAGCAGATCGCTTGTATTCTTATTCGGGGCTCAGGTATTCTCCGGGGTAATGATGGGCGGCTTGAACCTTGCTGTATTTAACTTGTTGTTGAATTATGCGAAACCCGAGGAAAGGGCAAATGCCGCCGCCGTCTTCAATATGTTGATGAATGCGGCAACCTTTATCGCACCTTTCATGGGGAATGCATGGTACAGCGCCTATGGCATCGTTTCGACCTTTTATGCCGGGTTTGGTGTCCGACTTGTCGGGCTGGTTTTCTTATGGAAGATCATGGATAGGGAGCTGCCTGGTGTGAGGGCGCTCGCGGCTATGATACGAGAACGGCATCCTTTAGCGGGAAGGAGGCGGTGGACTTGAAGCTTATAATAACCATTGTGAAGGATAGCGACAGCCTTTCCCTGCTCGATGCGCTTGCCGAACGGCGGATCGGGGCGACGAGGCTCGCTTCGACAGGTGGGTTCCTGAGGGAAGGGAATACCACTCTCCTGATCGGTGTCGAGGATGATAGGGTTGATGAGGTAATCCGTCTGGTGGAGGAAACCTGCCCCCGAAGGGCAAAGGCAGCGCCGCAGTTTATCCCCGACCAGCTTCAGATGGTGCCACCGTCCGTGCCCCTGGGTGTGGAGACCGGCGGGGCGATCGTGTTTGTCGCCCCGGTGGAGCGGTTCGTCCATATTTAGCGCCCCCTGCAGGGTACCACCCGGATACGGAGTCGATATGACGGGAAGCCACGTGTGAGGGCATAAAAAAGAGCCTATATGGCTCTTTTTACCTTTCCTGCCTTGAGGCACTTGGTACAAACCTTTATGCGCCTGGGCGCGCCGTCGACGATGGCTTTTACCCTTTGCACGTTGGGGAACCATCGTTTCTTGGTTTTGATATTAGAGTGACTTACGAGATTGCCGACATGACTGCGCTTCCCGCAAATCTCGCACTCATTTGCCATGATGAAGATCACCTCCCGGATGGCGAAGCCCTTGTCATACACACTGCTATAATACTATCATAAAGATATGTTCACCGCAAGGGCAAGCAGGGGCATATTTTGAGCATGATCGCTCCGGTCGTGCATCTTGTCGAATACGGGCGGAGGTAAGAGGAATAAAGATGAATCATAGAGGAATTTTCGGGGATACGGCGAAGTAAGCTAAGAAAAACGAGATGCCACCTGTGGTCAAGAGCGACAGGGTTGGAGGGGATGTGCGTCGTGGGCAGGGATATGAGCACGGAGCTCGGACAGATAAATATCGCCGACGAGGTCATCGCGGTTATAGCCGGGACTGCGGCGACCGAGTGCTACGGTGTTGTTGGTATGGCGTCCAGGACCATTCAGGATGGGATCGCCGAGCTCCTGGGAAGGGATAACTTGAGCCGTGGCGTGGAGGTCAGGCTTTCGGGCGAAGAGGTGGTGATCGACCTCTACATCATCGTCGAATACGGCACGAAGATAACCGAGGTGGCCCATAACGCCATGGAAAAGGTCCGGTATGTAGTAGAGACGATGACAGGGTTGAAGGTGGCGAGCGTTAACGTTGTGGTCCAGGGAGTCAGGGTTGGTCAGGTCGCAAAAAAGAGCAGGGGAGAGTAAGGATAGAGATTTAAAATGGGAGAGGTACTGGTTTTGAGACTCGATTATCTGGATGGCTCCGCCCTCAAGAGGGCCATAGCAGGCGGCACCCAGTTGCTTGAGGAGAATAAAAGCGTCGTTGATTCCCTGAATGTTTTCCCTGTCCCCGACGGTGATACAGGGACTAACATGTTTCTAACTCTGAGTGCAGCCCTGCGTGAGGTGGAAAAGCTTAAGGATGCGCCAATTGCCGAGGTGGCCGAAGCGGCTGCGATGGGCTCGCTAATGGGTGCCCGTGGGAATTCTGGTGTAATATTTTCCCAACTTTTCAGGGGGTTCGCGCGTGGCCTGGAAAATAAGGCGATGCTTGACGGGCCGGGGCTCGCATATGCCCTCCAGGAGGCCGTCAACGTAGCTTATAAGGCTGTTATGAAGGCTGTAGAGGGCACGATGCTTACTGTGGCCAGGGAAGCGGCAAGGGCAGCCGTTGCCGCCGCAAGGAACCACAAAAATGTGCTGGATGTGTTAGCCGCTGCGCTCCAGGCGGCTGAGGAGACCCTGGAGCGGACTCCGGAGATGCTCCCTGCGCTCAAGGAGGCAGGGGTTGTGGATGCCGGCGGCAAGGGGCTGGTATTCTTTATGAGAGGCGCGCTTGCGGCTCTCCGGGGCGAGCAGGTAAAGCGCAGGAAGGAACCCATGCTGGTTCCTGTAGCGCAGTCTGAGGGCGTCAAGGAGCCCGGGGCTGGCACCCGCAGCGAAGCGTTGAGATATAAATATTGCACGGAGTTCCTGCTCAAGGGCTCCGGGCTTCCGTTGGATAAGATGAGAGAGGAGCTAGCGAGCTATGGGGACTGCCTGTTGGTGGTTGGGACGCCTGATGTGGCAAAGGTCCACATTCACACCAATAACCCTGGCTTTATCCTTGAATATTGTGTGGTCCTGGGTGATCTCAGCGAGATTCAGATCAACAATATGGCTTTGCAGCATGAAGAGTTCGTAGCCCAAAACCAGGCGCAGGCTCAGGGCCAGGCTGGTGACAGGAACGGGAGCGATGGTGGGAGAAAGGAGCCAACCGTGCAGAAGGGTAAGGAGGTTGGCGTCGTCGCGGTGGCCACCGGCGAGGGACTTGAGGAGATCCTCCACAGCCTGGGGGCGGATGTCATAGTCCAGGGCGGGCAGACAATGAACCCCAGCATCGAAGACATAGTTAAGGCCGCTGAATCCCTGGATACGCCCAAAATCATTATACTTCCCAATAATTCGAATGTGATCCTTACAGCCGAGCAAGCCAGAAAACTTCTCGACCGTGAGGTTGCTGTTATCCCGACGAGCAGCGTTCCCCAGGGCCTGGCGGCTCTCATCGCCATGAAGCCTGGCTCGGACTTTGATCTGAATGTCAGGCTCATGAATGAGGCGAAGGATAGGGTGCGAACAGGGGAAGTCACCTATGCCGTTCGAAACTCGAAATATAACGGTGTGGAAATAGGTGAGAAGGATTTCATCGGGATTGTAGATGGGGAACTCAAGGTCGCGGGCAAGGGGCGCGAGGAAACTGCAAGCAACTTGATTGCGGAGATGGTGTCCGAGACTACTGAGCTTATTACGATTTATTATGGCGAGGGAGTGCCGTTAAGCGAGGCCAGAGTGCTGGCCGACCGGGTTCAGGAGCAGTACCCTTACGCCGAGGTCGAGCTCCAGTATGGCGGGCAGCCGATCTACTACTATATAATCTCTGTCGAGTAATACCGGCCAGTTGAGACCGGCCAAGTTAGTGCGCAGCTCTAACCCAGTCGGGCCGGGTGGTTAGAATTTAAGATGACGGCCGGAAGGCCGTCATCTCGTGGGAGAGGAGAAACCGGAGGAAGAGCTTATGGGGGAGGGTTATCAAACCCTAAATCTAATCTTGCCTCGTGTCCGACGCTTGGATTAGTTAATCCCCCTTGACGGGACCGGGCTTACGTCCCGTCCAGGACTACACCTCCTCTTCGATTCTCTCGATATATAGTCTGTAAGTGATAAAGAGGATTTATTCAAGTATCTCATTAGAAATTTGAGGTTTCAATGTAATAATATGGAGGAAGGGTCGGCCAGCCGATGCGTGTTATCGCCGGTATCGCCAAAGGACGCAGGCTCAAAGCGTTGCGAGGGCTTGCCACCCGCCCCACCGCTGACCGTGTCAAGGAGTCTCTATTTGGAATTCTGGGCCCTCGAGTGATCGACGCCTCGTTTCTTGACCTCTATGCGGGGACCGGCAGCGTCGGTATAGAGGCATTGAGCCGGGGGGCAAGGCGAGCTGCGTTTGTTGATGATAGCCCGCAGGCCATTGCGGTTATCAGGGCTAACCTTGAGCTCGTAGGCTTTCAGGACAGGGCCGAAGTGTATAAGAATGATGCTCTAAGGGCCCTCAAGATATTAGGCCGTCGCGCGTGCAAGTTTGATATCATCTTTATTGACCCGCCTTATGCTATGAGAGTGGGAGGCGAAGTAATCGGCGAGGTTGGGCGTCTTGGGCTCCTGGCGATTTGCGGGACTGCCGTCCTTGAGCACAGCCGGTATGAAAAAGTCCCCATAGAAATTTCGGGGCTGAAGATAATAAGAACCGAGAGGTTTGGTGATACCATGATTTCATTCTATAAAAGGGAGGATGCAGGCGGTGGCGATAGCAGTTTACCCGGGGAGCTTTGACCCAGTAACCTGTGGCCACCTGGATATCATAGAGCGAGCAAGCAGGATGTTTGACCTTGTAATCGTTGCCGTTCTGAGAAATCCCAGCAAGAAGCCACTGTTTACTGTAGAAGAGCGGGTTGATATGCTTCAATCCGCAGTCTGCCACCTGAGTAATGTCCGCGTTGATCACTTTGGCGGGTTGCTCGTGGATTACGCAAGGCGGCAGGGGGCTACCGCGATCATCAAAGGGCTCAGGGCGGTGTCGGATTTTGAGTATGAATTCCAGATGGCATCGGTTAATAGAAAGCTCGACCCTACAATAGAAACTCTTTTCATGATGACCAGCAATGAGTATGCCTTCTTGAGTTCCAGCGTGGTCAAAGAGGTGGCAAGCCTTGGAGGGTGTATTCAGGGCCTGGTCCCTGGCGAGGTTGAGAAGAGGCTTCGCGGGAAGTTTCGGGAAACTGGAGGGAACAAGTTTGGGCAAGACAAAGGTAATTGATCTACTTGACAGGCTCGAGGTAGCGATCGAGTCGGCTCGACGTGTTCCAATCATCGGCAAGGCAATAGTCGATTCCTATGAGCTTCTGGAGGTCATCGACCAGATCCGGATCGCCCTGCCTCAGGAGATCAAAGACGCTGAGCAGCTTCTCGGGGACAGGGAGAGGCTGCTTTCGGAAGCCAGGGCCGAGGCTGAACGTCTGGTTAGCTCCGCCCAGGATCGCATCGCCAGCCTCGTGGATAATACCGAGGTCGTCCGGGCGGCCCGTGCGGAAGCCGAGAGGATCCTGGCCGAGAGCCGGAACGAGGCTGAGGCCATGAAATCCGGTGCGGACGAATATGTCGACGAGACCCTCGGCAATTTGGAGGAGAACCTCCAGCGTATACTGAAAGTTGTACGGAAGGGAAGGGAGGAGTTGAGGAAGAAACTTACTTCCTCCTGAGATCGATCTTGAAGCCAAAGATGCTGAATGACCGGCTCATCCGGACGATGAGCGAGGCTGCGACCAGCAGCCCCGTGATGAGCAACGTGTGTGCACCGCGGAGCCACAAGCGCGTTGCCAGCGACACGCCGGGCGCGGCCGCCTTTGTAACGAAGGTCGGGACGACGACGCCACCTATTACCTCTCCGGCGGGTCCCGTCATAAGCACCAGCGTGATAAGCATCGCGAGGACCGCCTGGATCACGCGGGCGACCACATAGGGGCCCATCCGGATGTCTGTGCCCTCGGTCATGCTTGTGACCTGCGCGAATACGGACAGGCCGCTCCATGCAATTATGGCGCTTGCAGCCATCACGCGCTGGACAAGCGGGCATGCTGCCTTGCTCGCCAGCTCGCTCCCTATGGTTATCTCGAAGAGGCCGCTGATGAAGGATGGTGCGAGGGCGTCACTCATCCCGAATGACTTCATAAGGAAACCTAGCGGCACCGCTATTAACTTCGTTACGCCAACGATCGTGAGCACCCGTATTATCACGGAGAACATGATTATGACACCGCCGATAAGGAGGAGGGAGTTCACAGAATCTTTTACTGAATCCCCGAAAAGCTGGCCAAAGGACCGACCGTCATTCCTGCGAGCCCTGTAAAGGTCCCGGAGGGCCTTTGCCAGTATGCTTTCCCGCTTTTTGGGGAGGCGCAGCACGGGGATACTCTCACCCTCAGTCCTGCCGTGGAGGCGCATTATAAATCCAAGGAGGATGCTGGAGATATAGTGGGCCGCTACAATGACCGGCCCGAGCGACGGCATCTCGAACATCCCCACAGCGACGGCTCCGGCCATGAAGAGAGGGTCAGCAGTGTTCGAAAAGGCGAGGAGGCGCTCTGCCTCTACCCGGGTACAGAGGTTCTCCCTGCGGAGCCTGCCTGTGATGCGCGCCCCCATTGGATAGCCAGATGCAAGGCCCATGGCGACAGCGAATGCCCCGACACCTGGTATATCAAAGAGGGGTCTCATCAGGGGTTCGAGGAGCGCCCCGAGGAAATGGACGACCCCCAAGCCCATCAAAACCTCCGCAGCTATAAAAAAAGGAAGAAGCGCCGGGAAGACTATCTCCCACCAGACGCGCACCCCGTCCAGGGAGGCCTTAAATGACTCCTCGGGGTAGGCGATTACGGCAGTTGTTACGAGCAGTGCAATGAAAGCCATGAGATAGGCCGAGCGTTTGCTTATGGCACCCTGCTTTCTCATCAGTCTCTCCTCCCTCCGGTACGCTATATCTATATTAGCGATGGGACTAGATTATTCTAATGGAGGGAGAAGGCAACCGGACAGGGCTCATGAAGATGGGAGGAGATCGCTGGCTGCCGGTGGTAGATATCTATCTATTATCTATCGAGAGTTTTCGGGAGGTTTAAACGGGTGAATTCAACGATCAATTCATCCAGCTCCTGGCTCGCCCTTTGCACCTCATCTGACGTCAGGGTAAACCCACGTTCTTCCGCGGTTTTATGGAGTTTGGTTCTGAGAATTTCTATTCGTTCCTTGAGATTAAGGATTTCTGCGTTTAGGATTTTCATCGAGTGCTGAACGCCTCCCGGGGATTCAAAATCGATGAGGGGTTGCATGGCAACCTCGGCTCCGGCGATGAAGGGATGATGTAATGTTGTAACAATATCGCCGATCCTTATGGATCACAGGCACGCGCTGCCTACGGGCACGCTGCGATCGTGCGTAGTAGCGGCGGCGACCGTCACTTATCACAACTTATTTACTATAACAGACGCGCGACATTTTTCCAAACCTCGTGGACGAGTGCGGGGGGGTAATGCCGGCGGAAAATCAGATAAAGTAAGGGGGATTTGGAGACAGGCTTAAGATTTTCTTCAAAAAAGGAGCTGCATCACTACATCGTGCATATTGGCAGGTGTACATCTGAGCATATGCCTGGGAGGCTTTGATTCAAGGTCCCTTAAGCCCTTTGGGATAGGCATATTGCCGATGTCTGCGAGAGCCCGCAAGAGGTCAAAATCGCTCCGCCCTCTGATCGATTCCTCTCCGGCTATCGCCTCGACCACGCTTCCCGCAAACTTGAACGGGCTCGCTGTGGATGCAAGAATGGCTTTGCGCCTGTCCCGGGTGGCAGCCATATACTTATCATAGACATTCTTGCCGACGGCAGTATGGGTGTCCATGATATAACGGTGTGCATCATATACGGCCCTGATTGTGGAGAGGGTCTCCTCTTCAGTTGCATAATCCGACCAGAAAAGCTCCGAAAGCGCATTCTTGACGCCACCGTCCACCTCATACGTACCGGCTCCCGCAAGATCTCGCATCCATTGCCTGATGAGCTCCCCGTTGTGGCCAGTCAACTCAAAGAGGAGGCGCTCCAGGTTGCTCGAGACAAGGATATCCATGGAGGGTGAGATGGTCCGCACGAACTTGCGGTTCCTGTTATATATCCCGGTCCTTATAAAATCCACGAGGACGTTGTTTTCATTGGATGCGCAAATAAGCCTGTGTACAGGCAGTCCCATCCGCTTGGCGTAGTAGGCTGCGAGGATATTGCCGAAGTTACCCGTGGGGACGGCTATGTTGACCTCCTCACCTGGCGCAAGCTCGCCCATGGCTACAAGATCGCAGTAGGCGGATATGTAATAGACGATCTGGGGGACGAGCCTTCCCCAGTTAATGGAGTTGGCAGAAGATAGCCTGAAACCCCTGTCGGAAAGGAACGCGTTGAACTCCGCGTCGCCGAATATGCGTTTTACACCGCTCTGGGCTTCATCGAAGTTCCCCAGGATGCCCACCGCCGCGACGTTCTGACCCTCCTGGGTTACCATCTGGCGCTCCTGCACCTCGCTTACGCCCCCCAGCGGGTAAAACACGATTATCCTCGTGCCCGGGACATCCTTAAACCCCTCAAGGGCTGCCTTACCCGTGTCCCCGGAGGTGGCTACCAGGATGACGATTTCCCTCTCTTCAGAGGTCTTCCTCGAGGCGAGGGCCAGGAGGTGCGGCAGTATCTGGAGCGCGATATCCTTGAAGGCGCAGGTAGGACCATGCCAGAGCTCGAGGATGTAAAGCGGGGATCCCTCAAGAGGCCTAACAGGCGCGATATCCCTGGTGTCGAAGGCGCCGCGCCCGTACGCGGCATCAATGCAGGCCGCGAGCTCATCATCTGTAAAATCTGTCAAGAACGCCCTGAGAATATTTTTCGCCCTCTCCGGGTAGGTCATACCGATCATATCGTCAAGGGAGCAGGTTCCACCCGTTCCGAGCCTCGGCACGCGCTCGGGGGTGAAGAGCCCGCCGTCAGGGGCGATGCCGAGTTTAATGGCTTCGGCCGGAGTCACGCCAAGGTCTGGATTGCGCGAGCTTATGTAAAGCATGTAAACCCCCCTGAAAGAGCTTATATCGAACGAGCTACTACTATTACATATTTTGGTGGCAATGGTAGTTATATGAGTTATAAATGCTGAATTTAGTGCATGCACCCGGTAGTATACATTGTAGTATACATTCGGCCGGGCAAGACGCGCAAGCTCGAATCGAGCCTGGATTAAGGCGGATAGGCCCGCTTGAGTTGACGCGCATGAATCTTCGCCCTTTTTGGGACTTACACCAGGCTGCCTGCACACTCCCTCTTCGCCCGGTATTTCATGTCACAAGATACCCTGCAGGGTATCCCCCCTCCCCGCAGGGTATTTTACTATGCGATAGCATAATACCCGTGCCATAGACAGTCACGTGTAAAGCCGGTACCTTTCAGCGGCATAATCCAGGATTTTGGTCACCAGTTGCTCAAACTCCATTCCCGCGGCCTTCGCCATAACGGGGAAGGCGCTATACTCCACGAATAACCCTGGCAGGGAGTTCAGCTCGAGCACATAGGGCACGCCATCGGTCCCGAGGATGATATCAACCCTCGCATAATCCCTGCAGCCGAGCACCCTATAGGTTTTAAGGGCTGCATCACGAATTGCCGATGCCTCGGCCTCGCTGAGATCAGCGGGACATTTACACCCTCTGGTATAGCCAAATCTGGCCTTTACATCATAAGTGTAGACGGACCCGCGCCCGGCGTGAGGTAGCTCGAGGCCGATCTCCAGGATTGGAAGGGTATAAGGATCTTCATTGCCCATGACCCCCACCGTGAATTCACGGCCGGCGATAAACTGCTCCACTATGGCCGGTTGCTTCAAATCGTCGATGATCCGGCGGACCCGGCTGACAAGCTCATCCTTTGTATTGGCGACGGAATCCCTTGTTATGCCCCGGCTTGAGCCCTCACGGGCAGGCTTTACAATTACGGGGAATTGGAAGGGTGGAGGTTCTACTGCTTCAGCAGGGTCTTTCTTAACCACCCTGAATTCGGGCGTGTTCACCCCGTCGTGCGCGAGGATTTTCTTAGTTATTCCCTTGTCAAGGGCTATGCCATGGGCCAGGGGCCCTGAGCCCGTATAGGGTATATTCATGACTTCGAGAAGGGCGGGAACATACGACTGGCTGGTCTTGCCCTCGATCCCCGTAGCGAGGTTGAAAACGATATCCGGCCTCAGGTCCTCAAGAGCGCCCATGAGATGCCGCGTCGCATCGTAGAGCGCCGTTTGATGGCCTGCCCCATTGAGGGCGCCCTGCACCCTGGCTATGGTTTGTCCCTTATATTGCGGCCTGTCTTTATATATCTTCGTTTCCGCGGCTTCCGTCATCCTGCGGTTAAAGACTATAGCGACCCGCAAGCCCATAATCGGCCCCCCTTGAAATAGGTATCATCTCTTAAGCTTATATACCCGCTCTTATATACCCGGCTCAGCAGGGCGCGGTGGTATTATGGGGACGTTCCTCTTGAATTCCGTATCGCGAGCCCTCGCAAGAACGCGTTCTACCAGATCGCCATTTAGGCCCGCTCTTAGGATTTGATCTTTCGTGTAGCCCTTATCAAAGGCGAGGTGTAGTATGGGATCGGCATCTTCATAGGAGAACCCGAATTCCTTCTCGTCCGTTTGGCCCACCCAGAAGCCGGCCGTCGGCGGGCGATCGATTACGGTTTGCGATACACCGAGAAGCTCACCGAGCTTTTTAACCTCTGTCTTGTATATCCACGCGAGCGGGTTTATGTCGCAGGCCACGTCGCCGAAGACTGAGAAATAGCCCAGGAGGTATTCCGACCTGTTGCCGGTGCCCAGGACAGCGGCGTTATTCATAGATGCGATATGATACAGGATCGACATCCGCTCGCGCACCATCTTGCTCCCGACCCGCCGCGGGTCATTATCGGGTACAAGCCCCCTGTAGACCTGCATTAGCGGCGAGATGTCGATCTCGAGAAATTTTATCTCGAGGTCCCTTGCGACGGCGTGTGCATCCCGGACGAGATCGGGGCTGGCTGTGCCGCTCGGAAGCGATACGCCGAGCACCCTGTCTTTGCCCAGGGCCTCGACGGCGAGATAGGCAACGACGGTAGAGTCTATGCCCCCGGATAGGCCTATTACCGCCTTGTTATAGGGCGTTCGTTTAATTGCCTTCGCAATGAAGTTGGTGAGTTCGCGGCGCAGATTTTGGTAATAGGCTCGTGAGTTTTGCATAGAAGGTCCCTCCTGTGTGCCTTTTTCTTGTAATCCCTTGATATTCCTTAGTTTCATCCTTTGCCAGGGAGAGGCCCCTGGTTACTGGTTACCATATCACAATATTTCGTATATGTCAAACCGGGGTGACCGGCTGACCGGCAGGTGTGACCGGCGGGGTGCATTGGTCCAGGTAAGAGGAATTTCCCGTGGCATGCAGGTATTTGAACCCTAGACAGAGAATAGCTTTTGCATTGGCCAACATATACACCTAACTGTCTATGATACGGATATCAAGACCAAGTTAGTGCGCAAGGATACCCGGACCTTTCGCAGTAACAGCTACCAGTGCCGCAAAGTGGCCGAACGGGTAAATAGCCGGTTGGAGGTTTAGCCTCACGTGACTAGAAAAACGCTTCTTATAAAGGCGTCCCTCGCGATCAGCGTCGGGGCGATTCTTAGCAAGGTTCTCGGATTTGTAAGGGAGATGGTCATAGCTTCAAGGTTCGGGGCAACATCCCACGTCGACGCCTACGTCATCGCCCAGGGTCTCCCGGGCCTCTTGTTTGCGGCTATCGGGGGAGCGCTCGGGACAGTGGTGATTCCGCTGTTCACGGCAAAACGGATCAAGGAGGGGAAGGATCGCGCGTTCCGCATGGCCGGCACCATTTGGAATGCGGTGGCACTCGGCGCGCTCGTCGTCATCGTGTTTGGGGAGATTGCCATGCCCTGGCTCGTGCGCCTGGTTGCTCCCGGCTTCAGGGGGGCAGTCTTCGATGAGACGATCCTCCTCGGCCGGATCTTGATGCCGGCGGCCTTTTTCACGGGTGTCGGCCTCCTCGCCCGGGGGATGCTCAACTCCCTCCAGCACTTCACTGTGCCAGCCCTTGCGGATCCGGTTCAAAACATCATTATAATCACTACAGTGTTGACCCTGGGGCGCATGTTCGGCATCAAGGGCCTGGCCGCAGGCACGCTCTTGGGTATGGGTGCGCAGCTTTTCATGATCTGGCCCGTGCTCGCGCGCCACGGCTTTCACCCGGGCCTGCGCATAGACTGGCGCATGCCAGAGCTTCGCGAGATATGGCTCTTGACCATACCCGTGCTAGTCGGCACGGGCATAGGGACCATCAACGCGCTTGTCGACAGGATGCTCGCTTCGGGTCTCCCCGAAGGGAACGTCGCGGCGATGAATTATGCCACGCGAATCTACACGCTCCCGATGGTCCTTTGGGGCACGGCTCTCGGCACGGCCCTGTATCCCACTATGACCGAGTTTGCCGCAGTCAGCGATTGGGATAGGATCGCCGAAAGCATCCGCCGTGGCCTGAGGCTGGCTGCCTTTGGGCTGTTGCCGATGAGCGCGGGATTGATAGTCTTGAGCGAGCCCATTACCAAGCTCGTTTATGAGCGTGGCGCGTTCGATCCGCAGGCGACAAACCTCACGGCCGGAGTCATGTCCATGTACAGCCTGGGAGTAGTGGCGATAAGCTGGCGCGATATAATAGGGCGCGCGTTTTATGCGCTGCATGATACCCTGACTCCCCTGTGGACCGGTGTGCTGGCTGTAGCCGTGAACATAGGGCTCAACCTCGCACTGGTGGGTGTCCTGGGATCGAGGGGTCTCGCCCTCGCCACGGCTATTGCCAGCTGGATCGGGGCTCTGTCATTGGCGTGGCTTTTAGAGGGCAAGCTGGCGCGGGCCGACCGGGATGGCACTCAGGCACTACCGCTCCGGGCATCGCAGGCACCGCTGGTGCAACAGCCGGTGCAACAGGCGGGCGCGCGTGCAGCCCGGGTGCTTGACCGGGCCTTCTGGCGCGAGGTTGGTAAGAGCGCGGCAGCCACCGCTGCGATGGCCGCGACCGTCGCGGTGTTCTGGCAGCAGGTCGCGGTGCCCAGGGTGAATTCAGGTGGAACAGTTGGCGTGGCTGCGTGGTTTCTCGCTGATGCCGGGCTGGGCGCGGCAACATACCTGGTAGCAGCCCTCGTTCTCGGGATCGAGGATCTCAAGCTGCTCACCGAGGTGGCGTGTCGCGCATCCCTGCGCGCGCGTAGCATTGGGCGGAGATCAAGGCGGCCTGGCGGAGACGGAGAGGTGATTTAATGTGTTGAACGAGAAGATGCGCATGTTTGTATACAGGGTGCGGTTGAGCATCCAGGCGGGGATACATGTCTGGGAGACGTTGCTCGCGGTGTTTGTGTTGGCAAGCGTGATCATAGGGAGCTTTAACCTGGTATTCTACCTGCGCATGGTGCATACCCCGCCTCCTGATGCTGCCTATGGGACTTTTCAGGCCCTGATTGGCCATGTCCTGCTCTTGGTCGTTGGACTTGAACTGGCGATCATGCTGATCCGACACACTCTGAACAGTATAATAGAAGTGCTGCTTTATGTCGTCGCCCGGAAGCTTCTTGTCTCAGCTACTTCAGGCCAGGATTTCATTCTGGGAGTCGCGGCGATAGCGGGTCTTTTTGCGATACGGAAGTTCCTGTTTGTCGGCGATGCCAGCAACGATGTCAAAGACAATGAGATGAAAGCCCTGGATTAAGCGTGCCTATGCCTTGCGCCGCCCTCGCTTTCTCACTGAAAACCCGAAGTATCCCATCATCTTTCCGATTTCGGCGTAATGTCCATGTACCCACGCGATGAGGTTGGCCCTGGCGAGATCGAGGTGACCCTTCTTATCCATCAATTCCCCCTCGACGTGGACGGTAACGATCTCGCCGATGAACATATCGTGGGAGCCCAGCGGGATAGCCTGCGTTACCCGGCATTCGATGTTGACGGGGCATTCCTCGATGATGGGCGCCTTTACGACGGAGGAAGGGGCAGGCGTCAGGCCTGCGGCCGCAAATTTATCCATATCCTTGCCTGATTTCACGCCGCAAAGGTCCACGGCGCGAATCAGCTTCTTGGTGGGGAGGTTAACTACAAATTCGCCGCTCTGGGTGATTAAGGCATGGGAGTAGCGCTCAGGCCTGACAGATATCGAGAGCATGGGCGGTTCGGAGCATACTGTGCCTGTCCAGGCCACTGTAAGCACGTTGGGCGGTCCCTCCTTGCCCTTACTGCTTACCAGTACCGCAGGAACGGGGTAGAGTAAAGTGGAGGGCTTCCAGAGCTGTTTGGGCATGAACACTACCTCCTCATACGCGAATTGTAGGCGAATTATATGTGAATTGATTGTATGTGAATTGTATGCAAATTGCGGCCCGCTGGCACGCGCTGGCATGCAGGCAGGGCTCTCGTTTCGGTTATCTCCATGATATACGATTTTATGAAATTTGCAAGGCTTTGGCTGCTTGAGCCTAAGTATAGGTTCCTTGATTTGTGCCAGTTTACCAGCACGTCCCAGGACTTACGGTGCTTGCGTTCCGGGGACGGCGCGCTTGCGGCGCGCCTCCGTTGAAATTTGGCGCGAGGGCCCTGCCAAATTTCAAAAGGCCCCGTCACGCAAGCACCGTAAGTCCTGGAAAAACGTCAGTAATCTTCGAACCTACACTTAGCATGGCGACATGGCAGCATCCCCGTTAAATCTATAAAAGTTTGAATCCAGGTATACTTGGTGGCAGATTACAATACGATAATTTTTGAGCCGACATTTCGGCGGGCTCCAGTGATTTTTATGAAAGGCGGGCATATTAGCGTACAACCGGGACATCCTGGGCTCCATGCTCATCGGTGCCGATGTGGTAATCGAACCAAATCTCGCAGATATAGGACCGACCAGGCTGGATAGAGCCGGAATATTATCATCCGGGGCGAGGAGGCTGTGCGCGCCGCCTTACCGGCCATCAAGGGTTGTCTTGAAAAGCTCGGGTGAGGAGAGTGGCAATGATCGAACGGACCGGACGGCTTAAGAGGATAGTTGTAGAGGAGGGGTAAGGTAAGGTGAGCTCTTCGAGGAGGAAGCTCTTCTCGTTTCTGGTGCTGGCCGCGATTGTTATTGGCGCAGCCCAGTTATACATCTCCCGTAATTACATTACAATAAGCCCCGGTATCGCTGAGAACTTGAGATACATGGTAACCGTGAATGGGGGGCACAAGGATTCGAAAGGGGCATTTCTCCTTACCGCCGTGTCGAGCAGGAAGGCCAACCTCCTGACCCCCCTGGAGGCGCTTGTAAGGCCGTATATCGACATCGTCCCCATCGAGCAGGAGATACCCCGGGGCATTGATATGCAAAAGTACCTCCGCATCATGGAGAGCATGATGCTTGAGAGCCAGATGATCGCGAAGGCTGTAGCATTGAAGCATATGGGATACGATTTTGACGTTAAGACGGATGTCAAGGTTGAGGAGGTTCTCAGGGAAAGCCCGACCCGGGGGAAGATCAGGATAGGGGACCGGATCGTTGCCGTTGACCACAAGCCCATAAGGACGGCCCAGGAGACCATAGAGATGATACAGGAGAGAAAGGTCGGCGAGCCTGTAACGCTCACGGTCTACAGGGATGGTCGCGAGTTCGACCTGACCGTTCCTACGATAAGGCACCAGGAAAATAAGCAGAAGGCCGCGATAGGCGTGATTATCGCTCCCTACGTCGATTACAGGTTTCCAATAAAGATCGATATCAAGGCAGGGGAGATAAAGGGCTCGTCCGCGGGAGCCATGTTTGTACTAGAGATTCTCGACCAGATGAAAAAGGAGGACCTTACACGCGGGTATATAATAGCTGGAACGGGAACAATAAGCATAGATGGAAACATAGGGCCTATCGCGGGCGTGGAACAGAAGGTGGTTGCAGCGGAGCGGGAGGGTGCCGAGATATTCTTTGCGCCCGAGGAGAATGCGGATGCCGCAAGGAAGGCCGCGAGGTCGGTCAGAGTGGTTGCGGTTAAAAACATAGACGAGGTTCTCAGGTATATCGGGGCCCTACCCCGGAGGGAAAGTTGAATTCTTGGCGAATATAACCTTGGAGATCTACTTGTTTACTGGCAGGTCAGGTGGCAGGTTTGGAATTACAAATCCGAATTTGGGGAAGCGGCTACGAGTCTATAGGAGAGAGGGGGTGTGAGGTTTGGGTTGTAAGGGCCGATTCGCCCTGGCCCGGAATTTGTCTTTTGGACTGGTGCTGGTAGCTTTAGTCATGACCTTTGCGTGCAGGAGTTCGGCCGCAGGGGGCCCGGCATCCTCCGGGAATCTCCGGGGGGTGCTCAGGAGGGGGTCTAGAGGTAATAACGTAGCCAGGCTTCAAGAGATGTTAAGAGCTCTCGGCTTAACCAATGAGAGGGCGGACGGGTGCTTCGGGCCCAGGACGGAGCAGGCTGTAAAGGCCTTCCAGCGAGTGCACGGGCTTGTGGTCGATGGCATAGCAGGGCAGAAGACCTGGACATTGTTGCAGGCAGCGCTGTCCAAGCGGAACTCAAAGACCTATGTGGTGAAGCCGGGTGACACCCTGTTTGGGCTGGCCCGCAGGTTCAAAGTGAGCGTTTCATATCTTGCCCAGTTCAATGGGATATCCGACCCGGCGCGCCTCGAGGTTGGCCGGACCCTGAGAATCCCCGGCCAGGGTTCCTTATCGAGGGGCGGCGACGGGGTTGAACTCTTGCCATGGAGCATCGCCCGGGAGATTTACACCTCCACGGCCACTGTCGTCGATGTGAGGACAGGCCTCTCTTTCAGGGTAAGAAGGCGGGGGGGTTATAACCATGCCGATTCTGAACCGCTGACGAGGGAGGATACGACCATTATGAAAAGGATTTATGGCGGCAGGTGGAGCTGGGAGAGGCGCCCGATAATCCTGGAGGTCAGGGGCAGGAGGCTCGCGGCCTCCATGAACGGCATGCCACATGGGGGGGATGTTATCAGGGGCAATGATTTCGATGGCCATTTTTGCATCCACTTCCTGGGCAGCAGGACCCATGGCTCGGATAGGGTTGATCCCCAGCACCAGGCGGCGATTAGATTTGCTGCGGGTCAATGAGGATGTATGAGGACGGATAAGGACGGGATTACTGGAATAGAGGCGCGGGATATTGACAACGCCTTAAGCTGTTCTGTATAATCAACCTCGTGAGCGTCTAAGGTGGGACGGATACGGTGAATGGCCTGGAGTTAGATATTTCAGGGATTCGCGATACGAAGGGTGCGAGCGTTGAGGCGGAGCTTTCAGGTAGGGTGGGGCCCGTCGTCGCGGGTGGCGAAAAGGTGAATATCGACAAGCCCGTCAGGCTCCGCGTCATGGCGACGAACACCGGCTCGCGGATACTGGTTTCGGGCGATATCTTTACCTCCGTAGAACTCACCTGTAATCGGTGCATGGAGCCGTTTATCTTTGAGATCTCAACCTCATTCGAGAGGGAATATCGTCAGGCCGCCCAGGCCAGGCCAGGTAACGGCACTCCGGGAGCCGAAGGGGATGCGCCGGAGACCTACCATGGAGATGTTATAAATCTTCGCCCCGCCGTTGAGGAGAGCATCTCGCTCACCATGCCGATAAAGGTATTATGCAGCGAAGATTGTAGAGGCTTGTGTCCGAAGTGTGGCCACAACTTGAATTTGGGACCCTGCAGGTGCGAAAAGGAGCCCGACTTCAGGTTGGCACCTTTGGCGGAGCTTTTGAGGAAGGAGAAATAGAAGTGGCTAACCCTAAAGGTAAATTCGGGAAATCGAGAACCAGGAAAAGGCGGGCTAACTGGAAGATAACCGCGCCGGGGCTCGGGGAGTGCCCCCAGTGCCACGCCCCCAAGTTGCCCCACCGGGTATGTCTTGAATGTGGGTATTACGACGGCCGAGAGGTCATCAAAAAGGCTGAGGCCAAGTAGCGGGTAACCTGTCGGGTGTGTCAAGCGCGGTTAACTTGTCAGGTAGTGTTCTGCACCGGGGCAAGACCGGCGCCTTCGTCACGAGAAGAGGGGCGTTTTGAACTTGCCCCTTGCTCTGCTTGCAAGTGCAAGCTGTTTTGTTTATACTTTTCTTAGTAGCTACTGTTATCACCAGGTAATAAATCAGTAATTAAACCATAAGATATGGACCGCTGCGCAAGCGGGGCTACTGCACGAGCAGGGTTGAGGGGGGTTCGGGGTGGGAAGGAACCCTTTGAGCATAAGACGGCAGGAGCTTATCCGCGAAAGGATCGAGGAAGATCCCTTCATCACCGATAAAGAGCTCGCCAGGGAATTTGGGGTGAGTGTTCAGACAATAAGACTGGACAGGCTCAAACTTGGTATCCCCGAGGTGCGCGAGCGGACGAGGCGTGTGGCCGAGCAGGCTTATGCTAAGGTCAAGTCGATCCTTGCAGGTGAGATAATCGGCGAACTGGTTGATATCTCTCTGGGTGAGGCGGGCATTTCCATTCTCGAAACGACTCCGGATATGGCTTTTAAGAAAACGAGGATTGTTAGGGGGCATCATATCTTTGCGCAAGCCAATTCCCTTGCCGTGGCAATTATCGATGCCTCGGTGGCGCTGACAGGAAGCGCTAACGTTAAATTCCGGAGGCCTGTGTATGCGGGTCAGAGGCTCATAGCCAAGGCCAGGGTTGCGGGGAGCTTCGGGGCTCGCCACGAAGTCGTGGTGTCCACCCGCGTTGGGGACGACGAGGTTTTTTCCGGTAAGTTCGTGGTTCATGCAATCCCGGAGGATGGGGGGACCATGGAGTGAAAATAGCGCTGGATGCTATGGGCGGGGATTACGCCCCTGTCGTGACCGTCAATGGAGCCATTGAAGCGGTCGAGGCGTTTGGTGTAGAAGTGGCGCTGGTAGGTGATGAGGAAAAGGTGGGGCGCGAACTGGAGAGGGCCAAAGAGGAGAAGAAACGCCTTCCGCCCGGCTTGAGTGTGGTCCACGCGTCCCAGGTCGTCCCCATGGATGAGCATAGGCCGGCCGATGCTCTTCGCAAATACCGCGATTCATCTGTGGTTGTCGCCACCGAGCTGGTAGCAAAGGGAGAGGCAGATGCGGTGGTTTCGGCCGGAAACACAGGGGCGGCCATGGCGGCCGCGCTTTTGCGGCTGAAGAGGATAGAAGGTGTGGAGCGTCCCGCCATAGGTACAGTCTATCCAACGGTATCTGGAAATACCTTCCTGATAGATGCCGGGGCTAACGTCGATTGCAGGCCTCATCATCTCTTGTGTTTTGCCGTGATGGGCAGCGCTTACGCCGAAAGGGTACTGGGGGTAAGAAACCCGAGAGTCGCGCTTTTGAGCATCGGCGAGGAGGAGGGAAAGGGGAACGAACTGGTTTTTGCCGCCCATCAGCTCTTAAAAGAGGGTAACGTAAACTTCGTGGGCAACATCGAAGGTAAGGATATTCCATTCGGGGTCGCAGACGTGGTAGTGACCGACGGCTTCGCCGGGAATGTAGTACTGAAGCTCTCGGAGGGTCTCGGCCAGGCTATATTTTCCATGTTTAAGGCCGGGGTGGAGACGAATCTTGCGGCGAAAATCGGCGCCCTCTTGATGCGGCCGGTGCTGTCCCTCATGAAAAAGAGGATGGATTATGCCGAATACGGCGGGGCGCCCTTGCTTGGTGTAAACGGGGTATCAATAATCGCCCACGGGAGATCAGACGCGAAGGCGATCAGGAACTCCATTAAGGCTGCGCATGACGCCGTGGCGAACGACATCGTGGGGGCCATCCGCCACGGGCTTGCCAGGCATACCCATGCGGATGGCTGCCGCTAATCATAGAAGGTGAAGGAATGTCAGGTGAAGCAACAAAAAGAGGAGTAGGTATAGCGGGCACTGGCAGGGCCGTGCCGGAACGGGTCTTGAGCAACTTCGATTTGGAGAAGATGGTCGACACGAGCAACGAATGGATAGTGGAGCGGACCGGCATACGCGAACGGCGAATCGCCGGACCTAATGAGGCTACCTCGGATTTCGCAGCGCTCGCTGCAAGTCGCGCGCTGGAGGACGCAGGGATCAGCCCCGGCGAGGTTGACCTGATCATCGTGGCGACCGTGACTCCCGATATGATCTTCCCATCGACATCGTGCCTCGTTCAGGCCAAGCTGGGGGCTACGCGGGCGGCTGCGTTTGATATCTCGGCCGGGTGTTCCGGCTTCATTTACGGCTTGTGGACAGGTGCCCAGTTTGTCGCCAACGGCACATATGATGCGGTTCTCGTCATCGGGGCCGAGACCCTGTCGAGGATAACCGACTTTACAAACAGGAATACATGCGTTCTCTTTGGCGATGGAGCGGGCGCATGCGTTTTGAAGGCGATGGAGCATGGTGAGGGTATAATCAAGACGCTCCTTGGAGCCGACGGGAGTCGCGGCGACCTGCTGATGATCCCGGCAGGAGGGTCGCGGCTTCCGGCATCGCACGAGACCGTAGATCAAAGGCTGCATTATATTCGCATGGAAGGGAACAAGGTATACAGGTTTGCCGTTAATATCCTCGTTGATGCGTGCAAATGGACCCTCGATGCTGCCGGGCTCTCGGAGAGCGACATCGACTATTTCATCCCGCACCAGGCTAACCGGAGATTGATCGATATCGCCGCGGAGCGCTTGGGGGTCGCTGACAGGTTCTATTCTAACGTCGAGAAATACGGCAACACCTCGGCAGCGTCCATCCCGATTGCCCTGGACGAAGCCGTCCGGTCGGGGAAGATATCGGATGGGGACCTCATTATGCTGGTCGGGTTCGGAGCCGGGCTTACATGGGGTGCGAGCATTATACGCTGGTGTAGGGGATATTTCCGCGCGCAGTCTGCGGGACGTTCAACGGCAGAAAGCGACAAGGCCAGGGAGCCCCGGGGCCTATGAGGGATTACAGAGAAGATTGTAAATGATAAATGAGGGATAGCGAGGATGATTAATGAGGGGGTCAAAAAGACCGCCCTGGTCTTTCCCGGCCAGGGGTCCCAATATGTGGGAATGGGGAAAAATCTTGTGGGCGAGTGCCCCGAGGCTATGCGAGTGTTTGAGGATGCCAGCTCTGTGCTGGGATTCGACGTGGCCGCGCTGTGTTTCGATGGCCCCGCTGATCGATTGAATTTCACCCCCAATACCCAGCCGGCCATCCTCACGGTGACTTACGCATTGTACAAGTGCCTCCGGGCCCATATGCCGGATATGAGGGTGGATGCGGTTTGCGGCCACAGCCTCGGGGAGTATTCCGCGCTCGTGGCAGCAGGTGCCATTGAATTTCGCGAGGCCGTTGAGCTCGTCCGCAAGCGCGGTCTGATCATGGAGGATGCGTTTCCCTCCGGAGCCGGGTCCATGGCTGCAATCCTGGGGCTTGATGCATCCCAGGTCGTTGCGGCGTGCGAGGAGTGTAGCGGGGAGGGGTGTGGGGTGGTTGAACCTGCAAACTTCAATTGCCCGGGCCAGGTTGTCATCTCCGGGGCAAGGGAGGCCGTCGAGAAGGCCGCGGAGGTGGCGTTGTCCAAGGGCGCGAAACGGGCCGTGTTCCTCACAGTGAGCGGTCCTTTTCACTCGAGCTTGATGAAGGCCGCGGGCGACAGGCTGGCTTCTCACCTTGAGGCAGTTGATATCAAGCGTCCCGGCATCCCATTTGTAGCCAACGTGACAGCGGATTTCGCCTCTGATCCCGATCAGATAAGAGACTTGCTCAGGAGGCAGGTTTCGAGCCCGGTTCGATGGCAGGAGTCGATCTCCATGTTATGGGAGCGCGTCGGGATAAGAAGGTTTATAGAGATCGGACCCGGCCAAGTCTTGAGCGGGCTTATAAAAAAGATCGAACCTGAGGCGGAAATAATCAGCATAGAGCCGGGTAAGCCCCTGCAAAAAGCGCTTGAATTCCTGGAGGGGGTTCTATAATATGGAGTTAGCGGGAAGGGTTGCCGTAGTTACCGGGGGGTCAAAAGGCATAGGGAGGGCTATCTGCCTCGCTCTCGCCGCAAAGGGAGCCAGGGTTGTGGTCCTCGGCAATACTGATCTTTCGGGCGCAGAGGCGGTCGCAGATGAGATCGTGCGGCAGGGGGGGGAATCTTTCGCGCTCAAGACCGACGTGACGGACCTATCTGATGTGGAGAATATGGTGGAGGTGGTCTTGAAAAGGTTTGGATCCATCGATATACTGGTTAATAATGCCGGCATTACCCGGGATAACTTCCTCATCAGGATGAAGGATGAGGAATGGGAGGAGGTTATCGACGTAAACCTGCGCGGGGCGTTCAACTGTATACGTGCCGTGGGCAAGGTTATGTTTCGCCAGAGATCAGGTAGAATAATTAATATCACATCAGTAGTCGGGCTTACTGGAAACCCGGGACAAGCCAATTATTCCAGCTCAAAGGCGGGCCTCATCGGTCTGACCAAGACCGCCGCAAGGGAGCTTGCGATGCGAGGGATTACAGTAAACGCCGTCGCGCCCGGCTTCATCGAAACCAGGATGACCGATGCGATACCTGAGAACGCACGCGATGCCCTCTTGAAGGCTATTCCACTCGGCCGGATGGGTAAGCCCGAGGACGTGGCAAAGGCGGTGACGTTCCTGGCGTCGGATGATGCCTCCTACATAACCGGCGTGGTCCTGCGGGTCGATGGCGGTATGGCGATGTAATAGCGATGTTTAACGAGGGAATGAGATTAATTTTTTGGGGGTGTACAGGGGATGAATATTGAGGAAATGGATGCCAGAAGTGAGGAGATCTTTGAAAAGGTCAAAAATATTATTGTAAGAGAGGCCAAGGTCGATGAGTCTCTCGTGACGCTCGACGCCACGATGAACGATCTTTACGCTGACTCGGCCACCAGGATGAGCATTGCAGACGAACTTGACAGGGAGTTCGATCTCGGAACCCTCGATGTCGACCTCGCTGAAGATACGACAGTAGGCGATATAGTCGAGTTTATCCTTGACCATATTGATGAATAGGCCTTTTTAGACCTTGACCCGCACGAGGAAATATCCGAGTGCAGTGGGAAGAGGGGTCTAGCGAAACGGTTCAGCGAAACACGGTAATGGGGTGAGGATGTTGGCCCATCGCGTTGTAGTTACAGGCATCGGAGCTATTACTCCAATAGGAAATGGTAAGGACGGTTTCTTTGATGGGCTCAGGTCCGGGAAGAACGGGATAGATAGGGTTTCCAGCTTCGATGTATCTCAATTCAGGACCCAGATGGCGGGCGAGGTAAGGGAGTTTGACCCGGAGCAGTTTATGTCGCCCCGGGAGGCGTATCGTATGGATCGATTCGCCCAGTTCGGGGTGGCGGCGGCCAGGATGGCTCTTGCAGATGCCGGGCTGGAGATAAATGATGCGAATTCTACAAGGGTTGGCGTCATGATGGGTTGCGGCATCGGCGGCATGAGGACCTTCGAGGACCAAGTCCGCGTTATGCTTCAAGAGGGCCCGAGAAGAGTGAGCCCCTTCTTCGTCCCCATGATGATCGCAAACATGGCTTCCGGTCAGATTTCCATCGCTACGGGCGCGAAAGGGCCAAACGCTACCCTCACTACGGCCTGTGCCGCCGCTACCCATGCTATCGGCGAGGCGCTCAGGACGCTCCGTTGTGGCGACGCCGACGTCATGATTGCGGGCGGCACAGAGGCCGCTGTTACGCCGATGTCGTTTGCAGGGTTCTGCGCCCTCAGGGCGATGTCCAGGCGCAACGATGATCCTAAATCCGCAATGAGGCCATTCGATAAGGACAGGGACGGATTCGTGATGGGCGAGGGGAGCGGGGTAATAATCCTCGAAACCTTGGAGCACGCGCTGGACCGGGGGGCACACATATATGCTGAACTGGCAGGTTATGGCCTGAGCGCGGACGCCTATCACATAGTTGAGCCCGCCCCCGGCGGGGACGGGGCTGCATACGCCATGTCGATGGCATTAAGGGATGCCGGTCTTCAGCCGGAGGATATTGATTATATCAATGCGCACGGCACTTCCACTATCCTCAACGACAAGTATGAGACAGCGGCGATCCGGAGCGTCTTTGGGGATCATGCCCGTTCCCTCCTGGTCAGCTCGACGAAGTCGATGACAGGCCACCTCCTTGGTGCTGCAGGGGGGGTTGAGGCTATAGCCTGCATTTTTGCCATAACGGAGGGCATCGTCCCACCGACCATAAATTATACGACGCCGGATCCCGAATGCGATCTGGACTATGTTCCAAACACCCCTCGCAGACGAGAGGTACGCGCGGCCCTGTCCAATTCCTTTGGATTCGGGGGGCACAATGCCGTTATAGTTTTCAAGAGGTTTGAGGAATAACCTTTGATCCCCTGATACTTGATTGGGGAACGATCCCTGACAATGAGCATCCGGAGGATGATTTTGAGGGATAGCATGGAATAGCATGGGCAACATGGATGATATTGGTGATGCGGAGAAGACCCTGCATGTGAACTTCAGGCGAAAAGAACTCTTGCTCGAGGCGTTTACCCATAGTTCATTCGAAGGAGATGCGGGCCGCGGAAACGAGCGCCTGGAGTTTCTCGGCGATGCTGTCTTGAAGCTGGCTATCGCATCCTGGCTTTATAAAAGCCAACCAGGGCTTGCCGAGGGGGAGCTGTCGGCGCTTGCAGGCGAGATAGTGAGCAGGGAGTCCCTGGCCTCGGCTGCGTCGAGACTGGATATCGGGAGGTTCCTCCGAATCGGGAAAAGCCTTGAGACTATTGGGGGGAGAGGACGAAGCTCAGTCCTGGCCGACGCCTTTGAGGCGGTGCTGGGGGCGATCTTTCTTGATAAGGGGTTTGTAGCGGCGAGGGCATGGGCATTGAAGCACCTAAGAGTCGAGATCAAAAGGGCGATGGCAGATCGTGGTCAAGGGAATTATAAGGTGGTTCTCCAGGAGTTACTCCAGAGCCGGGCGAGGGGTGTACCTACCTATGAGGTAGTGAGTGAGTCTGGTCCGGCTCATGATAAGACATTCCGTGTTGCCGTTGTTTTCGACGGTCAGGTCCTGGGAGTTGGCGAGGGGAAGACGAAGAAGGAGGCTCAAAGGTCGGCTGCCAGGGCTGCGTTACGTGTGGTCAGCCCGGAGGGAAGGTTCACAGGAAGGAAGGGGTGAAGTGCGGTGCCGGCGAAGGCAACACCCGGTGGTGTAGGTTTTGTTCCCGGGAATATAGATATTCACGAGATTGAGGGCGTACTTTCTCAGCTTCCCGGCGTAGAGTCAGTCCGTATCGTTGTCGATGCCGACAGGCGGATAACAGAGATCCATGGACTGGCAAACCCCTCAAGGCCCCCAAAACAGATCATCAGGGATATAGAAAGCTCTTTGATGGCTGGCTGGGGGATCCGTGTAGATCACAAGAAGATAGGCATCGCTCAGGTTCGGGACGAACCCGAACAGGAACGGCAAGCCTCGTTTGAGAGGAGGCTCAAGATCAAAAAGGTCGATCTTTCGGTGACGGGGTTGACCTCCGAGGCCGAGGTTGAGCTTGAGCTGGAAGACAAGGTCTATCTCGGGAGAGCGGCAGGTGGGGCTTCATCCGGCAATAACCGCAGGCTCGTGGCGATGGCGACCCTCGGGGCAGTGGAAGCGTTTTTGCGTTCGAAGATTTCTCTCGTTTTAGATGAACTCATTGTCACCACGATCTCAGGCCGGAAGGTCGTCATCGTATCAGTTTCCGCCCTCTCTCCCGTCGGTGAGGAGGTCCTGGTAGGGAGCGCCCTGGTAGATGCGGCCGAATCAGAGGCGATAGCCAGGGCTACCATGGATTCCATAAATAGGAGAATAGCGATGTTTAAGAACTCAGCCTGACACAGGATAGCCATCAAAGGAGCCGGGGAAGATTGATCGAAATAACGAGAAATTCTGTATAGTGAAGGATTTTTTGGCAAAGTGTTGAATATACTTATTTGCAAGAACGCGTTCCGCTCTGCTATTATTTCCAGTTTTAGCTGCCTTTTAGATCGTCAAGGGGAGGAATCCATGCGTGGAGGTCCTAAAAGTATCAGCACAATCAAAACCCAAGTCGGTGGCGGGCGCTCTTGCTGCCGTGCTCAGGGAGAAGGGATCGGCCGAAGTGCAGGCGGTGGGGGCGGGAGCTGTGAACCAGGCAGTAAAGGCGATTGCAATTACGAGAGGATTTGTAGCCCCTAACGGTATCGATTTGATCGCAATCCCAGCGTTTGCCGAGATCCAAATCGATGGTGAAGAGAGAACAGCGATAAAGTTTATCGTTGAACCGAGGTGATCGCCGGACATTTGATCCTGTGAATCGACTATTATTAATGAATAACTGGTTGACCGGTTAGTCCGATTTTGATATCTGGCTCTATCGCACTGCCTGTTCTTCCGGGGGCCTGGACGGACAGGTTTTTTGTTGCTTACACCCGTCGAGCCTGGCCAGTTTCGAACAAGCTGTAACCTATTGATAAGAATATTCTCTACTAAGTTGCAATATACATTTATCGAACGATCAGCTTGGACACCTATGGGGCCTCAGGGAGGGTGACGGGTTATGGCTTCAGGCAATCAGGAGCAGGATTTGTACCTGTTGAACTGCGCACGATCCGGGGATGAGGCAGCGACGGAGGATCTTGTCAGGAAATATATACCCATGGTAAGACACATAGTGCGAACCCTCTATCCCTATAATATCGAAGATCAAGAAGATATGGTCCAGGAGGGGATGATAGGCCTCCTGGACGCAATCAGGGAATATGACGTCAACCAGCGCGGCGTGAAGTTTAGCTCCTTTGCTTATATATGTATAATCCGGAAGATATATAACTGGATAAGGCGCCAGAACAACAGCAAACACAAGCCCCTCCTGGGGTCCATTTCCCTTCATTCGTATATCGACCAGGATGAGACCAGGACAATTCTTGATATTATATCAAGCGGGTCGATCAACCCCGAGGATGTAGTTGAAGAACAGTGGGTGCGAGAGCAGCTGCTTCGAGTGCTTAAGAACCACCTTTCGCTTTTGGAGTACGCTGTTGTCGTGCTCCTCGTGAAGGGTTATACGCTTGGCGAGATCGAGAGAAAGATAGGGGTGGATGCGAAGTCGGTAGATAACGCGAGGACGCGGGTCCGGTTTAAGCTGGGGCGCATATTGAGGCAATACGGCTCGCTGGTTGACCCATCGATACCACAAAAGGTGCGCAAGCGCAGGGACCTTTACCTCGAGGTAAATGTGGGGGGCGCGGGGGTCGTGGGTAAGTAGCCTGCTCGCTCAGGTGACCCGGGCCGATTTATGACATGGCAAGAGCATCCTGCTGGGGGAGGTGGACATGTAGCTTGAGCGAGCAGACGTGCAAATCGGTAAAGTAAGAGAAGGAGAAGGATTTTTACGGCGGTGCGTCGAAAAAAGGTAACATGACTACCGGAGGTATAACGAGGATGGGGGCCGGGGAGGTTGGCAATTGTACCTTAAACGGATAGAGCTCTCGGGATTTAAATCATTCGCCGACAGAGTGGAGCTTGAATTCGGACCCGGCATCACCGCGATAGTGGGTCCCAACGGTAGCGGTAAGAGCAACATATCCGATGCGATCCGATGGGTTCTCGGCGAACAGAGCGCCAAGCTGCTCCGCGGCTCCAGGATGGAGGACGTCATATTTGTCGGGAGCGACGGGAGGCGGCCCCTCGGGATGGCGGAGGTTACGCTTACGCTCGACAACTCCGACGGGGCCCTTCCTTTTGACTTTCATGAGCTGGCTATCTCGCGGCGCGTATTCCGGTCCGGGGAAGGAGAGTATTTCATCAATAAGGTTCCATGCCGCCTGAAAGATATCGTTGAACTGTTCGCCGGGACCGGCGTGGGCAGGGAAGGTTATTCCATTATAGAGCAGGGTCGCATCGACTCTATCCTCAGCCTGAAAGCTGAGGATAGACGCGCTATTTTCGAGGAAGCCTCAGGGATAAGCAAGTACAAACTCCGCAAGCAGGAGGCTTTGAAGCGGCTTGAGAGCGTAAAGGGAAACCTCCTGCGGGTCCAGGACATCCTTAATGAACTCTATCGCCAGCTTGGGCCCCTCGCTGAAAAAGCTCGGAACGCGGAGCGATACAGGGTTTATGCTTCAGAGTTGAGGGACTTGGAGGTCAAGCTCTATTCCAGCGACTTCATCCTGAACCGGGATGAGCTGGACAGGTTGAGGTCCCTCAGGGAAGAGCGCGCCCTGGAGAGTGAGAAACTCCGGGCACAAAGGCAGGAGCTGGCTTGCAAGCTGGATAAGCTCAACGCGGGGCTTGCCGAGTGCAATCTAAGAAGGGATATTCATGAAGAATCTCTTTCGGAGACCTTGAGCCGCATCGAAAGATGTAAGTCCGAGGCTGACCTGGCCCGCCAGCGACTGGAGAGCGGCCGGGAACAGGCTGATCAGATATCGGTTTCGATTGAAACTGATCGCAGGCGGCTGGATAGCCTTCACGATGAGCTCTTAAAGATACAGAAGAGGCTCGAAACTTTGAGGCAACGCAGGGATGAACTCACGCGCATGCTTTCGGAAAAAGAGGAAGAGGATGAGGAGATAAGGGAGAAGGTTCGGGGAGACAGAGAGGCTGAGGAGCGGGCGAAAGCTGATGTAATTGAGCTCCTGAGCAGCATCGCGGATACGAAGAACCGTCTTGCCGCGATGGCATCGCTGGATGAGGCGAATTCGAGGCGTTTGGCTCGTTTGAGGCTTGAGGCGGAACAGCTTGGGGGCGAGCTAAAAAGGGTGGTGGGCGATATCGAGGCCAGGGGGGCCCTGGTTGCCGAGCGCCGTGCCAGGATAGCGTCAATATCGCAGGCGATTGCTGCTTTGAAAACAGGTCTCGAGCAGTCTTCCGGGAAGATGCGGCAACTGGCTCAGAAGCGCGATAAGCTTGTTGAGCTGTTACATACAAAGAATTCCCACATCAAGGCCTTGTCCGATCTGGAGAATGCGCATGCCGGCTACAGCAGGGGCGCCAGGGCCGTCCTGGATGCCGCCGGCAAGGGACTCATCGCCGGGGTGCTCGGCGTCGTTGCATCCATCATAGATGTTCCCGGGCGATACGTCACAGCTATAGAGGTCGCGTTGGGCCGGGGAGCCGAGAATATCGTAACGCGATCCCATAAGGACGCTGAGGCAGCGGTTGAATTTTTGAAGAGGACCGGATCAGGCAGGGCGACCTTCCTGCCGCTTGATATGTTAAGGCCGCCAAATTTGAACGACATCCGGCGCGATCTCCTCGGGGCCGATGGGGTGCTCGGTCTGGCATCCGATCTCATAAGCTATGATCCGGTTTACAGGAAGGCCATCGAGTACCTGCTAGGCAGGATTGTGGTTACGACGAACCTCGAGGCCGGGATACGCTTGTCACGAGCTATGGCCTCTGCTATCAGGATCGTGACTCTGGATGGGGATATGATCCACCCTGGGGGGGCCATAACAGGGGGGAGCCAGGTCGAAAAGGCTCTGCCCGGCCTGGTGGCAAGGCGTACTGAGATAGAGGCCGCGCGCCGCGAGGTGGAGGACATAAAGCTTGAGCTAAGCCGCGTCGATGATGCCCTCGATCAGGTGCGCAGGGGTTATGATTCTTTGAACAGGGAGCTGGCCGGGCTGGAGGCGGAGCTTAAACGTAGGGAGGTGGAGCTTTCGGCCGGTGAAGCCGAGCTGCGCCAGCTTACAGGGGATAAGCTAAAGATCGAGCGACAACTTGAGGCCATCCTGGCTGATGAGCGCGAGCTCGAGGCAACGATGAGCGATCACGCTGGTCAGAGGGCTGAACTCGAGGCGCGGCTCAGCCGGCTGGCCGAAGAGAACCGGGACCTCGAGCGCGCAGTCTCGGAGATGAGTGAGCAACAGCGCAGGCTTGAGGCCCGGCGCGAGGCATTATCAGCGGAGATAACGGATATCAAGGTTGAGTTGGCCGCCCTCCGGCAGGAGGAGAGTTCGCTCCTGGAATCACGTTCCAGGCTCGAACATGACGCATCTGATTTGGCCGAGGTTATCAGCGCGAAGACTCAAGAGGTTTCGCGCCTTCGAGCCAGGGAGGAAGGGCTTAAGGATATCCTCAGGAAAAACACCGATGCCATCAGGGAGCTTGAGGCCAGGCGGGATGAGCTCGGGAAGGCCCTGGATGACTTGAAGCGCGAGCGGCGCGAGATGGCCTCGGAGGTGAGCAGCCTCCAGGCCGGGATGCAATCCCTTCAAGACAGGCTGGCCCAGGTCATGGAGGAGCTTCATAAGGTCGAGGTCGATGAGGCAAGGTTATCAGTGGCGATGGAGCAGCTCGGGGAGAGATTGCGCATCGATTACGGCCTTGTTGGAGACGCTATCCCTGTGATAAGGCTTGATCCAGGGGAACGGGATGCCATCCTGGAGCGGCTCCGCCACCTCAGGGGCGCTATAGAAGGGTTGGGCCCTGTGAGCCTCGATGCTATAGAGGAATATGCCTCGGTGAGTTCGAGGTATGAGTCCCTCCGGGCGCAATATGATGATCTTGTTTCGGCCCTGGATAGCGTGGACAAGCTTATGGGGATGGTGGAGGATGCAGCGGGGCGGCAGTTCTTGAAGGTCTTTGGGGCGATAAAGGATGAATTTGCCAGGATCTTCTCGGAATTATTCGGAGGGGGATATGCCGATCTCGTTATGCAGGACGCCGGTAATCCACTGGAGACAGGCATAGACGTGGTCGCCCAGCCGCCCGGCAAGCGGCTCCAGAGCATATCCCTCCTGTCGGGCGGGGAGAAGGCGCTCACGGCCATAGCGGTTATCTTCGCAATCCTCAAGGTCAGGCCGAGCCCATTTTGCGTCCTGGACGAGATCGATGCGGCCCTCGATGAGGTTAATATCGGTAGGTTTGTTGAGTTGCTCCGCAAATTTGCAAGGGATTGTCAATTTATCGTGGTAACGCACAGGAGAGGGACCATGGAGGCTGCCAATATTTTATACGGGGTTACGATGGAGAAATCAGGAATCTCCAAGCTTATATCGCTCAGTCTGGAGGATAAGGCAAGTTGAAGGGTTTAAACTTGAATCTCTTTTCCCGTTTAAAACAGGGTTTAGCGAAGACGCGCGACGGGCTGGTCGGTCGAATACAGATCATAGTGAGAGGAAAAGATAAGGTAGATGATGCCTTGATTTCCGAGATCGAAGAGGTATTAATCGAGGCAGATGTCGGGGTTAAAACAACAGAAAGGATTCTTGAGAGGCTACGCGAAAACGCCCGCGAGATGAGGATAGTCTCACCGGACGCCCTGATTGAGCTCCTCAAGAGTGAGCTTGCCGCAGAACTCGGCCAGGAGGAGCCCGGGGGCCTGACCCTCGCTCCAGGGACAACTACCGTGATAATGGTGGTCGGGGTAAACGGGACGGGCAAGACCACTACGGCGGGCAAGCTCGCCTATAAGCTCAGGCAGGAGGGGAAGCGCGTTATCCTCGGAGCCGCTGATACCTTCAGGGCGGCCGCAATAGAGCAGCTTGAGATATGGGGAAATCGTGCAGGCGCTGAGGTGATCAGGCACCAGGAGGGTTCCGATCCTGCTGCAGTCGCATATGATGCTATCCAGGCGGCGAAATCCCGTGGGGCCGATGTCTTGATAATAGACACGGCGGGAAGGCTCCACACGAAATCCAATCTCATGGAGGAACTCAAAAAGGTCCGGAGGGTCATAAACAGGGAGATCCCGGGAGCGCCACATGAGGTGCTTTTGACCCTCGATGCCACAGCCGGCCAGAACGCTATCGCGCAGGCCAGGATATTTACGGACGCCGTTGGCGTAACCGGTATCGCCTTAACGAAGCTCGACGGGACCGCCAAGGGCGGTGTTATCATCTCCATCAGGGACGAGCTCGGTGTCCCTGTTAAGCTCATAGGGATAGGCGAGGGCCTTGATGACCTGCGAGATTTCGCCCCGCGAGAGTTCGTTGAGGCTCTTTTCGCCGGGATGGGTGAAGGGTGAGGGCCAAGGCCAGGATTGACATGATGCCGCCAATCGTTGTATACTAGCGATGTTTGAGAGAGGAAAGTGAGTGTTTGGAGGAAAGTGGGGTGAGGATGGAATGTTTGAGAGCCTGACTTACAAGCTCCAGGAAACCTTCAAGAGGCTCAGGGGCAAGGGGAAGCTTACCGAAAAGGATGTCGACGAAGCGCTCCGCGAGGTCAGGCTGGCGCTTCTCGAGGCAGATGTCAATTTTAAAGTCGTGAAGAGTTTTATAACAAGCGTCAAGGATAAGGCCATAGGGCAAGAGGTCTTATCCAGCCTTACGCCCGGACAGCTTGTGATCAAAATCGTTCACAATGAGCTTATTAACCTTATGGGCGGAAGCCAGGCAAAGGTCAACTTCGCCCCTCATCCTCCTACCGTAATAATGCTCGTCGGGCTCCAGGGTTCAGGGAAGACAACCACCGCGTCGAAGCTGGCCAACTACCTCAAGGGCCAGGGCCGGAAGCCTCTCCTCGTGGCGGCAGATACTCAAAGGCCGGCCGCGGTCAAGCAGCTCCAGGTCCTGGGCGAGGGCGTCGGTGTCCCGGTATTCGCCATGGGTGAGAGGGAATCCCCGGTCAAGATAGCCAGGGCAGCCGTATCGGGCGCCTCATCCCGGGGGTGCGATGTTGTAATAATAGATACAGCGGGGCGCCTCCACATCGATGAAGAGCTCATGGCTGAGCTTGCCGATATAAAGGCAGCCGTAAACCCCCACGAGATATTACTTGTCGTTGATGCCATGACTGGCCAGGACGCTGTTAATGTTGCCTCGAGCTTCAATGAGCGACTTGGTCTTGACGGCATTATCCTCACAAAGCTCGATGGCGATGCGCGCGGTGGCGCGGCCCTCTCGGTCAAGGCGGTAACGGGGAAGCCCATCAAGTTTGTGGGGGTCGGGGAAAAGGCTTCTGCTTTAGAACCGTTCCACCCCGACCGGATGGCTTCGCGGATCCTCGGCATGGGGGATATCCTCAGCCTTATCGAGAAGGCCGAGGCGGCGATGGATGTGCGCGAGGCAAAGAAGCTCCAGGAGCGGCTTGGAGCCTCGGATTTCAATTTTGAGGACTTCATCGTGCAGCTACGCCAGGTGCGTAAGATGGGGCCGCTTGATGAGCTCATATCCATGATACCGGGCCTCGGGAGCTCGAAGGCGCTGAAGGGCTTGAAGGTTGATGAGAAGGAATTCAGCCGCATCGAAGCTATCATAAACTCGATGACGCCTGCGGAGCGGCGGAATCCATCCATCATAGACGGTAGCCGGAGGCGGCGAATCGCAAAGGGAAGTGGCACGAAGATCCAGGACGTGAATGCGCTCCTCAAGCAATTTGAACAGGTGAGGAAATTAATGAAGCAGGCAGGAGCCATTGAGAGGGGCGCCAGACGGGGTGGTTTATCGTTGCCGTTCTTCAGGTAGGTTATTGGAAACCCGCCGCCGTCTGCGGCGGGGTCATGCGAAAGGAGGTGACGCTGTGGCAACCACGATCAGGTTAACCAGGACCGGGGCGAAGAAGCAGCCATCATATAGGGTTGTAGTGGCGGATTCCAGGTACCCCAGGGACGGGCGCCATATTGAAATCATAGGATACTACAATCCCACCCGGGAGCCCGTAGAGCTAAAGATCAATGAGGAAAAGGCACTGAAATGGCTCAGGCAGGGCGCTCAACCCTCCGATACGGTGAAATACCTGCTTACAAAGGCGGGTGTGATGGAGAAGTTCAAGGCGAGCGCAGGGAAGTGAAGAAGGAAAAGGCCTGTGCTGTTTCGAGCACGGGGGGTGCTATCGTGAAGGAATTAGTCGAGTTCATTGCCAGAGCGCTTGTGGATGATCCTTCCCAGGTTAGGGTCGACGAGGTGGACGACGAAAAAGGTACCGTCCTGGAGTTGCGGGTAGCTCCTGCCGACATGGGCAAGGTCATCGGGAAGCAGGGCAGGACCGCCAAGGCTATCCGTACTTTGGTAAAGGCAGCTGCAACCAGAGAAGGGAAACGGGTGACGGTAGAGATTGTCTGACGTGTTTACCCCGGGGAGGCGAAGTTGGTGGCTCGTGTCACGATAAAGCGGCCTGTCACGGTCAAGGTGATCGTGACGGAGACGTTCAAAGCTGCCATGCTCGCTAGCCTTGAGGAATCCATAAACGAGATCGACCTGCAATTGAAACAGATGGAATTTCAAGCTAAACGCTTCCTCGCCGATCTCGAAAAGCAGAGCCCGCAACAGGTCATATCGGCAAGAAGCCAGATCGAGAGCGAGAGGGAAAAACGGCGGGAAGCCCGTGAGCGGCTGCTAGCTGAGGCCCAAGAGGTTGCAAAGTGGGAAATCGGCCAGGAGGTAACTCAGGGGGTCGTTGAGGGCCTTGTGGATATCGGTATCGGCGATGATCTAAGAAAGATCATGGCCACGGAGATCATTGTGAAGGACGGGATAGTGGCTGAGATTCGCGAAGGCAATATCCCGGAGGCTGATGGGGAAGGTGGTTGACCGGTTTATACAGATCGGCCGGATCACGGCCCCTCAGGGGATCAAAGGTGAGGTGCGCGTCATGCCCTTCACCGACTTCCCGGAGCGTTTTATAGGTCTGGAGCGCGTCTGGGTTGGGCCGGACCCGGAAAGCACACGGGAGCTTGAGATCGAGAGCACAAGGCTACACAAGCGGTTCATCCTGGTCAAATTTGCGGGGATATCAAGTATTGATGAGGCTGGCCGCCTTCGCGGCCTGGCTATATATGTCCCTCATGAGCAGGCCGTCCGGCTCCCGCCCGGCCGTTATTTCATCCATGATATCATCGGCCTTGATGTACTCCTTACCACGGGGGAGCGTATCGGCCGGGTTGCAGAGGTAATGACGGGGGAAGCCAACGACGTATATATTGTGCGGGCAGATGAGGAAGCCGGGCGCGGGCGTGAGATCCTGGTCCCTGCCACGCGGGACATCGTAAAGGATATTGACATCGCGGGAAAGAGGATGGTTATAGAGCCCCGTAAGGGGCTTATATAAGCGCACATGGACCGGGAGCATGATGCAAGGACGCGATGCGATGAGGATCGATATCTTGACTATTTTCCCCGAGATGTTTAAAGGGCCCCTCTCAGAGAGCATGCTAAAGCGGGCGCAGGAGAGGGGTATCATCGCAATACACCTGCACAATATAAGGGATTTTGCAGAGGATAAACATAAGGTCACAGATGATTATCCCTTCGGGGGCGGCGTTGGCATGTTGATGAAGCCAGAGCCCATATTTAAAGGGGTGGAACACGTCAAGGATGAGCTATCCGCCCTCGGGTTCGAGGAACCTTACGTTATCCTCATGTGCCCCCAGGGCCGGACGTTTAATCAGGACCTGGCCAGGGAGCTCGCTGCCAGGCCGGCCTTGCTCTTTATCTGTGGCCACTATGAGGGTGTTGATGAGCGGGTCCGGGAGCATCTCGTAGATGATGAGATATCGATAGGTGATTATGTCCTTACGGGCGGGGAATTGCCCGCCATGGTCGTCATCGATGCCGTTGCTCGCATGATCCCGGGGGTTCTCAAGGAGGAAGAATCCGCCGTAGAGGATTCCTTCTACAACTATCTCCTGGACTTTCCCCAGTATACACGGCCGCGGGATTTCAGGGGCATGAAGGTGCCGGAAGTGCTCTTGAGCGGTGATCATGAGAAGGTTCGCCTGTGGAGGCGAAAAGAGGCTTTGCGCCGCACCCTTTTAAGGCGGCCCGATCTCCTGCGCAAGGCCAATCTCGACTCCACAGATCTTAGGCTGCTCAAGGAGATCGAGGAGGAGAATTGTGTAAAGCCCTCCGATATGATATAATCTCGCTTATCGGGAGGAGATCATTCGATGAATATTATCAATGCTCTGGAACAGGAATATATGAAACAGGATATCCCATCATTTAAGCCTGGCGACGTGGTGCGGGTTTATGTAAAGGTAGTTGAAGGCGGCCGCGAGCGCATCCAGGTATTTGAGGGCACGGTCATAAGCCGGCGGGGTGGAGGCCTGGGCGAGACGTTCACCGTCAGGAAAGTCTCGCAAGGTATCGGCGTCGAGAGGTGCTTCCCCCTTCATTCACCAAAGATCGATAAGATCGAGGTTGTAAGGGAGGGGCGCGTCAGGCGCGCCAAGCTTTATTACCTGAGAAGTCGCCTTGGCAAGGCGGCCCGCGTAAAGCAAGAGCGTCGCGGTTAGTTGGCCGGCCGTAGGAGAAAAGGGTGGGTCAGGCTTCATTCACAGGCTCGCACAGGCAAGGGGGAACGAGAATGGCCGAATTAACCCATAAGGACGAGGGACCTGCGACGAAGGGGAGACGTGACGACCCGCCTTCACCTTCCGGGGCTCCGGCGGTCTCAGCCAAGGTTAGGGCCGAAATTATGGAGTACCTCCAGGCGTTTGTGATAGCGGTCGTCCTGGCAGCGTTCATAATTACATTTATCGCCCAGTCCTTTGTGGTCCAGGGCAGCTCGATGGAACCGACGCTGCATAACGGGGAGCGGCTCCTGGTAAATAAGTTCATCTATCGCTTCAGGGAGCCTGCCAGGGGCGAGATTGTTGTCTTCAGGTATCCATTTGACCCGCGACGCAAGTTCATCAAGAGGGTTATCGGGGTGCCAGGGGATAGGGTCGAGATACGTGACGGCGCGGTTTTCTTGAATGGTTCGAGGCTCGATGAACCCTATACCCTTGATCGTACTTATGGAGCCTATGGGCCCGAGGTCGTCCCGGAGGGTCGCATATTCGTCCTGGGGGACAATCGGAATAACAGCGAGGATTCGAGGTTTGCCGATGTTGGTTTCGTGCCTTTGAGCAATGTGGTCGGCCATGCTTTCGTTATCTACTGGCCGCTTAACAGGATCGGGCTGGTTCGCCGGGCTGCGATTCAAGCGGGTGCCGCGACTCAACCGGGTGGCTGAAATGTCCGGCGTTGAATGCATCCGGAGGGTCCTCCGGGAAATCGATATGGTCATAGAGGTTCTCGATGCCAGGGCCCCGTTGAGTACCAGCAACCCCAGGATTGCAGAGGTGGCCAGGGGTAAGGAGTTCATATTGGCTTTGAACAAGATCGATCTAGCAGATCCTGTAAAGACCGGGGTGTGGAAGGGCTTTTTTGAGGAAAAGGGGGCTGTATGCGTCCCTCTAAATGCCCGGACGGGCCTGGGGGTACCGGATCTCATCAGGCGTGCCGAGGTCGTGGCGTCAGGCATCGCTCATGAGCTGGAGGCACGGCATCGGAGGCGAAGGGCCATCCGGGCGGTTGTGATTGGTTTCCCAAATGTAGGCAAGTCTTCCCTGGTGAACCGGATAGCGGGGCGCAAAAGGGCACGTACAGGGAACAGGCCCGGGATCACCCGGGGACACCAGTGGGTTGTGGCGGGAAGGGGCCTGGAACTCCTCGACACCCCGGGCATAATGGAGATAGAGGGCGTCGATATAGGGGGTCAGGCCTGGCCGTGGCTTTGTGCAATAGGGTGTGTACCCGACGAGAGGTTCGATCCCGAGCCAGTCGCTTCGAAGCTCCTGTCCTTGCTCGGTGCGTCCGCCCCCGGGACTCTGGAATCCCGCTACGGGACCCGGATCGATGGGCTCCATGATATCGCCAGGGCGCGAGGTTGCCTGGGCCCGGGTGGCATCCCCGATATTAGCAGGGCCGCCCGCCTTGTCATCCGTGACTTCCGCGAAGGCAGGCTCGGGAGGGTTACCCTTGAATCTCCTTCGTCTCAAGGCCATGACGCCGGATGAAGCCAGGGAGCATCTTGAACGTGACGAATTAGAGAGGCTTCAACATATGGGTGAGCTCGAGGAGGAGCTCTTTCAGGGTGGCTATGTCAACGTAGCAGGCGTGGATGAAGCCGGCCGGGGTCCGCTTGCCGGGCCAGTCGTGGCTGCCGCGGTGATCCTTCCCCGGGGGATTGAGATCCCGTATCTCAATGATTCTAAAAAGCTTTCCCCGAAAAGGCGCGAAGCGCTCTACGAGATAATAGAGGGGTCTGCTGTCGCCGTGGGTGTGGGCATAGTATCCCACGATATCATAGACAGAATCAACATCCTCCAGGCCACCTTTCTCGCTATGCGGGAAGCCATAAGAAAGCTGAGTGTAAGGCCTGATTATATCCTGGTGGACGGGCGCGATATACCGGGGTGCACCCTGCCGCAGAAGGGGATTGTTGGCGGCGACGGCCGGTGTTCTTGTATTGCAGCGGCCTCAATTATTGCAAAGGTGACCAGGGACAGGATCATGATCGACCTGGATAAGCGCTACCCTCAATACGGCTTTGCAAGACACAAGGGTTATGGCACAAAAGAGCATATAGATGCGTTAAGAGCTTACGGGCCGTGCCCTTTCCACCGGATGTCCTTTTCCCTCGTTCATAAATATTCTAATCCCACCATTTTCGATCTAGTGCACGATATTGTATAGCTTCCGCTACATGCTCCACCCTTATAACGTCAGATGCTGCAAGATCGGCTATCGTTCGGGCTACTTTCAGGATCCTGAAATACGCCCTTCCGCTGAGCCTCAGCCTGGTCATGGCATTCTCCAGGAGGAGCTCCCCGTCCCTCGTGATCATGCAAAATTCCTTTATGTCGTGGGTTCCCATCTCGGCATTGCATACCGGGGACCCGGGCCCGGACCTCCTGAATCGCTTAGCCTGGATGGACCGCGCCTGCATTACTCGCTCGCGAATAGAGGCCGACGGCTCGCACGGCCCCATGCTTATAAGCTCCTCCTGGGTGAGACGCGGCACCTCGATGTGCATATCGATCCTGTCGAGCAGGGGGCCGGATACCCTGCTCATGTAACGCCGCACAGACTGGGGGCTGCATGTGCAGGGTCTCGATGGATCCCCGAAGAACCCGCATTGGCATGGGTTGGACGTGGCGATAAGGGTAAAACGGGCCGGGTAGCATACGGATCCCGAGGCCCTCGATATGGTTATCACCCCGTCTTCCAGGGGCTGGCGCAGGGACTCCAGGACGTTCCTGCGAAATTCGGGGAGCTCATCCAGAAAGAGGACCCCCCTGTGGGCGAGGCTTATCTCTCCCGGCCGCGGGACTTTGCCCCCGCCGATCATTCCCGTATCGGATGCGGTATGATGGGGCGCCCTGAATGGTCTCGCTGTAACCAGCCCGCTGTCGGGCGATATGAGGCCCGCTATGCTGTAGATCTTGGTGACCTGGATCGCCTCATCCCTCTCAAGAGGGGGAAGAATGGTTGGTATGCGCCTTGCGAGCATGGTTTTGCCCGATCCCGGGGGGCCTATCATGAGGACGTTATGCCCGCCTGCCACGGCCACTTCGAGGGCCCGCTTGGCGTGCTGGTGGCCCTTTACATCGCTGAAGTCCACGTCGGAGTCGATGTCCGGGGTATTCGACGCGGTGCTGCCCCGGATCAGGCCAGGAATCGAGGGGAAGGCCGGCACGCTCAGATCACCTGCCAGGAAACGCAGGACTTCATCGAGGCGCCTGAAGGGATATACCTCTATACCCTCTATCACTGCGGCTTCTCGCGCGTTTCCGGTGGGCACGATGATCCCGCGCCACCCCTCGCGTCTCGCCATTTCGGCTATGGGGAGGATGCCCGTTGTTTCGCGAAGCTCCCCGTCGAGAGAGAGCTCGCCAACGATGAGGTATCTTGACACGGCATCCTCAGGCAGGCCGCCGCACGCCGCCACGATCCCGATGGCGATTGGCAGGTCGAAGCAGGTGCCTTCTTTCCTGATTGTCGCGGGCGCGAGGTTAACTGTTATGCGCTTTATTGGAAATTCTTGCCCGGAATTCTTGAGGGCTGCCCTGACGCGTTCCTTGGATTCGCGGGTTACGGTGTCGGGCAGGCCGACGATTTCGAAGCAGGGCAACCCCTGGGCGATATCGACTTCGATCCTGACTACGTAGCCCTCTATCCCGAGGACGGCGCCGCTAAAGGTCTTCGCCAGCAATTTATACTCTCTCCCTTCCAGCATCCTGGAGTTCCTGCCCGGGGCTCTGTTACGTGATAGTGCGATGCTCGTGTTACGGATAGTCACGCGCAAGGTCGGTGCACCCTCTTTTCGCCATGCGGCCTCTAATCCCCGGCCGATAGCCCTCGGCCGGAGGTTACGGAGCGGTCCCCCACCTATAGCCGCGTCAGCCGGGGAAGAGAGGCGCGCCGACCTACCATCGTGTTAGCATATAGCCGTCATAGGGTAAAAGCGTTGCGGACCAGCTCGATACGCGGCTCATCCCCCGGCGTTGCCCCGTCGAAAATCACGTATACCACGTCGAACCTGCACGCACGGGTTGCCGCGGCTGCCCCGCGCTTTGATAAATATGATATCGCCGATCGTATAATCCTCCGGCGCTTCTCCCGGGTTATATGCTCCCCCGGTTGTCCGTAAGCAAGGCTTCTCCTGGTCTTTACCTCAATAAAACAAGTCGCAGCCCCGTCCTGTGCTATAATGTCGATCTCCCCGCCCGGCGAACGGTAGTTGCGTTCCAGGATCACGTAGCCGCATGCTGAAAGATAACGCGCTGCAAGCTCCTCGCCTTGCGCGCCGAGGTTTTTTGAAGATGCTGTCATAGCTTTCGGTCTCCGTTTCCATAATTCACCTGTGGAATATTCTATGTTTTTATGTAATATCCTTCCATCAAATGAATTAAATGTAATAAAGGTAAGATGAAATTCAATGAATCGGAAGGATACACAGGTTGGATGTTGAAGTATAACACGGACCAACTAAACGTTGCCGGGCCGACTGGATGGGCCGACCAGATAGTAGAGAGATCTACAGAACCGCGCGGGGACTATGGTTGGGGGGATGGATCTTGGAAGATGCCCGTGACCGTAAGTACTGGATTGCATGGAATATGGTTCAAGGGATAGGAAGCGCCCGGCTTCATGCGCTGGTAACTTACTTTGGCTCGGCCGAGGCTGCGTGGTATGCCTCCTTTGAGGAGTTGAGACGGGTCCCCAATATCGGGGATGGGGTCGCCTCCCAGATCATTGAACGTCGCGGCAAGGTAGATATTGAAGGAGAGCTTGATAGGGCCGCTGCGCTCGGTGTTAGCATCCTTACACTCGGGGAAGAAGCCTATCCAAAGCTCCTCACGCAGATATATGACCCTCCGCCTGTTTTGTATATAAGGGGTTCTCTCGCACCGCAGGACAGCCTGGCGGTTGCGGTGGTCGGGTGCCGGAGGCCCACACCGTACGGGGTATGCGTTGCCGAACGGCTCGGCTATGAGCTTGCGCGGCGGGGAATAACGGTCGTGAGCGGCATGGCTCGCGGGATCGATTCCGCCGCTCACAGGGGTGCGCTGAAGGCCGGGGGGCGGACGATAGCTGTGCTCGGGTGCGGGGTGGACATTTGTTACCCTCAGGAGAACATCAAGCTAATGTGCGACATAGTAGGTTCGGGCGCGGTCGTAAGCGAGTTTCCATTCGGAATGAGACCTCTTGCGGTTAACTTTCCCGCCCGGAACAGGGTTATAAGCGGGCTTTCCCTGGGGACGGTGGTGGTGGAAGCCGGGCTCAGGAGTGGGGCCCTAATAACGGCTGATTTTGCCCTTGAGCAGGGGCGCCAGGTTTTCGCGGTGCCGGGGGATATACGGAGGGAGACCTCGAAGGGCCCGCACAGGCTCCTGAAGGAGGGAGCCGCCCTGGTAGAGGAGGTGGGTGATATCTTGAGCGAGCTCGGCCTCAACCTTGAGCCGGTTACCTTATTTGACCTGCCGGCAAGCGGTCGGGTTACGGTGTCGTCAGGGGTTGACGGGGTGGAGGCTTCCCCGGGAAGGCTTGGGCCGGTCGCAAGTCGGGTATTTCAAGTCCTGGGGGATGAGCCTCTTGTGGTAGATGAGATAGCTCAAAGGGCAGGCATCGATGCTTCCCTCGTGAGCGCGTCGCTTATCGCGCTCGAGGTTGACGGGTCGGTGAGGGCATTACCTGGCAATGCCTATATAAAAGCCACCGCCCCCTAAAGGCTATCCTAATAATTACTAAGTTGGTGCGCAAAAATACCCGGACCTTTCGCAGGTGACAGCTACCAGTGCCGCACAGTGGCCGGGGTATCCCGTATCTCTCCGCCAGGCGGAGGCGGCTAAGTGTAAGTTCGAAGATTATCGCCCTTTTTCCAGGACTTACGGTGCTTGCGTGACGGGGCCTTTTGAAATTTGGCAAGGCCCTCGCGCCAAATTTCAACGGAGGCGCGCCGCAAGCGCGCCGTCCCCGGAACGCAACACCGTAAGTCCTGGG